>NZ_JBGSOZ010000151.1:0-77124 GCF_041738905.1 Aestuariivirga sp.
CCCTCGTCAATGCCGGAAAGCCCGCCAAACTCGCCATCGCCGCGGTCATGCGCAAGCTGGTGATCCTCGCAAACGCTCTCATCAGGGATGACCGAACATGGACCGAAACCGCCCCTTGACCAAGACGGATAACTTCTGGCTTCCTGCTCATCGATGACGAGCTTCCGTTCCTTCGGCTTGTAGCCATAGGGCGGGGTGCCGCCCATGAAGATGCCTTTCATGCGGGAGGCTCTGACCTTGTCCCGGATGCGCTCCGCCGTCACCTCGCGCTCGAACTGGGCGAAGGACAGCAGGATGTTGAGGGTGAGGCGCCCCATGGAGGTGGTGGTGTTGAAGCTCTGGGTGACGCTCACGAAAGTAACATTGTTGCGGTCGAACACCTCGACCAGCTTCGAGAAGTCCATCAGCGATCGCGACAGGCGGTCGATCTTGTAGACCACCACCACGTCGACCAGTCCATCCTCGATGTCGGACAGCAGCCGCTGCAGGGCAGGGCGCTCCAGCGTACCGCCGGAGATGCCGCCATCATCATACTGGTCGCGGACCAGCACCCAGCCTTCCGAGCGCTGACTGGCGATATAGGCCTCGCAGGCCTCGCGCTGGGCGTCGAGGCTGTTGAACTCCTGCTCGAGGCCTTCCTCGGAGGATTTGCGGGTATAGACCGCACAGCGCAGCTTGCGGGCAGTAGGCTTGGTCATGCGTGCTTCCTCGCCGCGGATTTGATGCCGAAGAAGGTGAGGCCGTTCCACTGTGTGCCGGTAATGGCACGCGCAATGGCCGAGAGCGACTTGTAGGGGCGGCCCTGGTATTCGAAGTCAGTGTCACGCACCGTGACGCAATGCTCGATGCCCTGATACTCGCGGATGAGGCGCGTGCCGGAAATCGGCCTGCTGTCTGCCCGTGTCTGCCGCTTCGCCTTGCTGCCGCCGTCCAGTTCCTCACCCAGCCTCTCCAGCCGCCGCACGGTCTCGGGCTTCAGCCCACCGTAGGCGAGTTCCTGGATGCGGTAGGCGAGGCGGCTTTCGAGATAACGGCGATTGAAGGCGGGCGGCTCGGTCTCAAACAACTGTCGCCACTGCTTCTTGAGATCCGGCGTTGAGGTAGTCTTGAGAGCAACCAGGCGCGCTGGGATGGGATCGACATTCGTCATGCGTTTCTCCGCTGAAGTGGAGTTGCATGACTGCTCTGTCGGGGCGGCAAGTCGACGGAACTTTCTCCGCAGTCGGCAGATAAACCGCTGGACTGTCGTGCTTTCATGCGGATGACGCCTGCTGCCAGGATGCGGCCAAGTTCGGCGAGGCGTTCGGCCGGTGTCATCAGGTCGGGGGAGAGGGGATTTCTCACAGGCAGTGCTCCATGTGTCTCTGCCTGTGTATTACTTGTCGGTCCGCGATTTACTCTCAGGGGGTGCCTTGGCAGCCACCGCGACTATGCCATTGGTTGACACGGCGCCAAGCATCTCCATGGCGCCACTGGTCATGCCTTTCTGCACGGGCTCCACAACCGACGCCATGGTTTACCCTGCTTCAACGAACTGGATTCAGTACCGAGCTTTGCCATGCTCAAGTTGCGGCCATTGACCCCACTTGCGGCTTCCCTTCTGATCGCAGCCGCTGCCACAGCGGCCTGATCTTTTTCTTGATCGTGCTGTCGTCAGGTACGCGCTTTCCCTTGCCTTCAAGCCAACCGGCGATGTGCTGGACGAGTTCAGCTTGTGTCTCAGGAAGGCCATCGAGATAAATGACAGCGCACAGCTCGACCCATATGTCATCCCAGTCGAACTGTGAGGGTGCGCCGCGCCGGCTGGTGTCTCCCGTGGTGCTCGTGCCCATGATCGCGGGATTTGCCTTTTCAAACCGCACCAATTCATCATGGGCGATGACCAGATCGACCTTCTGCACAAGATGCTGGTTGTTGCCGGCCGCATTGTCGATCATGGCAAATTCTTCCGGCTGAGCAAGGAGCGTGGTGATGGCGAACTCACCCTGCTTGAAAACACGCCAGGCATCGCTGCGCTGTATAGGCACGAGTTCGATGATATAGCTGTGGCTGGTGGCGATGCGGTCGGTCACACCTGCAGCCGATGGGCGGCAGAGGCCGTAGGTGACCCGCAATCCGGCGACTGTTGCCGAAACAGTCAATGACCCAGCCAGCACAAAGGCCATCATGTCGCGCTCGGACATGCTCCAGCGCTCGAGAACTTCGTCGATGTGATAGAAGGGCTTTTGCAACTGGGTCATGGTTACGCTCCCGGAAAACAACAATGTTGGCGGTCCGGCAGAGCGCCGCCCTGCAGGTGTGAATCGTGAATAGGTTCAACCATGCCGCCTAGCGGCGCATGCCGGTATTGAAGCGCCGGTAGAGCGTGACGACCTGGGGGAGATCTTTCTGCATGTCCGGTGGCAACCGTGCCGCCTGCAGGAAGATCTCATCGACACTCATGCCGAGAAGGCTTGCGGTGCGTTCGATGAGTTCGTCCCGCGGTGCCTTCTCGATACCCCGCTCGATCCGCGACCAGTAGGCGGGCGAAATACCGATCCTCGCCGAAAACTCGTTGAGGCCGAGGCCCAGTTCGAGGCGGCGGTGGCGAATGTAGGGGCCAAAGCTCATTTCAAGTCTCCCAGACTTTTGCGACGGCCGATCAACCCATACAGGCTGAGCCTGACGCTGATGAACCGCGGCGAAACCCCAAACTCCTGCGCGAGGACATCGGTGATGCCGGCAAGCGCATCAGAGTCATTTACGGCGGAAACAGTGGGCCAGGCAGGATGGCCAAAGCTCCTGGTCTTGGTTGTTTCAAGCCTTTCCTCCCGCGCATGCGTGAGCAGGCGGCGGTGCAGCGCAAGGGCGGGGACAAGAAGTGCCCCCATGAACTCGTTGGCGAACCATTCGGAGCGGGTTTCGGCCGTCGTGAAGTCGCGGGCCGCGGATTCCGCTGTGCGATACTGCCTTCTTGTTCCACAACGATCGGAGAGTATCTCAGGAGCGTCGAAGACGACGTGGCCCAGTTCATGCGCCGCGGTGCTGAGCAGCAGGTCAGGTCTCGTTTCGAGCAAGGGGCCGTTGATCGAGACACTGACAGTGCCTGAGGTTTCCGTATCGATCTCGCAGACGCCGTAGACCTCGTGACCGTCAACATCATGAACGCGGTTCTCAAGGTCCCAGCCGACCTCGATCACCCGGCCGTTGATCGCAAGGCGCGGACAAAGGCTGGCGATGGATGAGGCCTCGAGCGGATGTTCCGGATTGGCAGGCAACACCTGCTTTCTTAAGCTGCTGGCGAGGGCCCAGATCCTTTCCGCACCCGGCGGCTTTCGGATGCCGAAATCGAAATCAAGCGTGGGGATCATGCGGTGCCTCCGGGCGGTGTCGTCTTGTGTGTTCACTATATGTTCCATTTGGCTCCTGAGTCCAGAGGTCGCAGGTGGCCCTGGGGATTTATTCCATGAATTCTTCCCCCCATTTAATCCCCGCCAGTCGCAAAATCGCCGATAAGCAATTGTTCCTACAGCTGCAATCGCGGGAATAATTCCTGTGGAAAGACTTATTCCCCATTGTTCCCCATTGCGCCTCGCTTTCCCCGGAGAGCCCGTGCTGTCCTCGTGGTGTTCGAAACGACAACGCCACATCGGAACGCACCATGCAACGCCAACACACATCGGACGATTTACTCGACGAGGCGAAGGCAAGCTTTGCCATCATCGCCGCGCAGCACCGCGGACATCGCCTCGCCCGGCAGATTTCGGATCCCGCGCGTGATCGCGAAGATCACCGCCAGGATATCCTTCTCGACCTGATCTCGCGTGCGGACCGCTTTGATCCGGTTCGCGGATCATGGGGCGCGTTCGTCACGGTTGTGACACGGAACGCAGCGCTCACCATTCTGCAGCGGCATGCACATTCGGTTGCGATCACTGGATGCAATGACGAAGTGCGTCCTGCCGAGCAGCGTCATGTTGAGGCGGCCGCTATCCTGGCGATCGACACGATGGTCGTGCAACAGCGCCTTCCTGCGTCCTTGCAGAACATTCTCGCTCATGTTGCCGAAACTGGAACTGTGACTGATGCCCAGCGCAGGAGTGGCCAGCCTGCTGCCTCTTTCTACCGCGGCCTTCGCCAGCTGCGTCTCAGGCTCATCGCCGCAGGCCTCGCGCCTACGCGCATCACCAACACCAGCCACGTGGCCTCGAGCAATTGGGAATCCCCATGCTGAAATCGGCAAACCACTCGACCTGCCCTTCAGTGCAACCAGCACTTATGCCGAAGGACATCATGAATGATGTCGATCTCTGCGTCTGGGTCGCGGAGGCAAAGCCGGGTGACCGGATCGTCTATTACCGCGGCCACCTCAGCCGGGACCGTCAAACCCATGGTGAAGGTTATCCTGAGCCCGTGCGACGCAAGATCGGCGAGATCGGCAACTGCGCCTGGATGCTTGCCGACGAGCACTGGGTGCACCTCATGCAGAAGCGCATCGGCATCGGCTTCTGGGAATACATCGCCGTGCGCAAGGCGGAAACGCCGAAGCTCAAGCCTGTCTACCGCGTCATCCAGTCGCTCGCATCGAAGGGCGCCAAGGAAAAGCGGGACTCGCCTGCAGGGCTGACGGCGACGGTTAATGCGACCGGCCCGCCGGGATGACGCATCACTCGTAACTTCCGCCAAATTTCCACCTCCCGAAACAATCACCGGCTGGACAAGTCCTCCGCGCCGCACAGGAAAGATATTGCCTGATGGTTCCTTCCGTTCTCCTGACCAAATGTACCGACGAGGCATTGCCTCTGAAGCGGGACACATCGGTTTCTGTTGCTGATCTCCCGGCACTCGCTGTGAAGCAGATCGCCGACCTGCCAGCATCAGAGCTGGCCCGCCTTCGGCAAGAAGCCGATTCCAACCAACGCATCGCCAGATCGATCACCACTTCACTCGAAGCTGCACTTGACTACCGCTATGGGGCGCGGGCCAAACAGGTTCGTGCCGCTGATGCAAAGGACACCGGGACCGTGCGCTTTGAAGACAACGGTTTCATCATCGTGGCGGACCTGCCGAAGCGGGTCAAATGGGACCAGCGGCGCCTGAAGGAGATTGTCGACCTGATCAGCTCCGGCTGGGGCGAGGATCTTGCCGAGTATGTGAAGGCGAAGTTCGAGGTTTCCGAGCGCGCTTACGAATCCTGGCCGGCGCGGTTGAAGGAGTTGTTCACGCCGGCGCGCGCCGTCGAGACGGGACGGCCGAGCTACGAGCTCATACCGCCCAAGAGCTTCTGAACAAGATGGCGGGGTGGTCCGTGCCGCAAGGGCGGGCAGGGCTGTCCTTCGGCGCCCGGTCAACACCCCGCCATCTCTCCCATGTCTCGCAGCCCATCATCGTCATTTCGAGAGGAGCCACATCATGCCACTGAAGATCGTGACAGCCGACGAACGGCTGTCGAAAGCCAACCTCAAGAGTTCCTGCGCGATCTTCGGGCCACCAGGCGCCGGCAAGACGCACTTGCTGACGACGCTTCCCGCTGACAAGACCGTTTGCTTCGATCTCGAGGCCGGGCTCAAATCGGTGCAGGACTGGCAGGGTGCCAGCATTCCGATCCGTGACTTCGTGAGTTTCCGCAAGCTCGCCATTCTGGTTGGCGGGCCTGATCCTGCAGCGCATCGCGATTCCTACTATGGCGAAGCCTACCACGCCGCGGTGCGTGCCGAATATCGCGACACAGGTCTGGAGGAATTCCTCGCATCGCGGCCGATCCTGTTCATCGACTCGATCACCGAACTGACGCGCCAGGCCATGGCCTATGCCAAGCAGCAGCCCGAGGCTTTTTCCGAGAAGACCGGCAAGCCCGATGTCCGCGGAGCCTATGGCCTCCTCGGCCGCGAAGTCATCCAGTCGCTGAAGCATTTCCAGCACGCACCGGGAAAGACGGTGATCTTCGTCGGTGTCCTCGAGAAGGTAACAGACGACTTCAATCAATCGACATGGCAGCCGCAGCTGGAAGGTACGAAAGCCGCGCGCGAACTGCCGGGCATCGTCGACCAGGTCATGTCGATGCACCTGTTCTCAGAGAAGGAAGACGGTAGCTACGTGCTGGACGAAAAGTCTTCCACCCGCCGCCTCGTCTGCCAGGCCGGCAATCCCTTCGGACTGCCCGCCAAGGATCGCTCCGGCCGATTGAGCGTCACCGAGCCCCCCGATCTTGGCGCCGTCCTCGCCAAGATCAACGGCAGTTCCCGGCCCAGCCGTCCGATCCCGGCTGATGCCGCCCCTGACCATCACACCGCTTGAACCAACCCCCAAAAACCTAAGGAGAAGATTCCATGTTCGACTTCAACGATGCCCAGCAGCAGATGTCACCCCAGGGTGAGCTCATACCCGATGGCGTATTCTCGCGCGTGAAGCTTAACGTCCGCCCCGGTGGCACCAATGGTGCTGTGCCCATGGATGCCAAACTTCTGAAGTCCTCCGACCGGAGCGACGCGCTCATGCTCAATTGCGAGCTCACGCTTCTGGACGGTCCCTATGCGCGGCGCAAGTTCTGGCAGAACTTCACGGTTGCCGGCGGCCGCCGCGATGACAAGGGCGACTCCATCGGCTGGAATATCGCCAAGTCGTCGTTCCGCGCCATGATCGATTCTGCCACTGGCCTTGACCCGAAAGATGAAACGCCCGCGGCGTGTGCCAAGCGCAAGCTTGAGGGACTCAGGCAGCTCGACGGCATTGTCTTCGCAGCCCGCATCATGATCGAGCCAAAGAATGACGATTATGCCGCGAGCAACCGGATCGCCAACGTCGTCGTCCCCGGTGATCCCGAATACGCGAAGGTCATCGCCGGGCAGCCGGTGCCGCCTGATCCCGTCAACGCCGCACCACGCAAATCTCGTGCCGACGGGGGAGCGGCCGCACCGGCATGGTCTCAGCCGCAAGCCTCCGCACAAGGACCGGCCGTTTCTCCTGAAGCAAAGCCTGCGGCCTCGATACCTCAATGGCTCAACTCCTGATCCCATGACGGAAGACGAATGGCAGGCCCACATGACGCGTGAGGCCGCGAAGGAGATCGGCGCATGGCTCGAGGCAAGAGGAAAGCTGGACCAGCCCATTCACAGCCTCACCCTACGCGATCTCGAGGCCATCGCACAGAACGCCATCTCGAAGTTCATCGTGATGGCCTCGCACCGGATCGTGCAGGACCCGGACAACACCGCCGATCTCCGCCGTTTCCTGAGGAGCGGGTGATCCATTGCGCCGTCTGCAATCGCGAAGCGCTGGGCTTCGGCTTCTGCCTGGCCCTGCGCTTCGACCTTTATCCCCACCACCATTTCTGTTCCACGCGCTGCCTCGAGCTTGGGGCAGCGATCGCCACGGAGACGAACGGCATGATCGACAAGACCGCCCGCGAGATACAGGCCCTAAAGGATGCCCGCCGTCCGTTTGCCGAGGCGCTGACCGAACTCGGCTTGATGCCGGTGTTCCATGACCGCAAGGCTGAAGACATCGAACAGCTCATCGAAGCCGTGGTGACAGGCTACGTCGACAGCATGCTGCGGCAGGCCAACGTGCCCGAGCGCACCGGCACCTTCAATGACCCGATCCCTTTCTGAACGAAGGGAAATGCCAATGCTCATCGACCTCAATCATGGGTCTGGTGCCTGCTATGAAGCAGAGGCCAGTCTTTCATCAGCGGTGAACGCCTACATTGATGATGCGCTCATCGCGCGTCACCGCTTGCAGGTCCCGCGAACCTACCTTGGCGCCAGTCGCATTGGTGAGGAATGCAGCCGCCGCCTTGCTTATGAATACATGCGAACGCCAGAGGATCCGGACAAGGCCTTCTCCGGTCAGACATTGCGCATCTTTGCCGTCGGTCATCAATTCGAGAACCTCACCATTAGCTGGATGAGAGGTGCGGGCTTCGAGCTACGCACTCAACGCCGTGATGGTGGTCAGTTCGGCTTCGAGACAGCGGGCGGCAGGATCAAGGGGCACATCGATGGCGTCATTGTCAGTGGGCCTGACATCGGTGTGCGATGGCCAGCACTTTGGGAGCACAAGGCCGTGAAGGCAAAATCCTGGACCGATGTCGTGAAGCGCGGCGTCGCGCACTCGAAGCCCGTCTACTACGCGCAGCTCCAGCTCTACATGGCCTATATGGAGCTCGAGGTGGCGCTGTTCACCTGTCTCAACAAGGATACGCAGGAACTCCACCACGAACGCGTGGACCTCGTTCCGCACGTTGCGCAAGCACTCTCCGACAAGGCCGCCGACATCATCCGCGCCGTCGAATGCAACGACTTGCCGTCCCGCATCGCTGCGAGCCCCGATTTCTACATCTGCCGTTTCTGTCCGTTTCACTCATCATGCTGGGAGATGAACTCATGAAAGTGCCCGCCGCTTACGAGTTGAAAGCATTGTATCACGCACGCCGCTCCAGCTTCGACGAACTCGGGGAGATACGCGGTCTGGTGAGTGCTCCCGTTTACGTCTTTCCCGACCAGGACGTTTTCGACAGCGACAAAATCACGGAGTTATGCCGCTCAACTCTCGATCAAGAAATTTGCCTTCCGCATGAGCAGGTCATCTTCGAGGTGAAGGACAAGCTGGGAGAATGCGAGTCGTACATTCTCTATTGCCGTAACCTCGGCC
This sequence comes from Aestuariivirga sp., assembly GCF_041738905.1. Taxonomy (GTDB): domain Bacteria; phylum Pseudomonadota; class Alphaproteobacteria; order Rhizobiales; family Aestuariivirgaceae; genus Aestuariivirga. The sequence goes on from NZ_JBGSOZ010000151.1 coordinate 8,632, forward strand.
CGGATGCAGAGGCCTTCCTGCTGATCAAGGGTGTCGAGCGGAATCTCTGGGTTGGCCCGCTCATGCGGCTCATCTTTCGCGTTACCGGCGAACTCGAGACATTTGCCAATCCCAGGCATGTTCATGAAGACGCAGCAGTTGAACTCTTCGCATATGTTTCGGCTGGCATGTATGTGCGGGCACTGAACATTCTTGCCATGAGCCCCGAAATCCATAGCGCCAGTCTACCACTGCCCGGGCGCCGGAAATGCGAGAAGGCCGGTGTCACGGGTTGGGTATGGCACACCGTCAGCATCGACCCTTCGAAGCTGACCGTGCGTGGCCCCGGCCAGGGCGGTACCCATGCAAGCCCTCGCTGGCATATCCGCCGCGGACACTGGCGCAATCTCGCTGGCGGCCGCCGTGTGTTCGTGCGCGAATGCGAGGTCGGAGACATGTCCCGGGGTGGCGTCGTCAAGGATTACGAGGTTGCTGCATGAATGCCTTCACACCCTCCGACGCCCAGGCGAGGGCAATCGCTGAGATCAAGGACTGGTTCGTGAACCGCTCTCAACATCAGCAAGTGTGCCGGCTGTTTGGTTATGCCGGAAGTGGCAAAAGTACGGTGCTGCGCTTTGCGTTGGAGGAGCTTGGCCTCAGCACGTCCGTGTCCTCAAGGCATTGTGTGCCGGATGTGGTGACCTCCACCTTCACTGGCAAGGCGGCGCTCGTACTGCGGCGCAAGGGAACGCCAGCGCGCACGATCCACAGCCTGATCTACAGCGTGATCGAGGCGACCGAGGATGAGGTGGCAGCCGCCGCAGCGAAGATCGATGAGGAAAAGCAACAGGCACGCGGGCTCACTGGCTTCGAGAAGACGACAGTGGAGGCCGCTATCGAAGCGATGCGGCAGGCGCTGGCGCAGATGAAGCAGCCGCGCTTTACGCTGAATCCGCAGAGCGATGCGGCGCTGACGAAACTCATCGTTCTCGACGAGGTGTCGATGGTCGACGAGGACATGGCGCGCGACCTCATGAGCTTCAAGAAGCCGATCCTTGTCCTGGGCGATCCGGGCCAGCTGCCGCCGATCAAGGGTGAGGGAGCGTTCACCCGCGATGCGCCCGACGTCATGCTGACGGAAATCCACCGCCAGGCGGGCGAAAGCGCCATCATCCGACTCGCCACCATGGCGCGGCAGGGCGAGGCTATCGGCTTCGGGCAGTATGACGCCCATGTCGCCAAGATGCGCAAGATGGATGTGACGCCTGAGCAGGCATTGAGGGGAGGCCAGGTCATCTGCGGCCGCAATGCCACGCGGTTCGAACTGAACAATGCCATGCGCAGGGCAGCGGGATTCAGTGATGGCGGCACCCTGCCGTCCGGTTCCATGGAGAAGATCATCTGTCTCAAGAACCAGAATGATTTCGGACTGATCAATGGCATGTTCATCACGCTGGAAGACATCGTCGACGAGGGCACGCACTACTTCTCGGCCCAGGCGCATGATGAGGATGGGCAGCCTGTCGGGCCGCTGCTTGATGCCGATGGCAGCCGCGGAAGGCTTCGCTTCTATAAGGGTCACTTCGAGGATCATCTGTCTTTTGATCCCCACCGCCACGACTGCGACTGGAAGATCAAGCGGCAGCTGTCGGAGGCGACATATGGTTGGGCCATCACCTGCCACAAGGCGCAAGGCTCGCAATGGGAGAATGTCATCGTCTGGGACGATGGCCTGGGGCAGAGCGAGGCCGATCGGCGCCGCTGGCTCTATACCGCCATCACGCGTGCCGAGCGCGGGCTTGTGATACTGGCCTGAGGTGCAGCCGCATGATCGATCTCAACGACGTCTGGCATCCTCCGGCGCAATTCGACCTGCCCGAGATCCGACGCCGCCTCTCCGCCACCGCGCCGGACTGGTTGCCGGAGCTGTTTCCCCATGCGCGCATGGCGGCGGACCGCAGGGCGCTGCGCTGTGCCGATCTCTCGGGCCGGGCGCCACGGGGCGAGGGCTCCTGCATCCTTCATCTCAAGGGGCCCTATGCCGGGACCGGCTATGATCACGCGACCGGGGAATTTGCCGCCGGCATCGATCTCATCCATCACGCAACGGGGCTTTCCGACCGGGCGCTGTTTGCCGAGGCAGCCCGTCTGGCGCGGCTTGATACGCCGGCGCCGAGGATGACGGTTGCGGCTTCCAGGCCCGACCACAGCCTCGACATCGCACGCATCCTTGAATCCTGCCAGCCGCTCGCCGGTACGCCCGCCGAAACCTATCTGAGATCTCGGGGCCTCGAAGATCCATGCTCTCCTGACCTGCTCTATAACGTCGACCTGACCGACTTCGAGACGGGACGCGGCTGGGCGGGCATGGTGGCAATCGTCCGCGACGGCCGGGGTGAGCCGACGGGCGGCATACATCGGACGTTCCTGCTGGATGACGGCTCGGCCAAGGCACCGCCGGGCAAGAAGATGCTGGGGCCTGTTGCCGGCGGTTCGGTACGGCTGTTCTCCATGACGCCCGCGGGTCAACTTGGTATTGCCGAAGGAATCGAAACGGCGCTTGCCGCGCATCGCATTTTCGGGATCCCCGTCTGGGCGGCGCTGTCGGCCGACGGCGTGCGCCGCTGGCAGTGGCCGGAAGGCGTGTCCCATGTGACGATCTTTGCCGATGCCGGGGATGCAGGACGTCAGGCGGCCGCTACCCTTGCAGATCGGCTCAATAATGCAGGGATTGCTAGCCGAATCGTTCACCCTCTTCATGGGGACGATTTCAATGATGATTTGCAGCGCGGGGCCGCAGCTGATGATTACCCCGACGAAATGGTAATGCCGCCGACCAATGCTTTAGAAGCGGATGAACCCACGCCAGTCTCCGCAGTTGCACCCCAGGATGACCATGCCGAGCTGATGACAGCAGCGGAGGCGCTGAGCAATCCGCCCGACCTCAAGGCTCTCAGCACGCTCCTGGGTCGCCTCGCGCTCGCCCACCTCGAACCCCTGACCGAACGCCAGGTCGTTGCCCGCATCAAGACCGCCACGGGAATCGCCGCTTCGATTCTCGAGAAGCAACTGGCCGAATTGCGCCGCCGCGTGAGCGCCACCGGTGATCCAAACACTCTAATCGCGAGGCCCCGCTGGTTCCGCCGCCTGCGGCTGGACCTCGCAGGGACGCCCGAGCGCAACGAAGCCAATGTCATCATCGCGCTCACCTCCGATCAGGCCTTCGCGGGCATCCTCGCCTTTGACGCGTTTGCCCAGGAGATCATGGTGCGCCGGCCTCTGCTATGGGATAGCCCGGACGCTGCCTTTCCACGCGAATGGGAAGATGGCGACGACATTCGCACCGCTGAATGGCTGCAGCTGCGTGGCATCAACGTTGCGCCCGTTGTCGTGGGCCGCGCCGTTGGCGCCGTGGCGCGCGAGCATCGCATTCATCCCGTCCGTGATTGGCTTGATACGCTCAAGTGGGATGGCACGCCCCGGATCGAGACCTGGACCAGCACCTATCTCGGCGCCAAGCCTACGACGCTTCATCACGCCATGGGTGCGTTGTGGCTGATCTCTGCCGTCGCCCGCATCTATCGCCCGGGCGTCAAGGCCGATCACATGCTGATCCTCGAAGGCCCGCAGGGTGCGAAGAAATCCACAGCACTGAAAGTGCTCGCGGGTGAGCACTGGTTTACTGACGAGCTCCCCGAGCTGGGCTCCAAGGATGCAGCGCTGCACATGCAGGGAGTGTGGATCGTGGAGATTGCCGAACTCGACGCCATCGGCCGCGCCGAGGTCTCGCGCATCAAGGCGTTCCTTACACGCACCACCGATCGCTTCCGCCCGCCCTATGGCCGCTACACCATCGAGGTGCCGCGGCAGTGCGTGTTCGCTGGCACCGTGAATCCGGACACATACTTGCGCGATGAAACCGGCAACCGCCGTTTCTGGCCGCTGCGCTGCGGCGCGATCGATATTCCAGCGCTGGCCCGTGATCGCGATCAGCTCTGGGCCGAGGCTGTCCACCGCTACAGATCCGGCGCCATCTGGTGGATCGAGGACCCGGCGTTGCTGACGGAGGCGAGTGCCGCACAAGATGCACGCTACCAGGCCGATGCATGGGATGCCCGCATCGACCGCTGGCTGACGCATGATGTGCGGAGGGTCAATCGCGGCTTTGTGGGAATCGATGACTGGCGCAAGGAAGAAGTCGAACGCACCGAACCGATTTGCGACGTCGCGGTGGGTGAGATCCTCGAGGGCGCGCTCAGCATCGAACCTGCCAAGTGGACCAAGCTCGACCAGATGCGCGTCGGGGCTTGGTTGAAATCACGGCAGTGGGGGAGATACCAATGCCGGACCGGAGAAACGCGCGCATGGCGCTACCGCAAGCTGCCGGCAGAAAACGGGTGAGGACCCCACATCTCTCGCTCCGTCGGACTCGACGTCAGCTGCACTGGCAGACCATTACGATCGACCACCACAAGAATTTGGTTGTCATCCCGCCGCAGGACCCTCCCAAAGATTGACGCTGATTCCTCGTGATGCAGGCTCCATGCTGATGCACGCGAACAATGGCGGAAGCGATGTGCACTTCAAGCGGATCGCCATTCATCCGCCTTGTCTTCACAGCCTATTCATTAGGTTTCCTGTCTCCGAGGTGGTAGTCTTCGCTCTCAACAGGTGAGAGACAGCAGTCTCTTCCTCTTTTCTCATCACTTCATCATCTTGTTTACCCTGTCTGCTGGCAGTCGAGGACGCTATGACAGACACTCTCTCCACCCATGTCGAATCCGCCAGCACGCTGGCCGTCATTGCGTCGTCCAATGAACCGCTCCTGTTCTTGACGGATGACCTTCGGCTCATTGCAGCCAGTGCCTCATTTTGCCGCGTCTACAACATTGCCCCAGCCTCCGTACCCGGCCGTCCGCTGTCCGAGATCGGGCACGGCGAATGGGGGATACCTCAGATAGCGTCCTTGCTGAAGGCTACGGCAGGAGGTTTGGCAAAAGTCGAGATGTACGAGACAGACCTCATAAGACGAGAGCAGGAGACCCGCCATCTGGTGTTGAATGCCACCAGATTGGAAGATGGCGACGCGGAACACACGCGGCTCTTGCTGGCGATCACCGACGTGACAGCCATCCGAGCAGAAGCGAAGTTGAAGGCAGACCTCATCCGCGAGAAAGAGATACTGCTCCTTGAGGTGCAGCACAGGGTCGCCAACAGCCTCCAGATCATCGCCAGTATTCTGATGCGTAGTGCCAGACAAGTGCAGTCAACAGAAGCCCGTGGTCACCTGCACAATGCCCATCATCGTGTCCTGTCAATTGCCGCAGTGCAGCGGCAACTGGCCCAGTCCAGTCTAAACGATGTTGACGTGGCCCCCTATTTTCACCAGCTTTGCGAAAGCCTCGGCACTTCGATGATTTCGGACCCCACTCAAATCAAGATCGTCGTCAGGGCAGACCACGCCTTGGTACCGCCGGGTGTCTCGGTGAGCCTTGGCCTTATTGTGACGGAACTCGTCATCAATGCCTTGAAACATGCCTTTCAGGAAAAGGCCTCCGGTCAGATTCACGTCAGCTACCACCGACATGACACGGGTTGGACGTTGTCAGTCGAAGACACAGGCAGTGGCATGCCAAGCGGACCAAATGCAAAGCCGGGACTGGGAACGGGCATTGTGGAAGCTCTCGCCACGCAGCTTGATGCGGCCGTTGAAGTTACAGACAACTCTCCCGGCACGGCTGTGACGCTCGTTCATGTTGCAACGAAAGATGGAACTTACCGATCAGCGGCAGCTTAACGTGTGAATGGTCCGCAGCACTTGCGATGGCGTAGTCGCCATCACAACAATAAAAATCACGGCGGCCCTTGGGGATATGCAATGACAATCGCAAGGTCCACAATTCTGGTGGTTGAAGATGAGTCGCTGATCAGAATGAGCGCCGTTGACCTGACCATTTCAGCAGGTTTTCGGGCAGTCGAGGCCAAGAATGCCGATGAGGCAATCGGCATACTCGAAGCACGGCACGACATTCACCTCGTGTTCACCGATGTCGACATGCCGGGCTCCATGGACGGGCTCAAGCTATGCCACCACATCAGAGACCGCTGGCCTCCCGTCAAACTACTAGTGGCCTCGGGTAAGACTGTTGTTGCCGAAAGCCAGCTCCCAGATGGGGCAATGTTCTTCTCTAAGCCGTACAGTAACACCTCGATTGTCGAAGCTATGACGCGGCTGCTTGCTGCTTGAGTGTCTTGCGACTGCAGTATGTCGCGACGGCGCTTGCTATGGCGCTGCAAGTAATGGCTTTCCGTGCAAGAGTTTTCCCACAAGGCCCTTCATGCGATGGATGCATGTTTTCATGCGGTGTCATGATCGTGTCCTAGCGAGGTATCCGTCTCGAGGCAGAGCTTCTATCGCGGCGTGACGAGCGCGCTGAAATTGCTTCTCCGGCCCCGCCATTTTGTCACCACCTCGGGTTCTGTCACCACCTCAGTTCTCAGGTGGTGACAGAAATAATCGTGATAAATCAACGTTGTCACCACTGTCACCACCTGCACCACCAACTTCTTTTCCTTTTGCTATAGGAGTGTGTCCCCTGTTTTTTTCTTCCACATACGATGTAAGGGAAAAAGGTGGTGACAGGTGGTGACAGTGGTGACAGCGTTGTTATTGCTTGGGGTTTTTTGTCACCACCTTGCGACGGAAGTGGTGACAGGTGGTGACAAAGGGCAACAAGCTGATTTCACTTGATCCACATCGCCCCGTGTGATTCTCTGAACGAGACCAAAGCCGAAGGCCCACGATCCGTGAGCCTTCACCATGAACCCTGCCGATAACCGCCTAGCATCGCCCAATGCCGCTTCAGCCGCAGCAAAGGCAAGCCCATCGATTCCATCCATCCTCGCCCTCGATCTCGGCAGCACCACAGGGTGGGCTGTGCGCAACAGCCGCTGTCGCATCCTGCATGGCACGGCTGAATTCCGGCCCACCCGCTTCGAAGGCGGTGGAATGCGCCACCTGCGCTTCGGCAAATGGCTCGACCAGACGCTCGATGTCACCGGCGGCATCGATGCCGTGTACTTCGAAGAGGTGCGCCGGCATGCCGGAACCGACGCCTCTCACATCTACGGCGGCTTCCTTGCTGCGCTGACGTCCTGGTGTGAGCTACATGGCATCGCGTATCAGGGAGTGCCGGTTGGAACCATCAAGCGCTTCGCCACCGGCAAGGGCAATGCGGACAAGGCCGCAATGATCGCCGCCATGCGCGAACGCGGCTTTGAGCCTGCAGACGACAACGAAGCCGATGCCATCGCCATCCTGCTCTGGGCTCTCGAGACGAATGGAGGGGTGCAGTGATGTCGGCCGAGATGTTCCTCAAGCACGCTGCCAACATTGTCAGCGAGCGCCGTGCGCAATACGGCGCAGCTAGCACCGCCATGATGGCTCTCGCCACACGATGGTCAGTGACGCTGGGCCAGCCAGTCACACCTGCTCAGGTTGTCCTGTGCCTCATCGACCTCAAGCTTGCCCGCCTTGCGCATGATCCAACCAACGAGGACTCCGCAGTTGATGTCTGCGGCTATGCCGCGGTGCTGCGCGAACTCATCACAACATCATCAACGGAAGGTGTGTGAACCATGGTCCGTGGACGCAAACGCAAGCCTGGCAAGCGCTACCCCTGTGGCAAGCGCACGAAACAGGAGCTGGAGAAGGATGCCATGAGCACGGTGATTGACGCACGCCAAAGGCAATTCGGTGTAACAGCAAAGCAGGCACGAGATGAACGGCTGGGGACGGCATTGGGCCGGCTCGCCTTCAAGCAGATGATCAGCGAAACACAATACCAGGCCGGCGTCGCCTTTGCCCAACTGTATCACCACCATCACGTGGCGATCGGCCTGCCATCCCCCAGCCCGCGCTCGGTGGCAGGTCTCCTCATCAACGAGGGTATTATCGGCAGCGCTCCCAGCGAGCCCGTACTCGAGGTCACCGAGAAGCTGAAGCGGCGGTTCCGTGATGCAACCGATGCGCTCGATGCGTGCGACCGTGAGCATCGCCTGTCAGCGGGCAGACGGCCTACGCTGCTGATCTACCGTGTTGTCTGCACCGACGAGGACGCCATGCACTGGAAAGAAGAGGACTTGGGCAACCTGCGAGTGGCCCTCAATGCGCTGGTGCGGGTGTTCCGCTTACGGTGATTTGCAGTGACGTTTGATGCGTTCCCGTCTTCGGACGGCAGCGCCGTGTAAGCGCCAACTGGCTCAGCGACGGTCCCAGCGTTCGACTTCTTCTGCCACCAACCTTTGCAGCTGCCAGAGATTGCGGTCGCGGATGCCGTGTTCCTCTAGCTTCAGTACAGTCTGGTAAAGATATTCAGCGCTGGAACCATAGTGGCCACACGCGTGGGCAAGACGCAAAGCCACCGCCTCAAGCGGCAGTCGCAGCGAGATGCCCCGCCCCGACGGGCCCGCCCAGAACACCAGAGCGCGAATCGATGCTTCAGCGGTCACGACTGAGATCCACCGGGCCATGCCTAAATCTTCGTGCGCGGTAATCTCGCGCCGCACGAGCCGATGAACAATGTCGGAAACTTCTGCTTCGGGCAGTCGAAGCAGAAGGCCTGCGCATCGGCCGCCACGGGCAAGCGCCATCATGAGGCCAGGGAGTTCTGGTGTTCCTCGCCAGCGTGTCTGCTCGATGCAGAACGCCCGATGCCATCCAAGTGCCGTGCCGCGCCGATATTCCGCAACCCCAAAGCTCGGGTTCCAGATCAGTGAGCCATAGCCGAAGACCCAAAGAGGACCCTCTGGTCGGTCCGCGAGCAGCCGCTCAGTCAATGCTGACCGTACCTCATCCCTTAGGGGCGTGTAATCAGGATTCGGACCCGGATCGATCTCGGCCCGAAAACAGCGGGCAACCAACTCAGGCGTCAGCGCCAACTTGCGCCCGCGCCTATCTCTGACATGTAGATCAGCTTCCAATGTCACGTCTCTAGCCCAAAGGAACGACAGCCAAGATAAAGCACAGTCCTCGTTCGTGATCCCAGCACCGCCGTTGTGATCACAATGCCAACTAATGCATACTACATCAACGCATCACTTTTGTCCCATTTCTTGAAGCGCTTTCCCCAAAGCGGTCGTGCAGGCCTTGCGGTTGTGAGTTCTAATTGGTATGCGAGTGGAACTGGAATCCAACTTACTAGAAAAATGTTCAGATTACTTGAAATTGTCTGTTGACATGTGTCAGCGGCACCAATAAAAGTTCTGTTATTGAAAGCTCAGAAATGTGTCCGGAGTTGAGCTCTTCCGATGTGACGAGCCAGATGAATTCACGGGTCCTTCCGCGTAGAGAAGCGTAGAGGGGGGGCTCAGCGCAGCATCCCGCTAGCGTCAGGGTTCCAATTTGGGGTCCCAGTTTCCAGTTTCCACCCCACAACGATCGCATCACGCGGACAGCATCGATTGAAAACACGCCCGTTTTATCGGGTCTTTCGTATTTTAAGCTTTGGCGGTGTTGGTGGAAACCTTGGGTGGAAACCTCCGGTACAAGGTTCCATTTTCCAGGCACCAGGTTTCCACTTCGGGTTCCACCCGGTTTCCACGCCATGAGGTATCGATGATCCCCGAGAGTTACGCCCTCGAGCGCGTGGACGTGTCTGTGCTGTCAGGTTTTGCCGGCAATCCGCGCACGCATTCCGAAATCCAGATCAAACAGATCGCTGCCAGCATCCGTGAATTTGGCTGGACCAATCCGATCCTCGTCGATGCCACGGGCACAATCATTGCCGGACACGGGCGGCTTGCGGCGGCGAAGGAACTGGGACTGCAACAGGTGCCGGTCATCCGGTTGGGCCATCTGTCGGACGCGCAGCGCAAGGCACTCGTCATTGCCGATAACCAGCTGGCGCTCAACGCCGGATGGGACGAGGCAGCGCTGTCGGTGCTGATCCAGGAACTCGACGCCGAGAAGTTCGAACTCGACCTCCTGGGCTTTGCGACAGACGACCTCGACCGCTATCTTGCGGGCCTCGATAATGGAGACGCAGCGGCCGCTGAGGAAGCTGAACTTCCCGAGTTTCCTGTCGTCGCAACATCACGGCCGGGCGATCTGTGGATCCTTGGGAACCATCGGCTACTGTGTGGTGATGCCAGGGTCGTCACAGACGTTGAGCGTCTGATGGACGGCCAGCTCGCGGACATGGTTTTTTGCGATCCACCTTACAATGTCGACTATGGCAATTCCGCCAAGGACAAAATGCGCGGCAAGGACAGGCGCATCCTCAATGATGCCTTGGGCGAGGGCTTCTATCAATTTCTCTACGATGCCTGCGTCAACATGCTGATGGTGACCAAGGGCGCCTTTTACATCTGCATGAGTTCCTCCGAGCTCCACACGCTACAGAAGGCCTTCACCGACGCCGGCGGCAAGTGGTCGACATTCGTCATCTGGGCGAAGAATAGTTTTACGCTGGGCCGTGCCGACTACCAGCGGCAGTATGAACCCATCCTCTATGGCTGGAAGCAGGGTGCCGACCACTTTTGGTGTGGGGCCCGCGACCAGGGCGATGTGTGGTTCGTCGACAAGCCCCGTGTCAACGATCTCCACCCCACCATGAAGCCGGTCGAACTCGTCGAGCGTGCGATTCGCAACAGCAGCAAGAGCCGCGATATCGTTCTCGATCCTTTTGGCGGTTCTGGTACGACGCTCATCGCTGCTGAGCGCTCTGGCCGGTCAGCACGACTTCTGGAACTCGACCCCAAATACATGGACGTGATAGTCGAGCGCTGGCAGAATCTCACAGGCGGTGTCGCAGTGTTGGAAGCCGAGGACCGGACCTTTGATGACGTGAAGGCGAGCCGCTGTGTTGTTGCAGCACCTTGACCCGCTATTATTGATTGATCTTCTCGCAAATTTAGCCCCAAGGTTGCGATCTGAGCCTCGGAGCAAAGTTTTATGGGTCCTCGACGCTTCGAGCTCGTGGTCTGCGTGGATGAGTAATCATTGCCATCTCCTCCGCAGGTCTTGCCTTTTTGAACAGGCAATCAGCCATCTTATGAATTAAACTGACATATGGCGTCAAATTTCAACTGTATGACGAAGCAGCTGCACGCTTGGGCACGCATTATCAAGAGAGATGTGCATGCCCTCTATCTGGCAAGCCGTGATCCGCGCGTGCCGTGGTATGCCAAAGCGCTGGCAGTTGTCGTGGCCGGCTACGCAATTTCGCCGATTGACCTCATCCCGGATTTCATCCCGGTACTGGGATATCTCGATGACGTAGTGCTCTTGCCCCTGGGAATCTATCTCGTGGTGAAGCTTATTCCACCAGATATCATGGCAGAGCATCGTGCCCTGGCAGACGCCGCCCAGGAACGGCCTGTCAGTCGGCTGGCCGCGGTGATAATCATATTACTCTGGATTGCATCGGTCATACTGGCAGGCTGGCTGGCTTACCATTATCTGTGGGCGGCACCGTGAGTAGACTTGGCAAGGTTTTCACCTACACAATTCTTTTGATCTGGACGCTTGTGTGTCTCATCCCGATTTATTGGGTGGCGATTACCTCCTTCAAGAGCGTGGAGAACATCGACAAGCCGCCCGGCTATTTTCCATTTGTCGATTACATACCGTCTCTGGATGCGTGGCGCTTCATCCTGTTTGACCAGAGTGAAAGCCTCGTGACGCGCTTTCTCAATTCGGCGGTGATTGGGGGTGCAGCTACAGTTTTGACGATTGTTGTCAGCGGTATGGCAATCTACGGGTTGACCCGGTTTCCACCGGCAACCCGCTGGACAACTATTGCATGTGCCGCCGTTGCAGCCGCGTGTGCTTTGGCAGGCATTTCAGTCTCGGGTGAGTTACTGCGGGGCGGGCTTTTCGCCGGAGCAGTAGCCAGCTTAATCCTGGCCGTCGGCCTCCGCAGGCGAGGGCCTGCCATGTCGGCGTCCACCATTATAGCCCTGATGCTGGCAACCCGCATTTTGCCGCCCATCATCCTGATGATTCCACTCTACATGCTCGCCATGGTGACCGGTACACGGGATACGCATGCGGCCATGATCTTTGTCTATACCGCCATCAATGTGCCAGTGGCCGTCTGGCTTCTCCTGCCGGTTCTTGGCCCTCGGGCAACCGAGCAGGAAGAGGCCGCTCAACTCGATGGTGCTTCTCACTTCGGCATTTTTTTCACCATCCTGCTGCCGATGGTGAAGGCGGGTGTCGCAGCCGCCGGCCTGATTGTCTTTTTGATGTGCTGGAATGAGTACCTCTTCGCAGTTTATCTGACGGCTGACCACGCGCTGACGTTACCGCCTTGGGCAGTGGGTCAACTTTCCATGAAAGAGGCGCAGGTTGGAGGAGAGGCGGAAGAGTGGGCGCACCTATCGGCGGCCACGATCCTGATGATGATTCCCGCTCTGATATTTAGCGTTTTTGTCCAGAAACATCTCGGCCGCAGTATTGTTGGCAGATAGCCGGTTCCAAGATTGTTAAGGCTATGGTCAAGCGTTGTGGCACTGGTCGTGACCTGTGCAAAAGCAGTATTAGGCCGCTGGCCAAGAGGACTGCGGTCGCTGACGGCGTTTACGGACGCACCTTGTACACGCGGCCTCGGGTTTCGATCTTCTCGGACTCGATGGTGAGGCCGAGCTTCTTCTTGAGGGCACCTGCCATCGCGCCGCGCACCGTGTGAGATTGCCATCCGGTTGTGGCGACAAGATCTTCGATGGTGGCGCCTTCCGGGCGCTGCAGCATTGCGATTATGGCAGCCTGTTTGGTGCCGTCACGCGTTTTGCGTTCCTTGGGAGCAGTCGCGGGTGTGAGCGGGGCTTCAACGTCGCCTGTGATTATTGCCGCTTCCGAGGATGTGGGAGATTCTGCGGCCGTGAGTGCGGCTGCTTCGGACTCTATCCCGAGTGCCGCCACTCCCGCTGCCGTGATGACGAGCGTGACGCCGTAACCATCGCCAGTCTCGCACCACAGGGGGGTACCAAGCTTGCGATTTGCTTCAACCTCTTCGAGGAGGCCCTTTTCGATGAGCGGATTGATCACCTTGTGGGCGGCGGCGCCCTTGAGGTTCGGCGGCAGTGGCAGCGCCAGATGGTTATCACGCTGCGCGGCAGCGCTGAGAACGATGAGTTGGGTATCGGAAAGTCTTGTCATTGGCGGTCGGCTCCTTTGGGCCGTGAGCCAGCGGGGATCGCCGGCTTCTACGACCCCGAGCCCCGCAATCAGACGGGGGCGGAGACTCGGCGTCCAATGAAGCGCTCTATTCGGCGTGCTCGCCTTCGTGGAAGGCGCTGTCGGTGATGCGCTTGAGGAGTTCGGCGTAGTGGCTGAGCGTTCCGACGTGACCCCAGTGGATCGTCTCGGGATCAGCACCGAAGTGATCGTCGCTGAGGGCCCGAAGGCGGGCGAGCATCGCGTCGATCTCGGCCTTCTTCGCGATGAAGGCGGCACCCGCCTTGCTGTTGTCTGAGGGTTTGCGCATCTGCTTGCTCCTTGAGCCTCGTTTGATGATCACACATTTGCTCTGTACACAGATCTTATCAAGTCGACCGGCAGCAACATGATTGCTCTTTCACGAGGCTGTAGATCATGGGATTGTCGATCCGCGCCTACGCCGCCCATCGCGGTGTCAGCCATACGAGTGTCCGGAAGGCCATTGCCTCGGGACGGGTGACGCTGGAGCCGGATGGCAGCATCGACCCCGTAAAGACCGACCGCAGCTGGGTGCAGAATGCAGATCCGTCGAAGGCCCGTGCGCCCCGGATCCTCAAGCCAGTGCCGGAAGCGGCTGTGAGCGCGGTGCGGGAGACCCTCTCGGAGTCGGGTTCACCTCTTGTGGGCGGCATGAGCTACCTGCATGCCAAGACGGCAGAGAAGGTGCTCACCGTGCAGTTGCTGCGCGAGAAGCTCAGGCGTGAGAAGGGCGAAGTGGTCGAACGGGACTATGCCATCGAGCAGGGGTTCGCCTTTGCCCGCCGCATCCGAGACAGCTGGACTGGCTGGCCCGCACGTGTCGCAGCCCTCATGGCGGCCGATCTCGTGGTAGACGTCCACAAGCTCGAGGCGCTGCTCAATACCCATGTCCGCGAACAGCTCAAGGCCTCAGCGGGAGACGACCTCAATCTCCGCGGCACATGACTACGAAGGCAACCGCCAGTTTCTCCGAAGCCTCACCGATGGCCTGACGCCGGACCCGCCGATGACCGTTGCGGAGTGGGCGGACACCTATCGCATCCTGTCCGGCAGGGCCGCAGCGGAAGCTGGAAAGTACAGGACATCGCGCACACCCTACATGCGCGAGATCATGGAGAGCCTGTCGCCCTCGAGCCCCATCGAGCGGGTGGTGTTCATGAAAGCAGCTCAGACCGGGGCGACGGAGGCTGGAAACAACTTCATCGGGTTCATCATCCACCAGGCACCGGGTCCAATCCTTGCCGTGCAGCCGACGGTGGAACTGGCCAAGCGCAACTCGCAGCAGCGCATTGATCCACTCATTGAGGACAGCGCCGAGCTTCGGAAGATCGTGGCGCCGGCACGCTCCCGCGACAGCGGCAACACGGTGCTGGCAAAGCGGTTCCCCGGCGGACAGCTTGTGCTGACCGGTGCCAACAGCGCAACGGGGCTTCGCTCCATGCCGGCCCGTTATGTGTTCCTCGACGAGGTCGATGCCTATCCCGGTGATGTGGATGGAGAGGGGGACCCGATTGCACTGGCCGAAGTCCGCACCGCCACCTTCGGACACCGCAAGAAGCTGTTCCTGGTTTCGACACCGACGATCAAGGGTCTGTCACGCATCGAACGCGAATACGATGCCTCGGATCAGCGGCGCTATTTCGTGCCGTGCCCGCATTGCGGAACCATGCAGTGGCTGCAGTTCGAACGGTTGCGCTGGGAGAAGGGCAGCCCGGGAACAGCTGCCTACATCTGTCAATCCTGCGAGTTACCGATCACGGAAGCGGCCAAGACCGAGATGCTGGCGAAGGGCGAATGGCGTGCCACGGCAGAAGGCAACAATACACGGACCCGCGGCTATCATCTCTCAGGCCTCTATTCGCCGGTAGGCTGGACCAGCTGGGCCGACATCGCAAGAAGCTGGGACGAGGCCCAGCACAATGACGCGGCGCTCAAGACGGCCAAGAACGTGCTGCTGGGCGAGACCTGGATGGAGTCGGGCGAAGCGCCCGACTGGCAGCGCCTCTATGACCGGCGTGAACAGTGGAAGGTTGGCACCGTTCCGGAAAACGGACTCTTCCTCACGGCTGGTGCCGACGTCCAGAAGGATCGTATCGAGGTCGATGTCTGGGCCTGGGGGCGGGGGCTTGAAAGCTGGCTCATCGATCATGTTGTGATCGAGGGCGGACCCAGCGATCCGGGCTGCTGGCTCAAGCTGACAAGGCTTCTTTCGCAGACCTGGGCCCATGCCAGCGGCCAGCACATGACGATTGCGCGGCTGGCCATCGACACAGGCTTCGAGACCAGTGCTGTTTATGCGTGGTCTCGGGCTGTGGGCTTCGCACAGGTGGCACCCGTCAAAGGCGTCGAAGGCTTCAACCGGGCGAGCCCGGTGACAGGTCCAACATTCGTGGATGCGACTATCGCAGGCAAAAGGCTCCGACGCGGTGCGAGGCTGTGGACAGTCGCCACCTCGACCTTCAAGGCCGAGACCTATCGCTTCCTGCGGCAGGACCAGCCGACCCGTGAAGAAATTACTGCCGGTGCGATGGTCCCGCCCGGCACCATCCATCTGCCGGACTGGGCTGATGGCGAATGGTTGAAACAGCTGACCGCCGAGCAGCTGGTAACGGTCAAGACGAAACGCGGCTTCCAGCGGCTCGAATGGCAGAAGCTTCGCGAACGCAACGAAGCGCTCGATGTTCGCGTCTATGCCCGCGCAGCCGCATGGATCGCCGGTGCCGACCGCTGGTCGGAGGCGCACTGGC
This sequence comes from Aestuariivirga sp., assembly GCF_041738905.1. GTDB lineage: Bacteria > Pseudomonadota > Alphaproteobacteria > Rhizobiales > Aestuariivirgaceae > Aestuariivirga. The sequence goes on from NZ_JBGSOZ010000151.1 coordinate 24,559, forward strand.
AGGAACTGGAGCGGCAGTTGGCTGTCGATACTGAGGGGCTTGCTGGCCCTGAGCCGGTCAAATCCAGCGCCCGGCCGTCGGCGCAGCGTCGGACGGTCAGGTCGAGTTACATGGGGTGACCGTGATGGCGACACTCACAGATCTCCGCGCCAGGCGTGAGACACTGGCGGTGCAACGGTCATCGGGCGTGGCCCGCGTCAGCTACGAGGGACGGAGTGTCGACTATCGCAGCGTGGCCGAGATCGACCGCGCCATCGAGGCACTCGATCGCGAGATCGTGGCCGCTGAGGGGCGCCGCATCGTCCGGCATCTGCGCGTGACGACGGCAAAGGGGCTCTGACGCCATGGGCCTGTTCGATCTGTTCCGCCGCCGTGGGGCCGGCGGCCCGGCTGCCATGCGTGCTCGTCTCGAAGGGGCCATGGCGAAGCGGCGATTACGGGGATGGAACCCGCCGCTCGAGAACATCAACACGCTGGTGGCCTCGGGCGGCCCGCGGCTTCTGGCACGCGCGCGCGAACTGGTCGTCACCAATGGCTATGCCGCAAATGCCTGCGAGGCTTTCGCGGCGAACCTTGTCGGCGATGGCATCAAGCCGTCGTCGCTGACGGCAAATGCGGAACTCCGCGATCGCATCCAGCGGCTCTGGCTCGCCTGGACCGACGAGGCGGATGCCGACGGGCTGACCGATTTCTACGGCCTGCAGGCAATGGTGGCGCGCGAGATGTTCGTGGCGGGCGAATGTTTCGTCCGGCTGCGCCCGCGCCGGGCGGAGGATGGATTGCTGGTGCCGCTGCAACTGCAGCTCCTGCAATCGGAGATGCTGCCCTTCGACAAGATGGAGACGGGATCAAACGGCAACCGCATCCGCTGCGGCATCGAGTTTGACGCCATCGGCCGGCGCGTGGCCTATCATTTCCGCAGACGACATCCCGGCGACAGCACCGACCAGGGGATGGTGATCCCTGAGACAGTGCGTGTGCCGGCTGCCAACGTGTTGCACATTTACCGGCCGATCGACGCCGGCCAGATCCGTGGCTTGCCGCATGTGGCGCCCGCCATGGTGCGGTTGTTCCTGCTCGATCAGTACGACGATGCCGAGCTCGACCGCAAGAAGACCGCAGCGATGTTCGCAGGCTTCATTACCAAGACCGCACCGGAAGAATCCATGATGGGCGAGACGCATGCCGACCCTGAGGGCACTGCCATTGCCAGCCTTGAGCCCGGCACCATGCAGGTGCTGCTACCGGGGGAGGACGTGAAGTTCTCGAGCCCTGCCGACGTGGGCGGTGGTTACGAGGCCTTCCAGTACCGCACACTGCTCGCCGTCTCGGCTTCGCTGGGATTGCCCTATCACCTGGTGACGGGGGACGTGCGGCAGGCAAATTATTCGAGCTTGCGCGCCGAGCTCGTCGAATTCCGCCGCCGCATGCAGCAGCTCCAATACGGCGTCATGGCACATCAGCTCTGCCGCCCGATCTGGGCGCGCTGGATGGAAACGGCATTGCTGGCGGGCGCGATCGAGCTTGATGATGCGGTGACCGCGCGCGCAGTTCAGTGGATTCCACCGCGTTGGGACTGGGTCGATCCCTTGAAGGACATCCAGGCACAGGTACTGGCGATGGAGGCAGGCATCACCTCACGGCGCAAGGTGGTCGAAGCCACAGGCTACGACATCGAGGAAGTGGACCGCGAGAACGCCACGGACATGAAGCGTGCCGCCGATCTGGGCCTTGGTTATCGCACCGGCCCCGGCACGACGCAGGGTGCGCGGGCAACCCCTGCAACCCGGCCCGATCCCGGCGATGGCACGAGCGATAACAACGGCACCGGGACGACCGATCCCGCTACCGAACAGGAGTAATTCCATGAACAGCTGGTACACGATCCGCGCCCGCGCAACGGGTGCGGAAGTGGCGATCTATGACGAGATCGGCGCCCATGGCGTCTCGGCGAAAGGCTTCCTCGCCGAGCTTGGCGCGCTGCCCGAGGGAACGCCCATCGATCTCAGGCTGAACAGCCCGAGTGGGTCGGTCTTTGATGCTGTGGCGATCTATAACGCGATCAAGCGCCATGAAGGCCCAGTCACGGTCTGGATCGATGGCATCGCCGCCTCGGCTGCCTCCTACGTGGCGATGGCGGGCGACGAGATTGTCATGCCTGAGAACGCCTTCCTGATGATCCACGATCCGGCCGGCCTCGTGATGGGCACGGCGGATGACATGCGCGCTATGGCTGATGCGCTCGACAAGGTGAAGGGCAGCCTGGTGCAGGGCTACGCCTCGAAGTCCGGCCGCGACCCGCAAAATATTGCCGCGTTGATGGCGGCCGAGACCTGGTTCGACGCGAAGGAAGCACTGGACGCAGGACTTGCCACCCGCATCGCCGAGCCCGTGCGCATTGCCGCGCGCTTCGACATCGCCCGCTTCCGCAATGCACCCCCTGCGCTGATCGAGGCGGCGGAGCCCGACACGCCGGAAACCGTTCCGGAAGGGAACGGTTTGGAGGGCGACCCGGTCGTCAGTGGCCTCGAACCGGATGACATTGCTGATGATGCCAGCGCCGATGAACAACCCGGCTCTGCCGAGGGGCATGTCAAGCACGCCAACATGCCCGCACCCGCGAGTGGGGCACCGGCCGATGCCGCGGCAATCCGAGCGGAGACCATCGCACATGCCCGTGCCGTCATCGATCTCTGCCGCCTCGCCCGTCAGCCGCAGATGGCGGGCCGCTTCCTCGAGCAGAACGCAAGCCTCGACGAGGTTCGCGCTGCACTTCTGGCCGCGAAGTCAGACGCCGAGCCCGAGATCACGCCGCACCACCCGCAACCCGGCCGCAAGTCAGCCGCCCGCCCCTGGGGCGAAATTGTCGCCCGCACCTTCAAACTGAAAGGATGACCCCATGACCACACTCGTCGAAGGCAAGCACGCTGGCCACTTCCTCGTCTGGGAAGCGTTCCGCGACTATACCCGCGAAACCGTCACCATCGCGTCCGGCACGCTCGAGGCCGGCACCGTGCTCGGCAAGATCACGGTCGGTGGCAAGTATGCCGCACACAATCCTGCAGCCACCAACGGCACCCAGACGGCCGTCGCCGTGCTCTGGGGCAAGGCCGATGCGTCGGGCGGGGATGCAGCCGCCCTTGCTGTCGTCCGCGGCCCGGCAATCGTCAATCGCCACGACCTCGTCTTCGCAGGCACTCCGTCCGGACCAGAAATCGCCGCGGCGCATGCTGCTCTGCTCGCCGTCGGCATCCTCGTCCGCTGATCCTGCCCGTCACTACCCCTCACAGCAATCCCTGAACCGGAGGCATTCCCATGGCCACAATGGACATCTTCGAAGGCGATGCCTTCACCATCATCGAACTCACTCGCGCGCTCGAGAACATCCCCTTCAAGCCGGCACTGCTCTCGGGCTCGAATCTCTTCAGCCCCCGTGGCGTGCGGGCGCGCACCGTGATGATCGAGAGCCGGGACGGCACGCTGTCGCTGATCCCGTTCTCGGAACGAGGCTCGGCCTACGAGCAGCAGGTGACCGGGTCCGAGCTCGTCTTCATTGCCGAGACAGCAATGTCGACGATCCGCAAGAAGACGGCTGATGGCGCTTTGGAAATGCCATCACCGGCATCTGGCGAAGTGACGCTGAAGCTCAACCCGGCAGAAACCCGCCTGTTTGCGGTCGGCCGCCTGAGAAGCCGCTACGAGTTCGAGCGGCGTATTGGTGGCACCGAGGAAACATTGGTGTGCGGGTGACGCTGCATGCGGCAGGTTACACGCCGTCAGTGGTGGATCACGGCGATCTTGCAGATACCAGCAATGAACTCGCCACTGCCAATGGCTAAGGAACTTCCCGGTCTTGTTCGCCGTCGCCGCGCTGAAGCGGCACTGTGGCGTGGGCTGCCCAAGATGGTAGATGCCCAGCAGGCGCGCGTTGTACCCGATTTGCCGTTGCCGCCGAAGCCCGTCACACAGTCGAAAGAGGCCAATGCCGCCATCCTTGCGGGCGGCGCCGGTGCAATCGCAGCCGCCAGTGAGGCCATGCCACTGATCAGGGAAGGTGTCGGTATCTTGCCCGTCCTGGTGGAGTCACTGGGACGACCAGCGTTTATTGCAGCGCTCATCACTATTGCAGCAGCACTGGCCATCTGGGTCTGGCGCCGCCAGCGTCTGCTGGAGCAGGGCGCATGATGTTCTCCTGGCTACTCTCGCCCCTCGGACGCTGGCTGTCACTGGCAGGCACATTCGTTGCCACACTCACCGTCGTGTGGCTCAAGGGCCGTGCCGCCGGAAAGGCAGCGTGGGAGGAAAAACGTCACGCAGCACGCGAAAAGGCCATGAAGCAATCAAAGGAGATCCGACATGACGTGCAAACTGACAGCGATGCTGCTCTTGATTGCCGTCTCGATCGCTGGATGCGCGACTGACCCACTCACCCGCAGTGATTGTGACTGGGCACAGCCTATCAAGCCGTCACGAAAGGATGTGCTGACGCGGCAGACCAAGGAGCAGATTGCGGCCCACAATGAGGTGGGCGCGCGGCTATGCAGATGGACGAGATAGTTGCAGGAAGCTTGTCCGCACGCTGCAATACAGAGCAAACTTGATCCAACTTCTCGAGGCAGGCTCATTTTCTGGCCTCGTCCCTGAGGGCATCGAACAGGTAAATTGTTCTCTTGAAGGTGCTGACCTCAGGCATCCACAAAGCACGGTACCGACTCAGCCGATATGTGATAGCCTTTTAGATCAGATATTCACGCGGCAGGAGTCTCGGATGGCACAGAAGCCAACTCGCAAGGCGATTTCCAAACGCAAGACTGTAGCGGCCAAGGCGGTGAAGAAAGCTTCCAAAGCGAAAGGAGTGGCCAAGAAGCCTGTAAAGTCAGCAGCCCGGAAGACAGTGGCGAAGAAAGTATCCGCCGCCGCATCCAAACGCACATCCGCAAAGAAAGTGCCTGCGAAGAAAGTCAAGGCGAAGGCCGAGAAGCCGTCAATTAAGGTCTCTTCAAAAAAGTCAAAGCCCTCTGCCAGGAAGGTTGCCAACCGTACCCTTGCCAAAAAGGCTGTCAGCCGCACCCCCGCCAAAAAGGCCGCACCGCCGAAGAAAATCGCACTCGCCAAGATACCCAAAACGACGAAGCCTCCGAGGCAAGTTGCTGCTCCTGACATTGCAGCCGCGCGGGCATCGGCCGCCGCTGTTTCAGAACCGCCGCACCCCGGAATGATGGGAGATGGTACCGAAGAGCAGAACCTGAACCAGCCGGGTGTACCAGGAGCTAGAATCACCGGAGAAGACGTCGAAGTTGCGTTCGGGGAATCCAAACCCGACAGCAACTGAATTCAAGATGCCGGAGCCGGCCGAATCTGGATGCAGTGAACTCGCTGTGGTGATGTGTCCGACGGGTTCAAATCATCGATCTAGGCGGTGCGCGGCCCCCAGAGGATGATTCCCGCACCGACAATGCACACCAACGAACCGATCAGATCCCATCGGTCAGGCTTGATGCCATCAACAGCCCAAAGCCAGCCAATGCTGGCTGCGATGTAGATGCCGCCGTAAACCGCATAGGCTCGACCGGCATTCTCTGTCGGGGCGAGCGTCAGCAACCAGGCAAAGGCAACCAGCAGGACAATGCCGGGCAACAGCCAGAGCGGGGACTTACCGTGGTTCATCCAGGCCCAGAAGGCGAAGCACCCAGTAATTTCGGCAATTGCGGCAGCAGCGTAAATCATGAAGGCATACATTGTTGCAAAGTCTCTTCTGGTGGTTCTAACGTGTCAACGGCTCGGGTTCACAAGCTCTAGCCGTGACATGTCGTTTGGGAAAGGGGTTAAGCCAAAGAACGCCGAGGCCGATTGTAAGACATATGCAGCATGACGTCATATCTGGTCAGCTATAACGCAGTGTGTATAAACCGGTACTCATGCTGCTCTCTTTAAACGCTGAACTCCTGCTCGCCCTGTGCATGTTTCTGGGTGCGGTGCTTTACACCTCGGTCGGTCATGCCGGGGCGTCGGCGTATATTGCCATGATGGCGCTGTTCAGTGTTCCGGCAGTGGTCATGAGGCCCACGGCCCTTGTCCTGAATATCCTGGTCGCCAGCTTCACGTCGTTCCGGTTTATCAAGGCGGGCCTCTTCCGCTTTCGCACACTCTGGCCCTTCCTCGTCGGTGCGCTGCCGATGGCGTTCCTCGGCGGCTATATCCAGCTCCCCGGCGAATTTTATCGGCCGCTTGTCGGTGTCGTACTCCTGATTGCCGCTGTGCGGCTGCTGTGGCCCTCGGAACTCCGCAGCAACCGGGAATCTTCTGACCCTCCGCTGTGGCTCGCGGTGTTGGCCGGGGCGGTCATTGGCCTGCTCTCGGGGCTGACGGGAACGGGCGGCGGTATCTTCCTCTCACCGCTCCTGCTGTTCTTAGCGTGGTCAGAGACGCGCACGGCCTCGGGTGTGGCGGCGGTGTTCATTCTCTGCAATTCGGTGGCGGGCCTGCTTGGCAATATCGCGTCAGTGAAGTCACTGCCTCCTGACCTACCGCTCTTCGCAGCGGCTGTGCTGCTCGGCGCTGTCATTGGAACAACCCTCGGCATCAGCAAACTCGCTCAACAGGGGGTATTGAAGGCTCTCGGGCTGGTGCTCATCGTTGCCGGATTCAAGCTCATTGGCGCTTATTGAACACGCTGCGAACCTTTGACGGCTCTGCCCCGCTGAGCTAGGCTTCTGTCTTTGTGATGGGGATGGGGCTCCCCGATAACCGCCGCAAGGCTGATAGCTCCTGCTGCAAAAGGGCCGCTCTGGCTCTGTCGTGGTGGGAGTGTGTCTGTGCCTTCACACTCGTCATGCAGACCTGACGTTGCCTGAACAGTTGAACGGAAAGGTGATGTCATGGCAACGTCCAAACCCTCGGTATCGCAGCTGGCGAGAATCCCTCGCGGAGTCTGGGCCCTCGGCTTTGTGAGCATGTTTATGGACATCTCATCCGAGATGATCCATGCGTTGCTGCCCATCTATCTCGTGGTGGTGCTCGGCACCTCCGCACTGACGGTGGGACTCATTGAAGGCATCGCCGAAGCAACCGCCAGCATTACCAAAATCTTTTCAGGTGCGCTGTCGGACTGGCTCGGCAAACGCAAGCTGCTGGCTGCCATCGGTTATGGGCTTGCTGCCTTTACCAAGCCGATATTCCCGCTGGCCACTTCGGTGAGTTGGCTGGTGGCGGCACGATTCATCGACCGTATCGGCAAAGGCATAAGGGGTGCGCCGCGTGATGCACTGGTGGCCGACATTGCACCGCCTGAACTGCGCGGTGCGAGCTTCGGCCTCCGGCAGTCTCTCGATACAGTCGGGGCATTCCTCGGTCCGCTGGCTGCCATCGGGCTCATGGCTGCCAGCGGCGACAATTTCCAGCTCGTGTTCTGGATTGCTGTTGTCCCGGCTTTCATCGCCTTCGGTCTGATGGTGTTCGGTGTCGAGGAGCCCGCAAAGCATGAAGAGGGCGTAAAGAAGCCCCCGCTGCGCTTTGCGGACGCGAAAAAACTCAAGGGGGCATTTTGGGCCGTCGTGGCCGTCGCCTCGGTGCTGACGCTGGCCCGGTTCTCCGAGGCCTTTCTGGTGCTCCGTGCCCAGAATGTCGGGTTCCCGATTGCCTTCATCCCGGCCTTCATGGTGGTCATGAACATCGTCTATGCGCTCTCTGCCTATCCGGCCGGAGTGCTGTCGGACAGGTTTGGCCGCTATGTCGTGCTGATGGCGGGCATTGTCCTGTTGATCGTCGCTGACCTCATCCTGGCCTGGGGCAACACGATTCCGATGGCACTGCTCGGCGTCGTGTTCTGGGGGCTGCATATGGGGCTCACCCAGGGACTCCTCGCCACCCTCGTGGCTGATACCGCACCGCCTGAACTGCGTGGCACCGCCTTTGGCGTGTTCAACTTTGCAGGTGGCATTGCCATGCTCTTTGCCAGCCTCATTGCAGGCGGCCTTTGGGACGCTTACGGCCCGGCGGCCACCTTCTATGCCGGGGCGGCTATTACGGCCGTAGCACTCGCCGGGCTGGTCATCGTTCGTGCCCGCTATTCTGCGAGGGCCGCCTGACGGCGATGTTTGCCAAGGTCGGCATTGAGAATATCAATTCCGATTTTGCCACCTTCATTCGCACCATCGTTATCCTGTTCGTGGTGGCCGGGTTGCTGGCGATCACCGGGCAATGGCAATCGCCATCGACCGTATCCAGCCGGCCCTATCTCTTCCCGGTACCTTCGGGTTCCGCCACGGGAGCCTCGTGCCTGTGCTACTTCCGCGCCCTCAAAATCGGAGACGCAGCGCGGGTGGCGCCCATCGACAAGCTGAGTGTAGTCCTGGTGGTGATCTTTGCAACGATCTTCCTCGGAAAGCATCTATCTTGGCCGAACTGGCTCGGTGTTGCCTTCATTGCGGCCGGGGCCGTGCTTGTGTCCTTGAAGTAGGCGCATTCGAGCAGATCATTCAGTGGCGCGGATTGCCACCGCGCGCGATCATCAAGTGGTGTACCTGATGGTGCATCCCAACCGTGAGAATTCCAAAGAAGCCGAGAGCCTTGGCTTTCTCCTGATCGGCCAGATCACAGCCGTGTCAAGCGCTGGATTCGTATTTGAGCACTCTCAAACCCTCGAACTCCCCAGCCTCCATCCAACTACTTCAACTCGTTCTACTGTGCATGTGTCGGCGAATACCGCACGAAGATGTGACACAGAGCGGACCATACCCACGATTGATGTACGATCTCAGATATGGCAAGAAAGGCTTATGAGAACGACCTGGCTACGTTATTGTTGCTGTATTCTTGGCGTTCTTGCCATGCTGGGAAGTGTGTTGTCTGTACCACTCGTCTCAGCCGATGCATTTGCGCCGAAGTCAGACATGAGCATGCCGTCCATGACGATGTCAGATGTAGGGGCAGAAGGCTGTCAGAAGCAGGCCGCTGCATGTGCTGACTGCGGAGATACGAAATGCCCAAATCTGACTAGCTGTCTCATTGTCTTTGTAAACTCGCTGCCGGCCCCTGCAGCCATCGCGTACCGCAGCGTAGTGGGCGCGACGGAAAGTTTTGCCTTCTCGTCAGCGACTGCTCCGGCTGGCATGCTCATTCCTCCCTTAATCCGGCCTCCGATCGTCTAAGCTTCACCGATGGTATTTTAGCGCCGCATTCAATGCTGCGCTGATGTGCGCGCGCCAGAGCGACGTGCGCAGGGCTCAGACTTATGGAGATTATCAACATGCTTCGTTACATCATGAAGGCGGCTGCTCTGGGCACCGTTCTTCTCACCAATTCTGTGACGGCCTCGGCCGATATCAAAGACTACGAGTTTCAACTCGTGACCAATGAGTTGAAACAAGGTGAGGCCGAAGTTGTCGTCAAGCTCGTCCGCAAACCATCTGGCGACGCAGTTCCCGATGCTGTGATCTTTGCTCAGAGAATCGATATGGGTCCAGATGGCATGGAAACCATGCAAAGTTCTATAGAGGCCATAGCGTCTACAGAACCTGGCACTTACCGGTTCAAAACCAATCTGACTATGGTAGGCAACAGGGCTTTTTCGCTCGCTGCAAAGATCCAGGGCGAGACAGGCACTCTTGAGAACAAGCTCGTCCTCAAGGCCACGAAGTGAGACGCGCCTTGAGAACAGTTGTTACCGTCGCGGTCATCTCGGCTGCAGCGGGAGCCGGGGTGTGGGCTGGCCAGATGGGCCTTGTGAAGATCCCATCGGAAATCTCTGGTGCTGTTTGGACTGTCGGACATCCTCAGCCAGCCCGCGAAGTTATCTACTACCGTGATCCGACCGGAAAGCCGAACTACTCACTGACACCCAAGAGCACTGTTGATGGTCAACCATACGGACCAGTCTATGCTAGCGAGGAAAAGGGTTTCGGGTCAGGAGACAACGAGGTCGTTGCTGCCCCAGAGCCTAAAATGGATCGGAAGATCAAGTTCTACCGCAATCCGATGGGCTTGCCTGATACATCCCCCGTCCCCAAGAAAGACTCGATGGGAATGGACTACATCGTCGTCTATGAGGACGAGGACCAGAGCGACCCTTCCATTGTCAAGGTAAGCATCGAAAAGGTGCAGCGCGCTGGCGTCAGGACCGAGTCTGTCGCGCGACGGATATTATTGGAACCAATCCATGCACCGGGCTCGATCCAGCTCGATGAGCGCCGCGAACGTTCCCTCACGCTGCGAGCCGAAGCATTTATCGAGAAAGTTTATGCCGGTGCAACAGGCCAGCATGTGAAGGCTGGTGAGCCGCTGTTTCGCTTCTACAGCCCGCAAATTGTCCAGGCGTTGGTCGACTACCGGCTTGCGGTGGCCGGCGGCCAAAAGCAGGCAGGCGCGCGCAAGCTCCTCAATCTCGGCATTCCGGAAGAGTTCATTGCTGCCATTCCGGCAAAAGGCGACATTCCATTCTCGATGGACTGGCCTTCACCCGTCGATGGCGTGCTGATGAGCAAGACGGTTGTTGCCGGGGCTCGCGCCATGCCGGGAGATGAACTCTATAGGCTGGCAGATGTCTCCACAGTATGGGTGATTGCCGATGTGTCCGAGGCAGACGTTGGCCGGGTCAAAATCGGCGACCCCGCGCAAGTCACCCTGCGGTCCTATCCGGGCGACATCTTCCGCGGAAAAGTCGCCTTCATTCTCCCTGAGCTGAAGGCCGAGACCCGCACAGCGCAAATCAGGATCGAGTTGCCCAATCCGGAGCACAAACTGCTGCATCGCATGTATGCAGATGTTGAGATCGATGCCGGACAATCCGCAAAGGTACTGGCAATACCGGCATCAGCGATCATCGACAGCGGCAGCCGGCAGGTGGCCATTGTCCAGGTAGGCGAAGGCCAGTTCAAGCCGACGGAAGTTCGCGTTGGGCGTCGAGGATCCGAGTATGTGGAAATTCTCGAAGGACTGAAGGAAGGGGAGCAGGTCGTCACGCGGGCCAATTTCCTGATCGACGCCGAAAGTAATCTGCAGGCTGCGCTGACCGGGCTTTCGGCTCCGGAAGGAGCCGCGCCGTGATTAGCAAAATCATTGAGTGGTCGGCCCGCAACATGGTGCTGGTGATCATTGGCACGCTGTTTTTGGCGCTTGCAGGCGCCTATGCAGTCAGGACCACGCCGCTCGATGCCATCCCTGACCTCTCGGATACGCAGGTCATTGTCTATACCGAGTTTGCGGGCCAGGCACCGCAGGTTGTCGAGGACCAGGTTACCTATCCGCTCACCACATCGCTTTTGAGCGTACCGAAGTCCAAGGTGGTACGTGGCTTCTCGTTCTTCGGCGTGTCCTTTATCTACATCATCTTCGCGGACGGTACGGACCCTTACTGGGCGCGCTCGCGGGTGCTCGAATACCTGAACGCCGCAGCCAGACAATTACCGCAGGGTGTCACCCCATCGCTGGGCCCAGACGCCACGGGGGTCGGCTGGGTCTACCAATATGCCCTGACGGGCAAAGGCCGCGATCTGGGCGAGCTCCGCACTACGCAAGACTGGCAGCTGCGCTATGCTCTGGCCAAGGCCGAGGGTGTGGCCGAGGTGGCAAGCGTTGGCGGCTTCGTCAAGCAATACAGTGTGGTCGTCGATCCCCGCCAGATGCAGAGCTTTGGCATCTCATTGAACGATGTGCGCAATGCCATCCGTGCCAGCAATATGGATACCGGCGGCCGCACGGTCGAGATTTCCGAGACGGAATATGCCGTGCGCGGACGTGGCCTGTTCCGCAATGTAAAGGACATTGAGACGATCGTCCTAAAGGCAGAGGGTGGCACGCCGGTCCTGCTGCGCGACGTGGCCCGCGTCGAGTTCGCGCCCGACGAGCGGCGCGGCATCACCGAGTTGAATGGCGAAGGTGAAGCCGTTGGCGGCATCGCCATCCAGCGTTATGGTGAGAATGCCCTGTCAGTGATCGACAACGTCAAGGCCCGGCTTGAAGACGTAAGGGCCAGTTTGCCAGAGGGCACCGAAGTGCAAACGGTTTATGACCGCTCCGATCTCATCCATCGTGCCATTGAGACGCTGAAGAGCACGCTGCTGGAGGAAAGCCTCATTGTTGCCGCCGTCTGCGTGATCTTCCTGCTGCACGTCAGGAGCGCACTGGTGGCGATCCTCATGCTGCCTGTTGGTATCCTGATTGCCTTCGCGCTGATGCGCATGCTTGGGCTATCATCCAACATCATGAGCCTTGGTGGTATCGCAATAGCCATTGGCGCCATGGTGGATGCGGCAATCGTCATGATTGAGAATGCTCACAAACACTTGGAGCGGGCAAAGCCGGATACACCACGCATCGACATCATTGTCGCAGCAGCGAAGGAAGTCGGACCGGCGCTCTTCTTCGGGCTTTTGGTCATCACCGTGTCGTTCTTGCCGATTTTTGCTCTGGAAGCGCAGGAGGGTCGCTTATTCAAGCCCCTGGCCTACACCAAGTCTTTCGCCATGGCGGCAGCGGCGGTACTGTCGATCACGCTAGTACCCGCGCTGATGTATCTGTTCATCCGAGGGCGCATTGTTGCCGAGCACAGAAATCCACTCAATCGATTTTTGATCTGGCTCTATCGCCCGGTGATCAAGGGCGTGCTGAAGGCAAAGATCTTTACGGTTGTGGTAGCCATTGGGGTTCTGGCTGGGAGCTATTGGCCTGCCATGCAACTCGGCTCCGAGTTCATGCCCAACCTTGACGAGGGTACGTTGCTTTATATGCCAACGACCTTACCGGGACTTTCCGTTACCAAAGCGGCCGAACTGTTGCAAACCCAGAACAAGATCATCAAGACCTTCCCGGAAGTAGCATCGGTCTTCGGCAAAGCGGGACGAGCCAACAGCGCGACCGACCCCGCCCCAACCGAGATGATCGAGACAGTCGTCAATTTGAAGCCCAGATCAGAATGGCGTCCAGGCATGACCGCCGATTCGCTGATTGCCGAGATGGATAAGTCTCTGCAGTTTCCCGGCGTGTCGAATGCCTGGACGATGCCGATCAAGGCGAGAATCGACATGCTCTCCACCGGCATTCGAACGCCCGTTGGCATCAAGGTGTTTGGTCCCGACTTGAACGAGATCGAGAGACTTGGCCGCGAGATTGAGAAGGCCCTGCGCGCCCTACCGGAAACCTCGAGCGCCTTCTCCGAGCGGGTGATTGGCGGATACTATCTCGAGATCACGCCCGATCGCGAACGGCTGGCCCGCTACGGAATGATGGTCCAGGACGTGCAGGACACCATCGCCATGGCACTGGGTGCGGAGTCGATCACCACTGCCGTCGAGGGACGTGAACGCTATGCTGTCAACCTGCGGCTGCCGCGGGACCTGCGCTCTGATCCCCAGTCGATTGCGCGCAATGTGCGGGTCAGCGGGTCCAATGGCGTGTCGGTGCCGCTGGGTGAGGTCGCCGACATCAAGCTCACCACGGGGCCGTCGACCATCCGCACCGAGAACGCCCAGCTTGCCGCCTATATCTTTGTCGATACCCGCGACAGCGACATTGGCGGATATGTCGCCAAAGCTCAGCGCGCTGTCTCGGAGAACGTCAAGTTCCCGCAAGGCTATTTCATTACATGGAGTGGCCAGTTCGAATACCTGCAGCGGGCCAAGGAGCGACTGCAGATCGTCGTGCCGGTTACATTGCTCATTATCTTCCTGCTGCTTTACCTGAACTTCCGCAAACTGACTGAGACACTCATCGTTATGTTGTCACTGCCTTTCTCGGTCGTCGGCGGCTTGTGGCTGATGTGGTGGATGGGATTCAATATGTCGGTCGCCGTAGTAGTCGGCTTCATCGCCCTCGCCGGTGTTGCGGCTGAAACTGGGGTTGTCATGTTGATCTATTTGCAGAACGCTTTGGCAGAGTGGCGGCACCGTGCGGATGCCCAAGGCCGAATATTCACCAAAGCAGACTTGCATGGAGCAGTTATGGAAGGAGCGGTTGACCGCGTGCGCCCCAAGATCATGACGGTCGCTGCTATCATGGCGGGGTTGCTGCCTATTCTGTGGAGCAGCGGAACTGGCTCCGAAGTCATGCAGCGCATCGCCGTACCGATGATCGGCGGCATGGTGTCATCGACTGTCCTGACCTTAGTCGTCATTCCCGCCATCTTCGCGCTTGTCGAGGGCGCAAGAATGCGAATGAGAAAGAAGCGCGAACTCGATCCGTCACATCTTGGACCTGCAACCCAGACTTAGGAGGATAACTATGAAAAACTTCGGCATGAACCGCCGTACTTCAATCTGCAGTCTCATTGCCATCGCGGCGGGCGGTCTGTTTCCAACAGTGGGACGCGCCGCGGGAGACGCCTTGCCTCCCGTCAGGGCGTATCGCAATCCCGGTTGTGGCTGCTGTGAGAAATGGGCTGGCCTGATGAAGGAGGCAGGATTCGCAATCACAATGGAGGACGACAACGATCTGGCTGGCCGAAAGGAGAAACTCGGCGTTCCGGCCGAACTTTCAGGATGCCATACGGCTCTGATCGCCGGGTATGTCATCGAAGGTCATGTGCCGCCGAAGGACATTCTGCGGCTACTGGCCGAGAAGCCAGACGCCCTTGGTCTTGCTGTGCCTGGAATGCCAGTGGGTTCACCAGGAATGGAAGCTGCGGAAGAAGCAGACGCTTACGACGTAATCCAGTTTGCTCGGAATGGATCGCAACGAGTCTTCGCCCGATACACGTAATGCCACAGTTGTAAATCGGGAGGTGTTCAGTGCTCGCCGCCGCAACGCTTGTGGTCGCTGAGCACCTCGATGACTCGGCAATGGCTCACACGGCCATGGCCGCACTCTTCGACCATGCGTTTCAATTCTTTGCGAAGAGCCTGAAGTTTCTTCAGTCGTAACTCGACTTGTTCGAGATGCGAACGGGCGATGATGTCGGCGGCGGAGCAACTCGTGTCCGGATTGTCCGACAAATGCAGCAATTCCCGGATTTCTTCAATGCCGAAGCCGAGTTCGCGGGCGTGACGGATGAACTTGAGGCGACGCGCGTCCTCCGGACCATAGAGCCGGTGGCCACCCTCGGAGCGTGCAAAAGGCCGGATCAGACCGATCTCCTCGTAATAGCGGATGGTTTGAACCTTTGTGGCCGCGATCACGGCGAGTTTACCGATAGCCATGCCAGCCATGGAATTTCCTCTTGAATCTCCAGTGGCTGGAGATTGTATCAAAGAATCAGCGACGCTCAAAGGGCGGCGGCTAGACAACGCCGTCATATGACAGGAACGGAATACCATGAATCGAAGGCAATCCATTATTGCGCTGGGAGCAGCAGGTCTGATGGGGGCCAGTTTCGCCAGCCAACGCTCCTTTGCGGAGGAGGAAGCCGCCGAGGTCGCCAAGCGTCTGCTGGACGCTGCGTCCCCACTTGGAGATCGCTCGCTCGGCAAAGCTGACGCTCCCGTTGTGATGATTGAGTATGCCTCGGCGACGTGCCCGCATTGCGCCGAGTTCCACGAAATGGTTCTGCCGCAAATCAAGTCCGAGTACATCGAGACCGGAAAGGTCCGCTTCATCTTTCGGGAATTCCCGCTGGATCAACTGGCGCTTGGCGCCTTTATGCTTACCCGATGCATCTCCGAGGACAAGTATTTCGCGACACTCGATCTCATGTTCCAGAAGCAGAAAACATGGGCGCAGGCCAAGAACCCAGCCGACGAACTGTTCAAGGTCATGCAGTTGCCAGGCATGGACCAAGCGGGGTTTGAAGCTTGCGTGAAGCGTGAGGAACTTGCCAAGGCCATCGTTGAATCGTCAAAGAAAGCTGCAAAGGACTTCGCCATCAAGGGAACGCCAGCGATCTTCATCAATGGCCAGTTCATAGATGCACACGAGGACATGGCGTCGGTCAAGATCGCCTTGGACAAGGCCATTGGCCAGTAGAGCGCCAACGAAACCAACAATTCGGAATTTGAAGATGAAGCGAAGAGAATTATTGACCGGCGCGCTGGCCGCAATTGCCACGGCATCATTGGGCGTTTCGGAAGCAGTGGCGGAGAAGTTCCCGATTTTCCGCGCCGAGATTCAGAAGGTTCCGCCCAAATATCGCAAGCGGACCGTGCGATTTCTGAGTGACTACCCGGTGGGCACCATCGTTGTCGATACGCGCAACAAGTTCCTGTATCTCGTTCAACCAGGTGGCAGGGCAATCCGCTATGGCATCGGCGTCGGGCGGCAAGGCTTCTCGTGGTCGGGCGCTGCTGTGATCAAGCGCAAGGCCAAGTGGCCGACATGGACACCGCCTGCTGCCATGGTGGCGCGCGATGAGTTCGCAGCCCAGTGGGCGAACGGCATGCCCGGCGGCCCGAAAAACCCGCTCGGCGCAAGAGCACTTTATCTGTATCAGGGCAATGTCGATACACTATATCGCATCCATGGAACGTTTGTCCCGTCGTCCATAGGCAAGGCAGTTTCGTCAGGATGCATTCGCATGATCAATGCCGATGTCGCGGACCTTTATGAACGCGTTCCGGTGGGAACGGAGGTCGTCGTCCTGCAAGGCCGATCGCCGTTCGTAGCTGAAGATATGCCGCCTGCGAAGCGCAAGCGGAAGTTCCTGTTTGAATAGGATCGACATATGACAACGACGGCCCGCTTCCGCGTGCAGGGCATGGATTGCCCCTCCTGCGTCAGCAAGATCGAGACGGCCGTCAAGCGTATCGCGGGCGTCGAGACCGCCAAGGTCGGCCTGCAATCGGAGACCCTCACGGTCGAAATGGCCGATGCGGCCAGGAGCGAGGCTGTGGAGAAGGCTGTGACCTCACTGGGCTACAAGGTCGCCCGGCAGGCCACCGCCGTTGCACCGCCGCAATCCGCGAACGCCGTTGCCCACTCAGGCCATGACCACTCCGGGAATGCTCACGACGAGCCCAGTTCCGAAGCCGGGCATTCCGATCACGGCGAGGCCATCGATGGCCCGTGGTGGCGGTCCTCCAAGGGCGTGTTGGTCATCATCACTGGCGCCATGACTGCTCTGGCCTATCTCGATCACTACATCCTTCCCTATGGCTCGAAATATGCCTTCCTCGCCGCCGCACTAGTTGGCACTGCCCCGGTCGCCAGGCGCGCCTTCATGGCGCTGCGCAACGGGTCGCTGTTCACCATCGAGATGCTGATGACCATCGCCGTCATAGGCGCCATTGCCATCGGCGCCACGGAGGAGGCAGCGATCGTCGTGTTCCTGTTTGCAGTGGGCGAGTTGCTCGAAGGGGTCGCGGCGGGCCGGGCGCGCTCCGGCATTCGTGCACTGGCGAAAATCGCGCCGCAGACCGCCATGGTGGAAACGCCGTCCGGCCTCGTCGAAACGCCCGTGGCGCAACTCGCCCTCGGCAGCATCGTCGTGGTGCGGCCGGGCGACCGCGTGCCGGCAGACGGCGTCATCGTTTCGGGCAATTCCGCGCTGGACGAATCCGCTCTTACCGGCGAGTCCATGCCGCGGTCCCGCGGCGAGGGCGACATGGTGCTGGCCGGCTCCATCAATGCCGAATCCGTACTGCGCGTGCGGGTGGACAAGCCGGCGGGCGACACGCTGATCGCTCGCGTCGTCCGCCTCGTGGAGGAGGCGGCGGACGCCAAGGCACCCTCCGAACGCTTCATAGAACGCTTTGCCCGCTGGTACATGCCGATGATCTGTGTTCTGGCGCTGGCCGTGGCGCTCGTTCCGCCGCTCCTCTGGCATGCGCCTTGGGACGTGTGGATCTATCCCGCGCTGACGCTGCTGCTGATCGCCTGTCCGTGCGCGCTGGTGATCTCGACACCTGCCTCCATAGCGTCGGCGCTTGCGGCTGGCGCGCGGCGCGGACTCCTCGTCAAGGGTGGCGGCGTACTGGAGGCCATCGGCAAGGTGAAGCACATCGCCTTCGACAAGACCGGCACGCTGACGGCGGGCAAGCCCGTGGTCACCGACGTTGTTGCGCTGGGCGGGACTCAGGACGGTGACGTGCTGCGTATTGCTGCCGCCGTCGAGTCCCATTCATCGCACCCGCTGGCGGTGGCCATCGTGGCGGCCGCGAAGGAGAAGAACATCGCCTTCACGGCGGTCGACTCCGAAGTCCTTCCCGGCAAGGGTCTGAAGGGTGAGGTCGATGGCCGGACCATCACCATCGGCGCGCGCGGCAGGCTCAACGTCACGCGCAAGGATGTGCTCGCGCGGGCGTCCGAACTCGAAGCCGAGGGAAAGAGCGTCTCCGTGCTGCTTGCGGGCGATCAGCCCATCGGACTGATCGCACTCCGCGACGAGCTGCGCGAGGACGCCATCGCCGGTGTGCGCGCGGTGAAGGCGCTGGGTCTGATCCCGATCATGCTGACAGGCGACAACCGCGCCAATGCGGAAGCCGTGGGCAGGATCCTCGGCATGGAGGTCAGGGCGGAGCTTCTGCCGGAAGACAAGCTCGCCGTCATCCGCGAGAAGAGTGCGGCAGGCGGCATCGCCAAGGTTGGCGACGGCGTCAACGACGCACCGGCACTTGCCGCCGCCACGGTGGGGATCGCCATGGGATCGGGCACTGACGTTGCACTCGAGGCTGCAGATGCCGCCGTCCTGAACAATCGCATCTCCGATGTCGCGGGCCTCGTGCGGCTGTCGCGCCAGACCACGGCCGTCATTCGTCAGAACGTGGCGGTTTCACTTGGCTTCAAGGTGTTGTTCCTCGTCACCACGATCGTCGGCCTCACCGGCCTGTGGATCGCCATTCTCGCTGACACCGGTGCCACGGTGCTCGTCACTCTGAATGCGCTACGCCTGCTTCGTTGGCGCTGATGACCACCAAGGAAGCAATCATGAGTTTGGCCTTGCTGCGCGCTGCCGCAATCACTGCCTTCGCTCTTCTTGCGGGTACAGGCAACGTCCTGACAGCAGAGACGGGCGGTCCGTGGAAGCTTGGAGATATCGTGGTCGAGCAGGCCTGGGCCCGGTTGGCTCCGGGCGGAGCACGAACGGGTGCCGTCTATCTCACCGTTCACAACAAGTCCGGCCAGGACGATCTGTTGCTCGCTGTCGACAGCCCCGTTGCAAAATCGACCGCAGTTCAGGTGACCATCGTTGAAAACGATGTTGCCAGGATGGAGCCGCTGCCCGCAGGGGTGAACCTCCCGAGCCACGGGGAAGTGGTGATGCGCCCGGGCGGCATGCACATCATGATGACGGGTGTATCCGCGGACATGAAGGTTGGCAGCCTGCTGCCGGTCAAGATGGTGTTCCGGGACGCAGGCTCGCTGGACTTCGAGGTTCCGGTGGTTCCGCTGGGTGCCTTTGATCCCGCCGAACAGCACCTGAAGCACTGAGTATGGTTCGCCGGTTCTGGATACATGGAGTAGCTGCCGTACTGGCGTTGTGCGCCGGTGTCGCCATTGTTGTTTATCTCGAGACCGGGCGGATGGAAGGCCCCGCCATTGAGATCGGGGGAGCCTTTACAATGATGGATTAGGACGGGCAAGTCATCACTCAGCAGGACCTCGATCAGACGGCGGTTGCGCTGTTCGCAGGGTTCACGCACTGCCCTGACGTTTGTCCGACGACATTGCTGCGGCTGTCGAACCTCCTGGAACAGCTTGGCGGCGATGCGGACAAGGTTCGCGTCGTCCTCGTTTCGGTCGATCCCGAGCGTGACACGCCACAAGTCCTCAAGTCCTACCTGGAGGCTTTCGAAGGTGACTTCACCGGCATGACCGGCACGCCCGAACAGCTGAAGGCCTTCGCAAAGGCGTACAGGCTCTTCTACGAGAAATCCGGCACCGGCAGTGATTATACCATGAACCACACGGCGGGCGTCTTTCTCTTCAAGAAGGGAGGAGCCTTCCAGGGCACGCTCGACCAGCATGAGCCGGATGATACGGCCTTGCGCAAATTGAAGATGTTAACAGGAGCCTGACCCCATGATCCTCTCGCGCAGAACAACTCTTCTGTTACCGCTCCTTCTGTTTATGAACCGTACCGCGGAAGCCGGGGCACGGCGCCTCGAGGTAATGTCCACCAATGGATGCGGTTGCTGCGTTGCCTGGGTCAAGCATCTGGAAGCGGAGGGCTACACGGCGACCGTGACCAACCTGCCGATGGCAGACCTGGTCCTTAAGAAGATGGCGGCCGGATTGAGGCCTGAACTCTATTCCTGCCATACGGCCATGATCGACGGTTATGTCATCGAGGGTCATGTGCCAGTCCGTGACATCAACCAACTCCTGCGCGACCGTCCCGATGCAATTGGTCTCACCGTGCCGGGCATGCCAACGGGATCTCCCGGCATGGGTGAGCCAGACCCCTCTAACCCCTATGAGGTGCTGCTGGTGCGTCGCGACGGAACGACGGATGTGTTCTCTCGTCAACCTCAGGCAGGCTAGCGTTTCGAGCTGCTGTTGTCTGCTTGAACTACTCGCTGGCGGTGCCGTCGGGGGCAGGCTGCAGCGGCGATGATGATGATCGGGAACGGCACGGTGAAGCAGTAGAGCGCTGTAAACGCGAGTGCGGCAATCCACCAGTCAACTCGCTTCTTGAGAGCGCGTTTTGCGACGCACAGCAGTGCTTCAATGACGATCGCGAGGATGGCTGCCTTGATGCCGTGGAAGATGGCGTCTACGACCGGAGGCCTCCCAAAGGCGGCACAGAGCATAGACAAGACAAGTACGACGAGCGCGCCTGGCAGGACGAACAGCAGGCCCGCCGCCAGACCGCCTTCCACGCCGTGCAATCGCCAGCCGGAGTAGGTGACGAGCTGCATTGCCTCCGGACCGGGGAGCAGCATGCAGAAGTTGAGAGCAGACAGCTATTCATTCTCCGTGAGCCATTGACGTTCATCGACGAACTCGCGGTGCATGAGCGCGATTTGCCCCGCCGGTCCACCGAACGACAGGCAGCCAATCCGTGCCCAGACCTTCACGGAATCACGGAAAGATGCTGTCACGACTTCACCTTGCTGGTGGGCCAGTTATGGGTCTCGTCCGTGGCGTCACGGCACCAGCGGTAGAAGGCATCGTAGATCAGCATTCCGGCCTCGAGCTGGGGCAGGTCCTCGCTGAACATGCGCGACAAGCCCATTGAGGCGGCAAGAAGCCCTGGTGCCTCAGGAGATAGGTCGAGCCGGGCCGTGTCCGCCGCCCGCACGATAGTTGCCAGTTTCAGCAGGGGATACCTGCGCCGGTTCGGGCGGTTGGCGTTGTTCAGTAATGGGCGCTGCCAGGGTCGGCCAACAGCTTCGTAGCCGGGCGCATTGATTCCGCTTGGATTGGAAGGTAGCGGTGGGTGTGCTATCGCTCGGCCGACAGCATGCGCCGCGATGTAACAGCAATGTCTTTGGATCCAGCCGAACTATTTCAGGCCCGACCGACCATTCTTTTGGTCGATGACGACGTTCAGATTCTGGAACTCGTGGCCAGATTTCTGCGGTCCAGCGATTTTACCGTCCGCACTGCGCGGGACGGTCGGGAAATGAATGCTTCCCTGGCCGACAGCCCGGTCGATCTGATCGTGCTCGATCTGATGCTCCCCGGTACCAGTGGATTGGTTCTCTGCCGCGAACTGCGGAAGACGTCGCCTGTCCCGGTGATCATGCTCACCGCCAAGGGGGACGACGTTGACCGGATTACCGGCCTCGAGGTTGGCGCCGACGACTATCTCGCCAAGCCTTTCAATCCGCGCGAACTCCTCGCGCGGGTGAAGGCGGTTCTCCGGCGGACGGCGGCAAGTCTCACCCAATCCCGGACGCGCCACAGGGGCTTCGGCTTCGCCGGGTGGAAGCTCGACTTCCTGAAACGCGAGCTGACCCGGTCGGACGGTGTCGTTGTCGATCTGTCGGTGGGAGAGTTCGATCTTCTCGTGACCTTCCTTGATGCGCCCCAGAGGGTGCTCAGCCGCGAATATCTTCTGGACACCGCGCGCAACCGGACGCTCGAACCCTTCGACCGGGCAATCGACGTTCAGGTGAGCCGGTTGCGCCGGAAAATCGAAGACGGCGGGGAATTGATCAAGACAGTGCGGGGTGCCGGCTATATCTTTGCGCCCAATGTCGAGCGGTTCGGCTAGAGGGGTCCACATGCTGAAACGGGGATTGGACCTGACATTGAACTGGCTGGACAGTCTGGCCGTTCGGACCATGCTGGTGGTGCTGCTCGGCATCGGGTCCATGCACGTCGCCAGTCTCTGGACCTATCAGCGCGCCCTGATCGCGGAGGCAGAGTTCGCCAACGAGGCCCGGCTTGCAGACCGGCTGCTTGCCATCAAGCGCTCCGTCCTCCGCGCAGCTCCCGGCGCCCGCGAGGCGGTCGCCCACGACATGTCGGGAGGCGCCATCGAGGCGCACTGGAGCAGGGACGCGCTGGCGGTGGAGGGTGGCTCTGGCGCCAGCAGTTGGCAAAGCCTGGGTGAGCAGTTGCTGGCCCTCGCTCCGGAACTCGGCGAGAACGGGCTGGTGATTGGCGCCAGCGGCCAAGCTGTAAATGATCCGCACCTCGCTGTGATATCGATGCGCCTGCCGGATCAGACCTGGGTCAACGTGAGTCTCCTGTCTTGGGCGCCGCAACCGTCGAGCGTACATGGAACACTCCTCTCCACCAGTCTCATGGCGGCAGGGGCACTGGTGATTGCGCTCTTGCTGGTCAGAGCGCAGACGAGACCGCTCTCGACCTTCGTCAAGGCGGCGGAACGCATTGCCCATGTGCCTGCTGTTGAACCTGTCTCCGAAACGGGCCCGAGAGAGGTTCGTGCTCTCGCCACGGCCTTCAACGACATGCAGCGGCGCATCAAACGGCTGATTGACGACAGAACGCATGCGCTTGCGGCAGTTTCGCATGATCTCAAGACCCCGATCACGCGGCTGCGGTTTCGCACCGAGGAAATGGACGACACGGCGCTCCGTGCGGCCGTTGCCGCAGATCTCGACGAGATGGAGCGCATGATCGACCAGACGCTTTCATACTTGAGGGAAGAGCGTGGGGAAGAGGAGGTAAAGCCCGTCGACCTGGTTGCGATCCTCGAGACGGTCACCGACGATGTCGCCGATTCCGGCAGGGAAGCAAGGCTCGAGGGCAGTCCCGCTGCGGTGGTGTGGGGCCGGCGCCTCGCGCTCAAGCGGGCCTTTGCCAATCTCATCGGCAATGCCGTCAAGTACGGTCTCAGGGCTCAGACCCGGGTGGAAGACGCGGCCGACCATGTGCGAGTCACGATTACGGACGAGGGTCCGGGGATCGCTACCGAGGACCGGCTACGGGCGCTCCAGCCGTTCGTCCGGCTCGAGCCATCCCGCAACAGCGAAACGGGCGGATTCGGGCTGGGCCTCACAATCGCAGATTTGGTCATCCGCGGGCACGGCGGCCAGCTTGAACTGACAAACGGCAGCGAAGGAGGTCTGGTCGTGACGGTTCTCCTACCCAAGCGCCAGCCGGCTGCCGTCTGATACACTCTGTTACAGAGCTGAAATAATTCCAGGCACTGTCTCCGCTATAGGGGTCCCGGAAATCTTCCCGGAAGGACCAGATGCACGGATTACTGAAGCTTGCTGTGGCCGTTCTCGGTTTTCAGATCGCCGGCATATTGGCGGCGGCTGCCCACGAGGGGCACGACCACGGCGCGCCACCGCCCCCTGTCTCGACCACGGTCGCCCCCCGCATGGAAGCGTCCTCCGGCGACTTCGAACTCGTCGCGATTGCCGGGTCCAGTGACGTCGTCATTTACCTGGACGGTTTCCGCACCAACGAGCCGGTGAACGCAGCCGAGATCGATGTGGATACCTCGGGGGAGACCCTCAAGGCCACGGCTACGGGAGACGGGATTTATGTGGTGAAGCCGAAGTGGGCCGGCTCTCCTGGTGGCCACGATCTTGCCTTCACCATACAGGCCAACGGCCTGATCGACGTGCTGACCGGAACGCTCTCCATTCCCCCGCCGCCGGCACCTCCCCCGGAACCGGAGCAGATTCTCAGTGGCTTTGTGCCGCCCGGCGTCGTTGCGGCCGCGCGCGAGCGCATTGCCAAAGCCGATCTGGCGCTGTGGACGATCGCCGGCGGATCATTCCTCCTGGGGCTTATCGTTGCCCTGTTCTTCCGCCGAAGGGGCCCCGCCGTGGCAGCCATTGCTGCAGGCGTCCTGCTGATGAGTGACCCGGCCGAGGCCGCGTCCTCGCCTCAGCCAGGCCAGGCCTCTATCGCGGTGCGCGATATGGCGCAGCGCCTGGCCGACGGCACGATCTTCGTTCCCAAGCCGACCCAGCGGGTTCTCGCGATCCGTACGCTCTTTACCGAGGAACAGGACCATCCGGGAACTGTGGAGCTCCCCGCCCGCGTGATTCCCGACCCGAATGCGTCCGGCTTCGTTCAGTCCTCCCAGGGCGGCCGGCTGACACCGCCAAAGGGCGGCTTCCCGCGGCTCGGCGCCAAGGTCGAGGTCGGCCAGGTGCTGGCCGAAGTGATGCCCGTCATCGGTGCGGCCGATCTCAACAGCCAGGAGGCACAACTCCGCGAGGTCGAGCAGGAGATTTCGCTGATTGAGTCGAAGCTCAAGCGTTACCGCAAGCTCAAGGAAGTGGTGTCCGTCTCTGCCGTGGAGGATGCCGAACTCGAACTTGAAGGGCTGCGGGCGCGGAAAATGGTCCTCGCATCCGCCACCGCCGAGCCCGAGAAGCTCGTGGCCCCGGTTTCCGGCGTCATCGCCTCGGTGAATGCGGTCGCGGGTCAGATCGCGGAGCCGAGTGCGGTGATCTTCCAGATCATCGATCCCACCCGTTACTGGGTGGAAGCGCTGAGCTATCAGGCGCTCCCGATCGCAGGCGAGGGAGAAGGCCGGCTTGCGGACGGGCAGGTCCTGAAGGTGAGCTACCGGGGGACGGGGCTTGCCGATCGCAACCAGGCTGTTCCGATACAGTTCGAAGTCGAGGGCGATGCGGAGATGCTGAGGGCGGGCCAGCTGCTGACTGTCCTCGCGCATACCCAGTCCGATCGGAAGGGCATTGCCGTTCCGCGCACCGCAGTGATCCGGGGCGCAAATGGCCAGCCCATCGTCTACGATCACATCAGCGCCGAGAACTTCCGCCCCCGCGAAGTCCGAATCGAGCCGCTCGACGGCGATCGCGTTCTGATTGTGTCGGGCGTTGGTCCGGGCAGCCGCATCGTGTCGCAGGGTGCCGAACTCCTGAACCAGATTCGCTGAGCCGCAGCCTGATGTTCAACTTTCTCGTCACTCAGTCGCTAAAGAACAGGCTCTTCGTTCTGGCCATTGCCGCGATCCTCGTCCTCTACGGCGGCTTCACCGTGACGAAGCTGCCGGTCGACGTGTTCCCGGATCTCAACCGGCCGACCGTCACCATCATGACCGAGGCCGAAGGGCTGGCCCCTCCGGAAGTCGAGCAGCTTGTCACTTATCCCATAGAGACGCAGATGAACGGGCTGCCCGGCGTTTCCCGGGTGCGATCGACGTCAGGCGTCGGGCTTTCCATCGTCTATGTGGAGTTCGACTGGAACACCGACATCTACCGCAACCGGCAGCAGATCGCCGAGCGTCTGGCGCTCGTGCAGCAGCAAATGCCGGAAAACGTCGTGCCCCAGATGGGACCGATCAACTCGATCATGGGCCAGATCATGCTCATCGCGGTCACCGGACCCGATGATGTCTCGCCGATGGAACTGCGTGAACTGGCTGATTTCACGATCAGGCCGCGGCTTCTGACCATCCCCGGTGTGGCCCAGGTCATCCCGATTGGCGGCGAAGTGCGGCAGTATCGCGTTTCGCCCAATCCGTCGGCGATGCGAGCACTTGGCGTTTCCTTCGAACAGGTGGAAGCGGCACTCGCCCAGTTCGGCGCCAATACCGGCGGCGGCTTCACGGATCAGTACAGCCGCGAGTTCCTGATCCGAAACATAGGCCGCACACTGTCGCTCGACGATCTCCGGGGGCTGGCGGTTGCCACGGTGGGCGGGCAGCCCATAGCACTCGAGCAGATCGCGGACGTGGGCTTCGCGGCGCGCGTCAAGCGTGGCGAGGCCGGTTTCCAGGGCAAGTCGGCCGTCATCGTCTCGGTGGAGAAGCAGCCGGGCATCGACACGGTGCGTCTGACGCAGAATGTCGAGACGGCACTGGCGGAGATCACCGCCACGCTGCCGAAAGGCATCAAGGCCGACAACATCCTCTTCCGTCAGGCCAACTTCATTGAGACCTCGATCAACAATGTGAAAAAGGTCCTACTGGAGGCGGTGGCGGTGGTGGCGATCGTGCTCTTCGCCTTCCTGCTCAATGTGCGGACCACGGCCATATCGCTCACCGCCATTCCGGTTTCGATCCTGGTCACCGCCATCGTCTTCCACCTCATGGGTCTTTCGATCAACACCATGACCCTGGGCGGCCTCGCCATCGCCATCGGCGAACTCGTCGACGATGCCGTGGTCGATGTCGAGAACATCTTCCGGCGGCTGCGCGAGAACCGGGAAAAGGGCAACCCGAGAAGCGTCTTCGATGTGGTGGTCTCGGCCAGCCAGGAGGTGAGGTCCGGCATCGTCTATGCCACGATGATCATCGTCCTGGTCTTCGTGCCCCTCTTTGCTCTGTCCGGTATCGAGGGCCGCCTCTTCGCGCCTCTTGGGCAGGCCTACATTATCTCCATCCTTGCCAGCCTTGTGGTGTCGATCACGCTCACGCCGGTGATGGCCTACTACATGCTGCCCGGTATGAAGCGTCTCGACGAGCATGAGGGGTTTGCTGTCCGTGTCCTGAAGCGTGGGAACGCCGCCTTGCTCGGGTGGGCCTTCCGTCACCCCAAGACCCTGATGGCGGGTGCACTTGCGGGCGTGATCGCGGCGGCAAGCTTTGCAACGCAGCTCCCGCGGTCCTTCCTGCCTCCCTTCAATGAAGGCACGCTGACGATCTCGATGCTGTTCAACCCCGGGATCTCGCTGGCGGAGAGCCACAGGGTCGGCCTCATCGCCGAGCGCCTTATCATGGATGTGCCGGAGGTGAAGTCGGTTGGACGCCGCACGGGCCGTGCCGAACTCGACGAACATGCCGAGGGCGTGCACTCGTCCGAGATCGATGTCGACCTTCACGCCGAAGGCCGCTCGAAGAACGAGATCATCAACGATATCCGCTCGCGCCTCTCCGTCCTGCCGGTGTCGACCAACATGGGCCAACCCATCTCGCACCGACTGGATCACATGCTGTCGGGCGTGCGCGCGCAGATTGCCCTTAAGATCTTTGGCGAGGATCTCGACACCATCCGTGCCCTGGCGGAGGAATTCCGCCAGAAGCTTTCGGCGGTTCCAGGGGTGGTCGACCTGCAGGTCGAAAAGCAGGTGAGAATCCCACAGCTCGAAGTCATCGTGGACTACCGCCGCGCTGCGCTTTACGGACTTCAGCCCTCGGCCGTGACCGAGCAGCTCGAACGGCTCTCCAATGGCCGCATCGTTTCGCGCGTGGTGGACGGGAACCGCCGGTTCGACGTGGTCTTGAGGCTCCAGGACGAGCGCAGAACCACCCAAGGGCTCGGCGATCTCCTCATCGAGTCGCCTGCCGGATGGATACCGGTGCGCCAGATCGCAGACGTCGTCGAGACCGATGGCCCGAACCAGATCCTGCGGGAGAACGGCAAGCGCCGCGTGGTCGTGCTGGCCAACACCGACGGCTCCGCCGACATGGCGACCGTCATCGCGAATATCCGTAAGCTTGTCGCGGAGTCGAAGCTGCCGCCCGGCTTCTTCACAAGCCTCGAGGGCACCTTCCAGGCGCAGGAAGAGTCGATGCGCACGATCGGGCTGCTGTCGCTCGTATCGTTGGCCATGGTGTTCGCCATTCTCTTCAGCCGCTATCGCTCGGTCCTGTTCGTGGCCATCATCATGTCGAGCGTGCCCCTGGCGCTGATTGGTTCCGTGACGGCGTTGTGGATTGCGGGCCAGCCGCTCTCGGTTGCGTCCATGATCGGCTTCATCACATTGACGGGGATCGCGACCCGCAACGGGATTCTGAAGATCAGCCACTACATCAATCTGGCGATCCACGAGAACATGCCCTTCGGACCGGATCTGGTCATGAGGGGGAGTCTCGAACGGCTCACGCCGGTGCTGATGACAGCGCTTTCTGCCGGTGTGGCCCTACTGCCGCTGATGATCGACGCGCAGGCACCGGGCAAGGAGATCCTCCACCCCGTGGCGATTACCATTTTCGGCGGCTTGGTGACCGCGACGGTACTGGACAGCTTCCTGACGCCAACCCTCTTCCTCCGCTACGGCCGTAAGCCGCTCGAGCGCCTTGTCGCGCAGGCGCGGGAGAGGGCACGCCAGCAGGCCGCTGGCCATTCGTCGCAAAGTCCGCAACCTGCTGAAGCTTTCTGAATTGGAGATCCGCATGAAGAAGATCGTCGCCGTCCTTGGTTTCTGTTTCCTCATGATCATGCCTGCACTTGCGCATGCGCCCCGGCCTGGCCCCAATGGCGGCCTCATGGTCGATGCCGGGGATTACCATACCGAGCTCTTCGCGGATGGGAGTGAGACCGTGACGCTTTTCCTGTTCGACGTGAATGACCAGCCTGTGGAAAGTGCCGGTTTCAAAGCGAACGCCATTCTGATCGTTGGCGGAAAGCCCGCTCGTTTTGCGCTGGAGCCCGCCGGTGGGCAGAAGATGGTGGGCAAGGCGCCCGGGCTGGTCGAACCCGGCGTCAAGGGAGCGGTGCAGATCACCTTGCCGGACGGCGCCACGATACAGGCGAAGTTCTGACGGAGCGCTATTGATCGTGCTGTCCAAAGTACTGGCGGGTTCGGTATTTCACTCGGGTTCCTGGCCGGAGACCGGAGAGGGATGAGACGGGCGGGTGCGGCTCGGACTGGCAGCGCAACAATAGGTCTTGACCTTCCCAGCGTGGTAAGGTGCAGAAGCCTTGTCTTGCGGTAGGTCAAAGTTCCGCCGCACGAAATGCATAAAACTAGGTCCAATGTTCTCCAGGCTCCTCGCCATGCTGCTGCTCGTGCTGCTGGCCGTCCTTCCGGCGGCAGGCCAGGCGGTCGCTTTTGTAGGTGCTGAGCACTGCGCCCCGGCCTCCCACGCCATGACGATGGAAGCCCATGATGGCGCTGCTGCTGGAGCTGATTGCAACCATGGCGCCGCCCACCATCAGATGCCCTGCGCCATGATGGGGCTGTGCACCATCACTGGCTGCATGGAATTGACAGGCATCGTGACCCCTGAGGCTGTAGCCTTGGGGCAGCGCATGAGCTTCCGCGCTCCAGAGGCCCTGCAGGTCGATGGTCTGGCGCTTGCGCCGCCATTTGAGCCTCCGCGCGCCTGACGCAGTCCTAACTCTCTCCTTCATCCTTGATCTGATCAGTCGTGCGCCTCTTGCAGCGCGCCCAATGAAAGCATTCGACATGAACCGTAGAACCCTTCTATCCGGCACCGCATGCGCCGTCGCGCTTGGCCTTGCCGGCCGTCCGCTCTCGTCCGCCCGCGCTGCAGCGCCGCGCATCCTGACGGTCGACAGCCGTACTATCGAGGTGAACGGCCGCGCCGCCAAGGTCTTCAGCCTCACAGGTCCCGATGGCAAGCCCGGCCTCACCTTCAACGCCGGCGAGAATTTCGACGTCACTCTCAATAACCGGCTTGCCGAGCAAACGATGATCCACTGGCATGGGCTCACGCCGCCTAACCAGTTCGACGGCGTGCCGGACATGCCGATGCCGCTTCTCAAAGCGGGCGAACAGCGAACCTACAGCTTCCCCGTAGGCTCCGGCGGTACCCACTGGATGCATGCCCATACGCTGCAGGAACAGGCACTCCTGGCCGCGCCGCTGATCGTGCGCAGGCCCGAAGACCTGTTGGCCGACGAGCAGGAAGTAGTGGTACTGCTGCATGACTTCTCCTTCACGCCCGCGGCGGAACTACTTGCGAAGCTCAAGAGCGGAAGCGGCGGGCACGGGGAGATGATGCAAGGCATGGATCACGGCGCCATGATGCAGGGAAGCGGCGGCATGAAGGGCATGATGATGTCCGGCGGCAACATGGGCAGCATGACGATGCAGGGCGGCATGGACCTGAATGACATTGCTTATGACGCCTTTCTCGCCAATGACCGGACGCTGGACGACCCGGAGATCGTGCCGGTCGCAGCAGGCGGGCGCGTCCGTCTCCGCATCATCAACGGGGCGACGTCCACGGGCTTCACGGTCGACCTTGGAAACCTCTCGGGCGACCTTGTGGCCGTGGACGGACAACCCGTCGTGCCGATGTCCGGACGCCGGTTCCCGCTCAGCATGGGCCAGCGTGCCGACATCCGCGTGTCCGTGCCGAAAGAGGGAGGCGCATTTCCGGTGCTGGCATTGCGCGAAGGAGCGCCAGAACGCACGGGCCTCGTTCTCGCCACGCCGGGTGCCACGGTTGCCAAGATCGTGACGGCCGGTGACGGCGCGGGGCCGGTCCTGAGCCTTGACCTTGAAGCCCGAATGCTGGCGGCGGAACCGCTTGTCTCACGAACCCCGGACAGGACATTCATGGCGCATCTCTTCGGCAACATGGCTGATTACAGCTGGGGCATTGCCGGAGAGCCGATCAGGGTACGCAAGGGCGAGCGCATCGAAGTCGAGATGATGAACATGTCGATGATGGCTCATCCCATGCATCTTCACGGGCACCACTTCCAGGTGACTGGGATCAACGGCACGCCATTCAATGGCGCCATGCGCGATACGGTTCTCGTGCCGCCCATGCAGTCCGTGCGCTTTGCGGTCGATGCAAATAATCCAGCGAACTCATGGGCATTTCACTGTCATCACCTCTACCACATGGCGAGTGGCATGATGTCGTCGTTTGCCTATGAGGATGCGACCTGACGCAAGAACGGCGCGGGCGGCGAACGCCCGCGCCGACTGGCCTTTTCCTTCAGACAGCTATTGGTTCTGGAACATCATCAAAGTGCGACCCGCCGCAGCCGCAGCGCGTTGGTGATGACCGAGACGGAGGAAAGGCTCATCGCCGCTGCCGCGATCATCGGTGACAAAAGAAGTCCAGTGACAGGATATAGCAGCCCCGCCGCAATCGGCACGCCTAATGTGTTGTAGGCGAAGGCGAAGAACAGGTTCTGCTTGATGTTGCGCAGCGTGGCACGCGCCAGCTTTCGCGCCCGCACGATCCCCATCAGATCACCGCCGAGCCGGGTGATGCCGGCGCTCTCCATCGCCACGTCCGCCCCGGTGCCCATAGCGATGCCGACATCGGCGGCGGCTAGCGCGGGCGCGTCGTTCACCCCGTCGCCGGCCATGGCGATCTTGTGACCATCCTTGCGCAACTGGTCGATCAGATCCTTCTTGGCCTCGGGCAGAACGCCCGCGCGCACTTCGTCGATGCCAAGTCTTCCAGCCACCGCCTGTGCCGTGCGCTCGTTGTCGCCGGTCGCCATGATGACGCGCAGACCTTGGGCATGCAGTTCACGGATTGCCTGCGCCGTGCTGTCCTTGATCGGGTCGGACACCGCCACGATTCCCGCCAGTGCGCCGTCTACCGCAATGAACATTGCTGTTTTGCCTTCAGCGCGTAGAGTATCGGCCTTTGCCTCAGCCTGTGCCGTATCCAGTCCCATCTCTCGCATCATCGACGCATTACCGAGTGCGACGGCCCGGCCGCCGATCTTGCCACGCACGCCTTTTCCGGTGATAGCCTCGAATTCCGTCGCCTCCTGACGTGCAGCGCCCTGTGCCTCGGCCCCCTCGACGATCGCCTCAGCCAGCGGATGTTCTGAGCCGCGCTCGAGTGCTGCGGCTAGCGATAACAGGCCAGTCGCCTCGATATCACCCAGCACCACAGTATCGGTTAGCTTCGGCTTTCCCATCGTCAGGGTGCCGGTCTTGTCGACGATCAGCGTATCGACGCCCGCCATCCGCTCCAGCGCCTCGGCATCCTTGATCAGCACCCCCGCCTGCGCGCCTCGCCCTGCTGCCGTGGTGATGGAAATTGGCGTCGCCAATCCAAGTGCGCAGGGGCAGGCGATAATCAGCACTGACACAGCGGAGGCGATTGCGAAGACCAGAGCGGGTTCCGGCCCGAAGATGAGCCAAGCGACGAACGCGAAAATGGCGATAGCCACAACCGTCGGCACGAACACCGCCGACACCCGGTCAGCCAATCCCTGGATAGGCGCACGCGAACGGCGCGCGTTCGATACCATCGCCACGATCTGCGCCAACACCGTATCGGAACCGACCTTTCCCGCCTCGATCACCAGAGAGCCATTCTTGTTGATTGTGGCCCCGGTCACCGCATCGCCCGAGGCCTTTTCAACCGGCATGGACTCGCCGGTCAGCATGCTTTCATCCACACTGGATCGACCCTCGATAACGACGCCATCCACCGGCACGGCATCACCGGGGCGCACACGCAGCCGGTTGCCCGCCATGATGTTTTCCAGCGGCGCGTCATATTCTGTGCCATCAGGCAGGATCCGCCTTGCGGTCTTGGGAGCGAGATCAAGCAGTGCCCGGATCGCGTCGCCTGTGCGTTCCCGCGCCCGCAGTTCCAGGACCTGACCCACGAAGACCAGTGCCACAATCACCACCGCCGCCTCGTAGTAAGTGCCAACGCCGTGGCCCATCCGGTAGGCATCCGGAAAGACGCCCGGCATAAAGGTCGCGACCAGGGAATAAAGATAAGCCGCCGCCACGCCGAGGCTGATCAGCGTCCACATGTTGGGTGAGCGGTTTACAACCGAGTCCCAGCCGCGCTTGAAGAACGGCAAGGCAACCCAGAGGATGACCGGTGTCGCCAGCACGAACTCCAGGTAGCTGGCTACCTGATGCCCGATCCAGTCGCGGACCGGCAGGGAGACCAGTTCGCCCATTGTCAGAACAACGAGGGGGACCGCTGCCGCGGCCGAAACCCACATCCGTCGTGTGAAGTCGGTCAACTCCTCGCTGGGCTCGCCGGAGGGCAGCATCGGCTCCAGCGCCATGCCGCAGATCGGGCAGGCACCAGGCGCGTCGCGGACGATCTCGGGGTGCATCGGGCAGGTATACTGGACATTGGTGGGGACGGACTTCTTGCGCCCGGCAGCCCGGCCGGAGGCATAAAACCAAGGGTCTGCCTGGAACTTCGTCTGGCACTTGCCCGAGCAGAAGTGGAAGGACTTGCCGTCGAACGTCTCGGAGCGCGTCTCGGGCTTCAGGGTCACGGTCATGCCGCAGACCGGGTCGACGGCCGTCGGCCCGGCGCTGAGTCTAGGCCCCGTGTTGCCCTGGTCCATTTCGGGGTTCGAATGACTGTAGCCTGCGTGCGGATCGACGGTGGACAAGGCGTTCTCCTTTCGCGGTCTGCGCCGCGTGAAGGCCGATGCACAGGCCTTCACGTTCGAATTGCTCCTTCCCAACGCTGGAAGGTCAAGCGCAAAATGAAGCAGTGAGTCCGCTCAGATCGCGGCAACGGCCTTGGCCAGGAGGTCACGTACCTGAGCTGCCACACCAATCAACTCGGCATTGTCGATCGCCTGCATCGAGGCCACAGGATCGATGGCGCTGACTTCAACCCCGGTATCGACCTCGCGCAGGATCACGTTGCAGGGCAGCATCGCTCCCACCCGAGGTTCCATGCTGATGGCCTGATACGCCATTTTTGGATTGCAGGCGCCGAGGATCAGGTAGGCCGGCATGTCGACATCCAGCTTCTTTTTCATAGTCGCCTTGACATCGATTTCGGTCAGGACGCCAAAGCCGTTGGCGGCAAGTGCTTTCCGGGTGCGAGCGTCAACTGCTTCAAAATCTGCATCCACAATCAGCCGATTTATTGTGTAGTCCATTGGCTAACCCCTCAGTCTAATTGCGCAGGTATTTGACGAGCGCTGCAATTGCAAGGCCCACCAGCACAAGAATGACGATCATCCAGAGCCAGCCGAAGCCCATTCCGAAGCCCATGCCATAGTCATTCATCATGTTTTCTACCATTCTGTGAAGGAAGTGATCCGCCAACTTGCGCCGGCCCCAGTTGGCGGAGACAAAGCACGTTTCAGTTGTCGTTCATCATGCCCTTGCCCATGTCCATCATGCCACCCTGCTGTCCGCCCATATGGCTTTGCATCATCGCAGCCATTGCGGCCATTTCAGCTTCGGTCACCTGTGCATCACCGTCGGCGTCGTGCATCTGGAAGGCGCGCACCGTCATCGGCCGGGTGTGGGCCGCATGCATCACCGCGAATTCCTCCAGCGAAAGCATGCCATTGGTATCGGTGTCGTAGGTCTTGAGTTCAGACTGAACGCCGACAGTCATCTCTTCAGGGCTGAGCATGCCGTCCTTGTTGGTATCAAACTTGGCCATTGCATAGCTTTGGGCTCCGCCCATCATCATGCCCATCCCGCCGCCCATTATGCCGCCATGCCCGCCCATCATGCCCATTCCGTCATTCATCATGCCGCCATGTTGCATCTGGGTCTGTTGGGCGACCACCGGCAGCGCAATGACAGCAAGGCCAAGGGCGGCAACGGCTGCTAAAGCGAATTTCGTCGAGCGTCTCATTCGATCTCTCCTGGATTGTATTGCGATCGCTTCAATTTGTGGGGCAGATGTCCCACAAGTGTGTCAGGCGAACCGATGTTTTGTATCAAACTGTCGCAAGCAGCGGCGCAAACAGATATTGCGACAATCTTCTGAAGGTAGCGCCTGCAGTATCGGCTAGTGTCAGCCTCAGGAGACTGTATGATGACTCATCCGCGCCACATCCTTATCGTCGATGATCACCGCGAGATCCGCGATGCGCTGGTAAAGTATCTGGAGAAGAACGGCATGCGCGCGACCTCTGCCGCCGATGCGGTGGCGATGGATGCGGCTATGAAGGTGGGGCACTTCGACCTTGTCGTGCTCGACGTGATGATGCCGGGCGAAGATGGGCTGTCAGTCTGCCGCAGGCTTCGCGCGAAGAGTGACATTCCGATCCTGATGCTGACTGCGCTGGGGGCCGAGACTGACCGCATCGTGGGGCTTGAAGTTGGGGCGGATGACTATCTGCCCAAACCCTTCAACCCCCGCGAGTTGCTGGCCCGCAT
The DNA here is from genome assembly GCF_041738905.1 of Aestuariivirga sp. Taxonomy (GTDB): domain Bacteria; phylum Pseudomonadota; class Alphaproteobacteria; order Rhizobiales; family Aestuariivirgaceae; genus Aestuariivirga. The sequence continues at coordinate 59,542 of NZ_JBGSOZ010000151.1, forward strand.
CAAGGCGATCCTGCGCCGGTTCGACCGGGTGGAAGTAGCAGGCGGCAGTCTCGCGGGGCACAAACTGGCATTCGACCGTTGGGTGCTCGATACCGATCGCCGAACCCTGATCGAAGCCGATGGTGCCGAGGTTTCACTGACCACCGCCGAATTCCGTCTGCTGACGGTATTTCTCGAACGGCCGCGCTTCGTACTCAGCCGCGAACAATTGCTCGATCTGACCTCGGGACGTGCGTCACAGGTATTCGACCGTACCATTGACAACCAGATCAGTCGCCTGCGTCGCAAGGTCGAAGTCGATTCCGCCAAGCCCGTGCTGATCGCCACTGTCTGGGGTGGTGGGTACAGCCTTGCGGCCGATGTGAAGGAGATTCCGTGAACACGCGTTTTCCCCTCCTGCGCAGTTTGTTTCCTCAGTCCCTGGGGGGACAATTGCTGGTTATGCTGCTTTTGGCCCTCGCCATCACGCAGGGGCTTGGCCTCTTGCTGCTGACGGATGAACGCAATCGTGCGGTGCGGGCGGCGTTGGGGCTTGAGGCGGCAGGGCGGGCGGCTAATGTGGTCCTGCTCCTGGACAACGCCCCCGCCGAACTGCGCCCATCCATCCTGCGGGCGGCAGATTCGCCTCTGGTGAGGTTCGAAATTGGGGCAGAACCGGAAGCGCCACATGACAGCGCCGAGTCGGATGTTGTTCTGCGCCAAATCCGGCAGATTCTTGGCGAGCCAGACCGTGAAGTTCGCGCTGATGTTCATGCTCTTTCCAGAGTTCCCGTGCCGATGCCGGACGGGGTGCCCGTCGCCATGCGCCCGATGCACGAGACGATGATGGCTGGGCGAACCGAGCCCGTTGAGCTGACGTTATCGATACGTCTGGCGGGTGGTGATTGGCTAAACGTGCGCACGATGTTTCATCGCCCGGGTCTGCAGCTTTCACCGCAAGCCCTCTTGCCCTTGCTGTTGATGGCGGTTGCTGTCGCTCTGGTGGCATGGTGGACTGCGCGCCGTGTTGTTGGCCCGATGCGCGCCCTTGCCGTCGGCGCCGACCGGCTGGGCCGTGGCCTGGATGCATATCCGCTGCCGATGACGGGGCCGACGGAGGTGCGCGATACCACGCAGGCCTTTAACCGCATGAAAGACCGGCTGACCCGTTTCGTGAACGAACGCACGCATATGCTTGCCGCCCTGAGCCATGACCTGCGTTCGCCCCTAACGGCCATGCGGCTCAGGATCGAAATGCTGGATGAATCCGAAGACAGCATACGGCTGAAGGCTTTGGTCGAGGAAATGCAGGCAATGGTGGAGGCAACGCTGGAATTCGCGCGCGGAGTCGTGAGGGCTGAACCCTCCTCGAAGGTCGACCTCACCGTGCTGCTGAGTGACCTGGTTGGCGATGTGGGCGGTGACCGCGCAACCCTTGTCGCATCGGGGCCGCTGCCCGTCACCATCCGCCCGCAGGCCCTGAACCGCGCGCTGCGCAACCTCATCGACAATGCGGTCCGCTATGGCGGCGTGGCGAAGGTGACGCTGAAACGGGAGTTGGAAATGGCTATCATTACCGTCGCTGACAAGGGCCCCGGATTACCCGACAATCAGCTCGAGACTGCCTTTGAACCATTTGTGCGTCTGGAAGGGTCACGCAGCCGCGATACGGGCGGTGCCGGTCTGGGTCTGGCAATTGCCCGAACCATCATTCAGGCCCATGGCGGGACGGTAAAGCTCCGCAACCTGCACGAAGGGGGTTTGGAAGCCGTTGTTCACCTCCCCATCGAAGCAGTGTAGTAGACCCGGGAAGAGTAGGATCACCTTCAGGTGAGTGATTATGCTTTTGCTGCCATTTGGATGCGCGCATGGGATTCGAAAAGAGAGCAAATCTGACCCCAATTAAATCAATAACTTACGAGTGGAGAACGTTGGATTTCAGACCCGTTCCCTCCGCCAGTTTCCCATTGCAAACTCCAGAACGACCGATTTAAGTAGCGAAATTCCTTTTGTTTTCAAAAGGGTTTGCAAGGGTAATGCGGACTTCAGAGACTGGGGACCGGCCTGAAATCGGTCTCCGAAGGGCCTCCGTCTCATTCCGACCGGACCTCATCGAAATCAGTACGCATTCAAAATATCATGTAATATCAGTTGCTTAAACTTTCGGCGAATCCGTGCTGTTGGAGTTGGTTCTCTCGCCCTCGGTATACTTAAAACCGGCGGTACGCATGGTGGAGCACATTTCTCCGGGGCGCAGGACCACGCAGAATTATGATGAGAAACTGGACGGACCCGAACAGCGTGCCAATTGTAATCTGGTGCGGGTGTTTCAGATCAGCTGATGGTTAGGTGCCGGCTATCCGAACACACCGTCTGCCGAGGCGGCGGACCCTTCGGGGCGTGGTAGCACCCGTTTCCTCAGTATCCTCTTTTTCGAACCGCCGGGGGCCGCAGCTAAACTGGGACCTCGGCAACGAACTTTTGAAGGCCCGCTGGATCGTGCACCACAACACCCCGATAATCGATCTCCAGATAGCCTTTTGCTGCAAGTTTCCGCAGGATCGTGCCAGTGGCGTTGCGCGACAGGTTTGCTGCCTCAGCGAGCTCTGCCTGGGTAATCGGGAGGCGCACCGGCTCCATCAGGCCCGACGAGAGACCGCGCAGCCCCGCGAACCGCAGGATCGTGGCCGCGAGACGCCGGTCTGATTGGCGGATCAGCAGATCGGACGCAACCATTGCGCTCGTGTCGCCATACTCGGCAAGCAAACGCATGAAACAGCGCCACCACAATGTCGACTCGTCCAGCAGCGGAAGGATCTTGGCCTTCGGGATGACCGCGATCCACAGGTCTGTCCGGGCCTCGGCTGTAACGTCCCGCGGCCGCTCCAGGAGCAAAGGACCATACCCTATCCACAATACCGCATGGGCCATATGCATTACAGGGTTTCCGGCGCGGCCAAGCGTCGAGGTCAACGCAACAGTTCCATGCGCCAGCCCGATGACGTTATCCTTCTCCTCTCCGCCGAGCGTGAGCGTCGTGCCCGGATCGACGTGGCACCAGCGGGCCGCGGACAGAAATCGCTTCCGAAATTCGGGTGGCGTACCGGCCAGCCAGCCGGACGATCCGAGAATTGATAGACCACTCTCGCGCTCCACTCCACATGGCCTTTCGTTCCACGCTGACAATAATCCCAAAACATTGCACATTTTTGGTCATCATGAAACGGAAAGCGGGATACACTTTTGCGGAAACTGCTGCGCGCCAGCATGGTGGTGCGTCAGAATCTCAAGCGAGCCATGAATCTGCATGTGCTGATCGGGCCGCCCCGGCGGCGAAGGGAGAAACCGTCATGACCACCCGCCGCAACCTTCTGACCGCCGCGCCCGCGGCAGGGGCGCTCTTCACACTCGGCGCGCCCGCCCTCACAGTCCCGACCGTTGCCCGCGCGCAGGGCACGGAAAGCGTGGGACCGATCTGGCGCAGCCAGTCACTCCGCGAGCAGCCTGTCACCAATCCTGACGGCATCATCGCGGCAGCAGAAACGTTCACGGTCAACGAAAGAATGGGAGCGGATCGCAAGGTGGCCGCTCAGGTCGCGCCGGGGGTTTACGCCCTGCGTGGCTTTGGGATTGCGCAAACCTATGCGCTGGACGCCCCGGGCGGCTGGATCATCATCGACACCGCTGACACCACACAGCTCGCCGCGGAAATGCGGGCGATGCTGGAAGAAGCGGTCGGTGGCCAGATCCGGGTCGCCGCCATCCTCTTCACCCACTGGCACTACGCGTCCGCTCAGGCGCCTTGGCGCGACGAGGGGACGGAGACCTGGGGGCACGAACGTCTTGACGCCAACCTGGCGGCCGAAGGCGGCCTCACCCCCTTCCGGGGCGTGGGGCAGTCGCGAGCAATCGCACAGTTCGGGATCCTGCATCCCCGAAGTGGGCCCGACGGATTTCCCAACGTGCTCGGCTTCGGCCCGGAAAAGCTCACGGGGGATAGCAGCTACCAGCCGCCGCAAAAGACGTTCCCCAATGGGCAGATCATCCAGTTGACGATTGCCGGTGAAGAGATCGAAGTGGCGCCCAACCGGTCCGACACCACCTGCAGCGTTGGTTTCTGGTTCCCCAACCGCAAACTGCTCGTCACCAACTTCATGGTGACACCCTTGATCTTCAACATCTACACCCTGCGCGGTGGACCCATCCGCGACCCGGCCGTCTTCATTGACGATGCGCGCTGGCTGGAAAGCAAGGATGCCGAGATGCTGCTCGACATCCACAACGCCCCGATCAAGGGGCAAGCGGCGGTGCAGGCGGCCATCGAGCGTACCGTGGATCAAGTCCAGCAGATCCTCGATCAGACGATCCGGCTGATCTCGCACGGCCTCGAAGCCCGACAGGCGGCAGAGGCGATTACCATGTCGCCCGGTTTGCGCGACGGCGCAGAGCTTTACGGTCAGGTCGAAAGCCATGTCCGGGCCGTGTGGGCGCACCAGCGCGGCTGGTTCGGCAGCGATGTCTACGCCATCAACCCCCTGGGCGAGCGGGAAGAGGCCGCCCGGCTCGTGGCAGGCATGGGCGGCGCCGAAGCCGTACGGCAGGCCGCCACAACGGCGGTTGCCGAAGGTGGTCTCGAGAATTGGCGCTGGGGATTGAAGCTGACGTCGCTTCTGATGACGCTCGATCCGGACGATCAGGCCGCGCGTGCGGCACGCATTGTCGCGGCCCGCGCGCTCGGCCAGCGGACGACTGCGGCCAATGCCCGAGGTTTCTATATTACAGAAGCGCTGCAGCTGGAAGGTGGCATGCTGGCCTTGGGCCAGCCGGTCACGATCGACCTGCTCCGACGGGTGCTGGGAACGCCGCAGAAGTCGCAGTTGACGGATGCGCCGGTTTTATCGGTGCTGCAATACCTGCGCCATCTTGTCGATCCGGCGGCGGCGGGGGACCAGCGCCTCAGCTTCACCATGGCCGTGGAGGGCGATCCGGCAATGCACCGGGTCCAGCTGCGCAATGGCGTACTGATCATCTCGACGGTCGAGACAGCAGAGGCGGTCCATGTCGCCGCGACCAAGGAACAGTTGGCGGACTTCGTGCTCGGCGCCGCACCGCTGCCCGGCGATGCGCCGGAACTGTCCGGTTTCGGGAAGGTCTTTGATCGCAGCCAGTTCCTGCCGCGGGAAAGTCTGGTTGCCGCGTTAGGCAGCAAGCCTCTGGATCATGAGTACTAATGCCAACCCGCGCTGAAAATAAAACGTGAGACTGATTCCCAAGAACATACGTTCGTGGGACAGCATAGAAATCAAGCGATGTCCATGTGCACCGGTGGCGTGCCAAGGTCTAGCCATGGATCAACAGAGTAGGAATATACACATGAGTGATCTCGTTTTCATCGCATTCCCGTCAGAACAGAGAGCTGAAGAGGTCCGCGAGAAGGTCCTCGAAATGCAGAAAGAGTATCTGATCGATCTTGGCGATGCCGTTGTTGCAGTAAAGGATGACAAAGGCAGAATCAAACTCAACCAGCTTATGAATACGACGGCTGCCGGGGCTGCTTCAGGAGCGATGTGGGGATCCATAATCGGTTTGTTATTCCTGAATCCGCTGCTGGGTGCAGCCGTCGGCGCAGGATCCGGCGCACTGGGCGGCAAGCTCACGGACGTCGGGATCAATGATCAATTCATGAAGGATTCGGCAAGCGCCCTGCGGCCGGGAACGGCAGGACTCTTCCTGCTGATCCGCAAGATGACGGCGGACAAGGTTCTCGTGTATCTCAACGGCCTCGGCGGTACCGTAATGAAGACCTCGTTCGACGAAACCAAAGAGGGCGAGCTCCGCAAGGCACTCGCAGGCCAGTCGCCAACCAGCACTTGAAGTCTGCTATTGCAGCGTCCGATGCTGAACGAGACAAGCGTGCTAGAAAATTATACGAGCTGTAATAATTCCACAGGAGAGAAACATGATTTCCCGAGTTTTTGCCCCGCTGGCCATCACGCTTGGTCTGTTGCTCACGCCTGCAGTCATCCCCACGACAGCAGAAGCGGTTACAATAGACATCACTATTGGTAGTAGCCTCAACAACGGGCGAGGTATCACGTGTTGGGAGGGTGAACGCCTGCTGCGCAATCGCGGCTTCCGCGACATCCGCCGCATGGATTGCCGGGGAAGGTACTTTGTCTATCGTGGCACGCGCAACGGAAGACGGTTAGAAATTGCCCTCCGCTCCAGCGACGGCCGCGTATCGGACGTCCGCCGACTTTCAAGATAGTGATCAATTCCCTGTGAGGGCCTTGGAACCAGTTGTGGCATTTCAATCCTAAAGACCGTGCGCATCGCTTTGGCGGCAAGGCCGCTCAAGAATTATGGCTCTGAGTCAACCACCCGGCTTCTTGGCGCAGAACTCGCCGATTCCGACCTGACAGAAAGCGGATCGATCTGATAGACGTTGCCGTCGAACCAGTCGAAGGTCCCGTTTAAGACCTGCCGGACGTGACGTTCGACTTGCCAGAATGCCGACCGGCGCACGCGACGCACAACGGCCGCAGGTGCTCTCACCGCAGCGGCCGTTGGTAGCATGGCGCGCAGCAACCGCAATACTGGCCGCAACGCAGGCCGCAGGGCAATGGTCGGAGGTGGGGTGGGACTAGTGCGCTCCAACAGTCGTTGGACGGGCAACTATTATCGCCATTTCCGCAACTCAGGTGGTGAGACGGAATTGTACGTCCTGATGGCTGGGAAGTATTACCGTTACTTTGCTACGTCTGTCACAATCTCTTGCGAAGGTGGCGTGCGCGCACTTGCAAAGCGTGCGCAAACCACGCATGCTTGTTCCAATCATTATGCACTCATGGGGCTTGGGTAATTGGATATGAAATTGAGGAACGCAAGCCTGACATTGACCTGCACGCTGCTGTTGGCGTCTGCCAGCGTGACGCCCGCCGCCGCGGCAGACCTGGCGCCACTTCCTGATACAAGTGAGTGGCGCTTCACGCTCGCGCCATACGCGTGGGGCGTGGGACTCAGCGGCGACGTGGGCGTCTTCGGCCGTGGTCCAGTGGATGTCGACATTCCGTTCTCGGATATACTCGAAAATCTCGACTTTGCGGCCATGGCCGTCGCCGAGGCCCATAATGGGACCTGGGGCGTGTTCGTGGACCTCAATTATACAAGTCTCTCAGCCGGCAAATCGAGATCACGTTCCCTTGAACGCGACATATTCGAGCAGTTTGGCGCGACAGCGGAGGTGAGCGCCTCGGCTGATATCACAGAGTTCTTTGGCACTTTTATGGGACAATGGCGGGCGGTCGACTCGGATAATGTGACCTTGGATCTGATGGCGGGCGCGCGTTACTGGCATATCGACAATGACATTGAAGCCCGCGCCAGCTTGACGTTGGCCACCCCGGAGCAAGAACTCACGTGGAGCAAGGCAGTCAGCGGTTCCGATGGTGCCTCATGGGTTGATCCCATGGTGGGCATCAAGGCGCGCATCGATACGACGACGCCGGTTTATTTCACCGGATGGGGAATGGTCGGTGGCTTCGGCGTGGGCTCGGATCTCAATTGGGATGTCATGGGCGGCGTCGGATACCAGTGGACCGAAAAGTTCTCGACGGTCCTCGGTTATCGGGCGCTCGGTGTTGATTATGAGGACGATGGTTTCGTCTACGACGTCATCCAGCAGGGTGTCGCGTTTGGCGGAGTTATCAATTTCTAGCCCAGTCATCCGGGCGCTGGACGGTGGAACGTTTCACCACGCGGCCATTGCGGCTTCGCACGAAGCTGCCGCCGTCAGTTTTTTCGGCGCAACTGGGGCGGCTGTGGTGATAGTGCAGCTTCCGGCGTGGTCGACAAACTGCTGACCAAGGGGCCGATAACGGTTTGGTGGTACGTGGCGACCCCAAACGCGAGACAACAGGCCTGGCAACTCAGCCTGAAAGGCGGTCTTTCTTCATGCGCAACGTCACCACCAGTCCGCTCGGTTGCCAATCATATTCAATGGCACCGTGAAGCTGACTTGAGATGCTTCTTGCAACCATCTTGCTGCCATAACCGTGTAGCTCGGCAGGCTCCTCCACGGGCGGGCTTCCGGTTTCGACCCAGATCAGATGGATATGATCTACATTGATCGTGCTGGAAATATCAAGTGAACCGGTATCAGCCGACAGGGCTCCGTGTTTGACCGAATTGGTGGCAAGCTCATGCACAATCATCGCCAGCGTATTGGCCGTACTCTCTCCAACTCCCATGCGAGGAACCGCCACACGGATGCGTCCAGAAAAAGCTGCCGATTCGTCGTAGGGCGTGAGCAACACTGACAACAGATCACCGAGAAGGACTGCTTTCACCTCGCTGTTGGGCAGGGACCGGACGAGATCATGCGCCCGTCCCAGTGCAGTGAGGCGCTGGGTTAGATGAGTAGTCATATCGCTGATCGTCGATGCCGAGCGCGATGTAATGGTGGTCAAGCTTGTTGCAATCGCCAGCAGGTTTTTCACGCGATGGCTCATTTCCCCCGCAAGAAGCTCGTGGCCTTCTTCGGCTTGTTTACGGCCGGTGACATCGAGAAAGATGCCGAAGATGTCCCTCGATTATCTGCGGTATGGCCGCTACAGTGTTACGGCACCGAAGAACGCCAAGTACAGGCTGACTGTCCTGGTCGGCTCCTCCCTCGTTGTAGGTGCGATGCTACTCGCCGCCGCTACAGCAGGTGATTCTGGAATAGAAAATGCCATGGTGGCGAACTCCGGTTACAGAGTAAGTCTGCAACAAAGAACACCCAACTCAAACCAAAGACGAGGACAACTCAAATGCGGCTAGGGAAACTTCTGGTATGCTGCGTATCGTTGGTAATTGCCACTTGCGCCCAGGCGATTGCCGAGGACGCATCACTGGCGCAGGAACTGTCCAATCCGATCGCGTCCTTGATCAGTGTACCCTTTCAGTTCAACTACGATCAGAACATCGGTCCCGAAGAGGAGGGTCATCGGCTGACGCTGAACATACAGCCCGTGATCCCGATCTCGCTCAATGACGACTGGAACGTCATCTCCCGGACCATCGTCCCAATCGTCAGCCAGGATGACATATTCCCAGGTGCAGGCGATCAGTTCGGCCTCGGAGACACTGTTCAGAGCCTGTTTTTCTCTCCTGCATCCCCTGGCCCGAGCGGCATTATCTGGGGTGCGGGGCCTGTGTTCTTGGTTCCGACAGGCGGCTTGTCAGATGATCTCCTTTCAAGCGAGAAATGGGGCGCAGGTCCCACGGGCGTGGTTCTCAAGCAGACGGGTGGATGGACCTATGGCGCGCTCGCAAACCACATCTGGTCCTTTGCCGGCGATGATGATCGTACTGATGTAAATGCCACGTTCATTCAGCCTTTCCTGTCATACACGACTCCAGATGCCTGGACGTTCTCGCTCAACACCGAAACCACCTATAACTGGGAAACAGAAGAGTGGACTGTTCCGGTGAATGGTATCGTGAGCAAGCTGTTGACATTCGGGACACAGCCCGTCAGCCTTGCAGCAGGCGTACGCTATTATGTGGAAAGCTCTGACTCTGGGCCGCATGGCTGGGGAGCCCGCCTTGCCGTGACATTCCTGTTTCCAACCAAAAATTGACAACACGCAGCCCGGACAGCTGAGGAGCCGACAATGATCAACCGACGCACATTCATGCTTTTTGCCTCCACGGCTCTCGCCATTCGTCCGGCACTGGCCGCTGACATGGCCGACATCATCTATTCGGGTGGCCCGATCCTTACCATGAACGATGCAAACCCCCGCGTTGAGGTCGTGGCCGTCAAGGGCGGGCGCATTATGGCCGCAGGCACATCTGCGGACCTGATGAAGCTCAAGAATGACAAAACCAGGATGGTTGATCTCGGGGGCAGAACCATGCTGCCCGGTTTTGTCGATCCGCACGGCCACATGATGATGGGTGGTCTCCAGGCGCTCAGCGCCAACATGCTGCCGCCGCCAGACGGCGAGATTACCAGCATCGCGGACATCCAGAATACGCTGCGCGCCTGGGCCGAGGCGAACAAGGAGACAGTGACAGGTGCGAACCTCATCATGGGATTCGGCTATGATGATTCGCAGTTGAAGGAACTTCGCCCACCAACGAAGGAAGAACTCGACGAGGTGTCGAAGGACATTCCGGTCCTCATCGTGCATCAGTCGGGACACATAGGTGCATGTAACACCAAGTGCATCGATGTGATCGGATATACAGCCGAGACCCCTGATCCTGCGGGTGGCGTCATCCGCCGCAAGGAGGGAAGCCAGGAGCCGAGCGGCATCATCGAGGAGTCGGCCTGGTTTGGCGCCATTCCGAAGATTTTCAAGAATGTCGGCCCCAGGGGCATGACGGTGCTGGCTAAGGCAGGAGCTGATTTGTGGGCCTCCTTCGGCTACACGACAGCTCAGGAAGGCCGCTCGGTAACGGGCGTGTCGAAAGTGCTGAAGGCCGTTGCGGATCAGGGCGGCTTCAAGATCGACGTGGTTGCTTATGGTGACGTCATGGTCGACCGCGATTACGTCAAATCCAACATCAGCATGACATACACCAATCGCTTCCGTCAGGGCGGGGGTAAACTGACAATCGACGGCTCCCCACAGGGCTTCACCGCCTGGCGTGACAAGCCTTACTTTGATCCCGTTGGAAACTTCAAGCCGGGCTATTCCGGCTACCCGGCAGTGACGCCTGAACAAGTGTTCGAAACCGTTGACTGGGCTTATGCGAATAACATTCAGCTGCTTTCCCATTCAAACGGCGAAGCCTCGAGCGACGTGCTGATTGCAGCCTTGCGGGAGGCGCAGAAGAAGCACGGGAAATCCGATCTCCGCCCCGTGCTGATCCATGGCCAGTTCCAGCGGGAAGACCAGGTGCAGTCCTTTGTGGACCTTGGCGTATTCCCCTCGCTGTTCCCGATGCACACCTTCTACTGGGGTGACTGGCACCGCGACCACACCGTAGGGCCCGTCGGCGCTGACAATATCTCCCCCACCGGCTGGTATCGCAATCGCGGCGCGATGTTCTCCACCCACACCGATGCGCCAGTGGCCTTTCCGGACACCATGCGCACATTGGACTCAACCGTCACGCGCCGCACCCGTTCCGGCGATATCCTTGGGCCCGATCAGCGCGTGGATGTCATCACAGCGCTGAAGGCGATGACCATCTGGCCCGCGTGGCAACATTTCGAAGAAGCCACGAAAGGTTCGATCGAGAAGGGCAAGCTTGCCGACTTCGTGATTCTCACCGAAGATCCAACGGCTGTGGACGCCGACACCATCGATCAGATCAAGATTGCGGAAACCATCAAGGAAGGCGTCGCCATCTACACGGCATCGCCCGAGAAGCTGAAGAAGGCAGATGCGGGACGCGAGAACGGCTTCTCGAACTTCCTTGGGAAGCTCGCTTCGGAACGTGATTTCCGCAGCCTTCCAGAAAAGCGCCAGACTCCTTTGATGAAAAAGCTGCTCTCCAGCGCGCCACATAACCGCGGCTGCGTGAGTGGTGTATTGGCTGACATGACAGAAGCGATGCTGAGCGGCGATCGGGTCTGATCAAGCGCGGTGCAGCGTTGAGCTGCACCGCAATACACTCACAATGGATACGCCGTGGCTGTTTCGTCAATGTGCTAACCCACTGAACTCTGCTGGCATGTGCTGGCGCGGGGACTGACTCCCATGTGAGCGGAGCCGTGGCGTTCGCTGACACTGCTGACGATCCCTAGGCGCATTACTGACCATACGACCATGCCGAGGATTTCCCACCTTGAGGTGATTGCGACGGGCGCGTCGTCGATGGACGCCTGAGGCTAAGCAGCGGATCGTCGCCACGTCCGTGGGGCCAGGCTCTTGTGTTGAGATTAATTGCGGTCACAAAACGCCTGTGCAACACGCTTCGAGGCTTCGACCGCTCCGTTCAGGTAGCCGGGCTCTGTTTCGCTGGTCTCACTTCCTGCCAACAGCAAGCGACCTGCCCACGCCCCGGTGACCCACTCTGTGCCGGCAGCGGACGGATGGCCGGCAGCGGTAAGATCCGCCGAAGTCGCCGTCAGCCGGTCAGCGGCCCAGTCCTTCAGAAGGGTGGCGCGCGGGAGACCCGCTTCAATGCCGAACATGCGGATGAGTTGCTGGACTGCGGCACGGATGAGGATCTCCTGCCCGATGCTCTTTCGCTGGGCGGCCGGGATGCCGACAAAGCCAAAGAGTGCTGCCTTGCCCGAGGCGGTGGTGGCGTCATGGATCTCGGCGAGCGGGCCGACCATGCTCTGCGCCGTGCCAGAAAAGCCCGCATCGCGCCAGAAGGGGCGATCGTAGACGGCGAAGAATTTCGCATGCGGTGCCATCCATGTGGGTGTGCCTTGCCAGAGATCGAGTGTGGCTGGATCGGGCGCGGGGTCCAACCGGACGGCGGTGGCCAGAAGGCGCGGCGGCATCGCGGCGATCACCTGGTCGAAGCTGATGTGTTCCGGCTGCCGGTCATCCCTCGCGATGGTCACGTCGATCCCAAAGTTTGTCAGGCGCAACCCGGTCACGGCGGCGCTGGTATTCAGCGCGCTGTCCGGCAGCCCTGAGGCCAGTACGCGGATCAGTGCGGCACTGCCACCGGCCAACCGCATCGACTGCGGTTGCTGCGCCATGCCGGGCAGGCGGCTCGGCCCTTCGCGCGCCGCGCGCTCGAAGAGTGTATCGCCCCTGCTGTACTGGGCAAAAGCCCGAAGGCCGAGCTCGGCGACAAGGTTGCCGATGGCAGGCTGCATCTCGGGCCAGAACCATGAAGGACCGAGGTCAAAGCCATCTTCAGCCTGGCTTCCGTTCTCATCAACGGTCAGGATGCGACCGCCAAGTCGATCGCGCGCTTCGAACAGTCGAAACGAGATGCCTTCGCGATGCAGCAGGCGCGCCGCGTTCAGTCCGGCCATGTGTCAGCCACGTGGAATCCGTTCGCGGAACTGTCTGTCTATGCGGGCCTGGACTACCGCCGCGTTCCCTTCCTTCTGACATCCAATGCCCTGCTTGGCCAGCCGGTGGGGTCGCTCTCGGAACTCTTCGACATCTACGGAACCAATCGGGTGGAAACTCTGGCCGTCGACCGCACGGCAACGGCGGCGACTGCCACGCTCGGCTTTACCTATGCCCTGTCGGATGACTGGACCGTCTCGCTCGAGGGAACGCTCGCGAATTATTCCGGCACGCCCGCTTCGGGGGGAGTCGGTTCAGTGCCATCTCCGGGCCTCGAATATTACATCTGGGGACGGGTCGACGGGTCGAATGTCTTCACCGAAGGTGACTACGCGGGATTTGGTCTGACCGCTGTCGAGAACGAGACTTACCGGAGCTACATTGCAGATGCAGTCCTCCGCTATCCCCTGAGTGACCTCTGGCGGCTGTCTCCGCAGTTCAGGCTGGCCTATCGAACGGGCAATGATACGGACTTGCGGCAGCTGTTGCTGATGCCTTCATTGGCCCTGAGCTACGACGTGACCAGCCATTGGACGATTGCCGGGGAAACTGCTGTGCTTTGGGAAGAGCAATCGTTGAGCGATGAACAGACCTCGAACCTGGATTTGCGATTGGGCCTCGGAATTCGGTATTCGTTTTGAAAGTAGGTGATGGACAAGTGACCGATGTGCGCTGTGGGCATTTCTTGCTGGTCAAAGAGTCTGTTCGGCTTGAGCAATGACCGGCAAACGTATGGATGCCTCAAAGCCAGTAGAACTTCCACGACGGGGTGACTGCAGGATGAGTTCTGTCGAAATCCGGTCCGCGATGGCAGCCACGATCGCGAGGCCGAGACCTGTGCCATCCTTGCCTTGGCCATCGCGCCGGAACCGTTCAGTCAGGTGGGCGAGTATATAGGGTTCAATCACGGGTCCCCCATTCGCCACGCGGAACGTCCCATCGTCTTCCAGGGTGACATCGACCGGCTCTGCCGGCGATCCGTGACGCAAGGCATTCTCGACCAGGTTCCGGCAGATGATCCCGAAGGCATCGGGATCGAGATCGGAAAGCACCGGATGCAGCGGGAAGTGAGTGATGATGCGATCCGGTCCGCAGAGCCGTTCAAGGTCTGCCAATATGATGTCGGCGATTCTACGCAAGTCTGTGCTGCTATCGAGCCGCAAGGGTCCGCCTTCGGCACGCGCCAGCTGCAGCAGGCGTTCGGCCATCCGCGTCAGCCGCTTCAGAGATGCCTCGATGTCGGCTGCCCTTTGCCGCGCGCTGGCATCCGCCGTTTCGGCCTGCAGCCTCTGCGCCTGCGCGATGGCGCCGGCTAGCGGCGTTCGCAGTTCGTGAGCAGCATTGGCGGCAAAGCTGCGCTCGGCATCGAAGGCTGCCTTCAGCCGTTCGAGAAGTCCGTTCATGGTGTCGGCGAGCGGAGCGATCTCGGAAGGCAGTCCGGCAGAAGGAACGGGCGAGAGGTCTCGCGCGCCACGAGCCTGGAGCCGGTCCTGAAAGCGATGAAGCGATGAGAGTCCCGCCCGCACGGCCAGGAAGATGGCCAGCAAGGCGAGTGGGATGACGATCAGAATGGGCAGGCCCAGCACCATCTCGATCTCACGAGCGATTGCCGCGCGGTGCGCAAGAGGTTCCGCAACGGAGATCCGGATGCTGCCCTGCAAGGCATCATCGTTGTAGATCCTGTACGCCGCAGTCTGGCGGAAACCCGGACTGTCGTAGGCAGGGAACAGGGCAGGGTCCGCAGCGTGCGACTGCAGCAACACCCGCCCACTCTCATCACGCACGATATAGGTCAGATATTCTTCGTGCTCGCGGATGGTGCCGAGGCGCTGGTTCACGCCGTCCTCTTCGCGGCCCACGATGTCGACAACGGCAAGCGGCAGGAGGCGCTGCGCGGTTTCCTGAAGTGCTGAGTCGAAGACCTCGTCGATTTCCTGCCGGAGAATGAGCGCCGTCACGGAGGCTGCGGCAATCCACAGCAGCGTGAGGAGTACGCCCAGCGAGACGCCTAGGCGCCCCTGCAGGCTGCGCGGCAGCCTCACGGTTCGCCCAGCCGATAACCCATGCCGCGCTCCGTCTCGATGACATCTGCCCCCAGTTTCTTGCGCAAGCGGCTGACATGGACTTCGATCGTGTTGCTTTCGATCTCGGCGCCGAAGGCATAGAGCTTTTCCTCGAGCTGCGCCTTGGACAGCAATTGACCCGGACGTGCGAGAAGGGCTTCGAACAGGGCCCATTCGCGCGCCGTCAGCTGGATCGGTTTCCCGGCGCGGCGGATGCTGCGCGCCGCAAGGTCGATGTCGAGCGTGCCATGGGAGATGATCGGATTCGGATTGCCCGCATAGCGCCGTGCGACGGAGCGGATGCGCGCTGACAGTTCGGCCAGATCGAAGGGCTTGACGAGACAGTCGTCGGCGCCCGCGTTCAGCCCGTCGATGCGGTCGGAGACCTGGTCCAGCGCGGTGAGGATGATGACGGGGGTCGCGTCGCCGCGGTTGCGGAGTGTCTTGAGGAAGCCGATGCCGCGGCCATCAGGCAGCATGAGATCGAGCAGCACCAGTTCATAGGCCGTGCCTGCCATCGAATCTCTCGCCGCATCGAGGCGCGTGACCCAGTCAACCGAGTGGCCGTCCGCACCGATCTGGTCTCGCACGGCGGCGCCCAGAACGGTGTCGTCCTCGATCAGCAGGATGCGCATGGTATTCCCGTTCTCTCCGTATTGCGGCATTCATTGGTCTCCGCGGCTGACTGAAACCTGACGCACGACGCCACGATGCTTCAGGATGCCGTCAGCTTTCCCGTGCAGGGTTCAATCTGCTTGGCCGCCTTGTGGAGTTTGGCCCATGAATATGAATCTGACAATTCTTGCCTTTCTGATGCTTTTGCCATCCGGGGCCGCCTTTGCCGACGACGATTGTTCGGTGCCCATGGACGACTGGCAGCCGCGCGAGGCCGTTGCGCGCCTTGCCGCCGAAAATGGCTGGAAGGTGCGCAGGATCAAGATCGACGATGGCTGCTACGAGATCATCGGCCGGGATTCCCAGGGGCGCCGGATCGAGGTCACGGTTCATCCCGCGACGCTTGAGGTCATGGCGATCGAGTACGAAGATGATGACGACGACGACTGATCGTTGACGGCTGCCAGGCAGCCTGTCCGGAACATCCTTGCGCAAAGCCCGCCCCTGAACCGGCGGGCTTCTTGATTCTGACGGCAAGCTGAAGCGGAAATCTGAGGCCCGTCAGGCTGATCTCAGGTGGCATCTCCAGAGTGACGGCATAACCAAGGAGACACTGCCCATGAAGAGATCACTTGCCCTGCTGATTGCATCGACCGCGCTGACGGCCGTCCTCGGAACCTTCGCCTGGAGTGCCATGCCAGGTGTGGCCGGCGGAGTTGGCAGCCCGGTTGCAGCGGTATTCGATGACACCCCGGACGCCGCGCTGCTCCTTCTGGCCAGCGATGACGATGATGACGATCACGGCGACGATGACGACGACGATGATGATGACGACGATGAGTGTGACGACGGCAATTGCGGGCGTGGATCGGCGCGCAATCCCGCTCCGGCAGGCACGGTCGCCCCGCCCGAGAACGGCCTCTTCGGAAACGGCGCGCCGCCGCAGGTTCAGGTGAACTGAACCAGATCGCTCACGTCATTCTCCCAAACGAGGTATCTCGAACATGAAAGCTCTTCTTGCAGCGCTGGCGCTGACAACCGCGCTGACGCTTCCGGGTGTTGCGATGGCGCGGCCCGTGACACTGACCGCGACACTCAAGAACTATGGTGGCGATGGAGCCTATCTGGCGCTCTACGTCACCGACCCGCAGGGTGCCTATGCCGGCAGCCTGTGGATGGCGGGCGGCAAGTCGAAGTACTACCAGCATCTCACCGACTGGTATCGCGCAACCAATGGCGACACTGCCCAGATCAACGGCATCACCGGTGCCAGCGTCGGCGCGGGGCGGAAGCTCAAGATCACGCTCGACCTGGCCGATGCGCTGTTTGATGCAGGCTACACGCTCCACATCGATGCTGCCGTCGAGGACATGCGCGAAAGCCCCAATGAAGTCGCCGTGAAGCTCACGACGGAGGGTGCAGGCAAGCCCGCGCGCGGCCGCCGCTATGTGGCCAGTTTCAAGTACGAAATGTAAGGAACTCGCATCATGCTCCGCGTTCTGCATCGCTGGCCGGGATTGCTGGCTCTCGTCCTGATCACGATTCTGGCGCTCAGCGGAGCGGCGCTGTCGGTCTTTCCGGCAGCGGAGCGGCTTGCGTCTCCCCAGGCCTCGAGCGGGCTCAGTGTTGCTGAACTCGTCTCGCGGATTCAAACCGCATATCCGGGAGTGGAGCAGATCCGCCGTGCGCCGTCCGGCCGGATCACCGCCTACTGGTTCGCGGATGGTGTACCGGGAGCCGCGATCATTGATCCGGGCTCAGGCCGGGGGATTGCATCTGCGGACCCCAACACGGCCGAACGCTGGCTGACCAATCTTCACCGCTCCCTGTTCCTCGATGATGCCGGCCGGATCACCATGGCGGCAGGTGCCGCTGCGATGCTGATGCTGGTCGTGTCTGGCGCGGGCCTCGTCGCACGGCGCGCGGGCGGCTGGAGACGATGGTTCTCG
>NZ_JBGSOZ010000113.1:0-45434 GCF_041738905.1 Aestuariivirga sp.
CTCGGGCGCCTGCTTGCGCCAAGTCTCAACCGCATCTGGACCGAGTCTGCGGAGCGAGGCCCCTACAGGCCGGACCCGGCGTCCACGGCGCGGCGCGCGCTGCGCTATGCGGCGCTTGCCCTCATGGTGTTTGGAAACCCGCGTGAAGGCATCGCCGCGGCACTACAAGAGCTTGACGCACCTCACAGCATGAGCGCTGAAATCGGTGCGATTTCTGCACTGGTGCAGGTCGAATGCAGTGAACGGAAAGAGGCGCTCGATCAATTCCACGCGCGCCACGCGCATGATCATCTTCTCATCGACAAGTGGCTGATGCTGAATGCGCAGGCCGTGGGCGATGGCGCTGCTGCACGCGTCGAGGCGCTGACCTCCCATCCCGATTTCAAGTGGACGACGCCCAACAAGGTCTATGCCCTCATCGCGGGCTTCACGGCGGGCAATGTCTCGGGCTTCAATGCCGCAGATGGCTCCGGTTACTGCGTCGTGGCCGATGCCATTCTCCGGCTCGACCAGATCAACCCGCAGGTGGCCGCACGCATTGCGACCGGGTTCCGCAGCTGCAAGGTGTTGAATTCGATCCGGAAATCGGCCGCGGAGGCGGAACTGAACCGCGTTCTGGCCGAGCCTTCCCTGTCTCGCGACGTGTTCGAGATCGTCTCACGCATCGCGCGCACATAAGGTCCATCTTCATATCTGGACAAATCACCCCTGTTTCGAATCAATAGGGGTGATTCGATGTGTGGTGGCGTTCTGCGTTTTCGGGACACTTTCCGCCTTGGGCAGGCTGGGAAGTCAGGGGAATATCTTGGGCAAGACACATATCGGCGAGTTGTTCTTCAAGGAGCGGGTGCTCAGGCTCCCGTCGCCATGGCCCGATCGCTTCAGGATCACGATTTCGGAGCGGCATCTTCGCCTGCTCATCACCTCGCTCATCGTTTTGTTCCTGCTCGTGCTGGGTTCAGCGCTGCTCATCCAGCTGATGGACAGCCGGACGACACATCTGGCCGAGCAGAACCGCCTCTCGGCATTGCACGGGCACCTCGCGGCACAGCGCATCAAGACCGACTTCGCGCAAGCTGCACTCGCGGGCGAGACGCCGCCAGTGATGGACGCGGATTATCTCCGGAAGATTCTCGCGCCCGAAGCGCTGGCCGAAAAGCGGGTCTTTGCGGTCGCCGAAAGCCTCGGCAAGATTACCGCGAGCTTGCCTTCGGCGGAAGCGCTCGACGGCAAGTTCATCACGGCGGTGCTGTCACCCAACTTCGTGACGGACGCGGCGCTCAACGGTGATGACATGTCGCCGCTGCTGCTGGCGTCGGGCGAAGAGGCTTTCGTCTCGATGTATGACCTGGGCACATTCCCGGGAAGCCTGATCGTGTTCCAGCGCCAGCAGGATGTGCTTTCGGCCTGGCGCTCCAGTGTCACCCAGGTCACCACGCTCTTCATCGTGACACTCTTCGTCCTCATGCTGCTGGGTGCCGCTTTCCACTGGCAAGCCGCCAAGGCTGCCGAGGCAGACACGATCCTGGGCGTTGCCACCGCACGGCTCGACAAGGCCCTCGACCGCGGCCAGTGCGGCATGTGGGACTGGGACGTGACCAAGGGCATCATCTTCTGGTCACGCTCGATGTTCGACATTCTGGGCATGCCGGTGAAGGGCGATTTCCTGAGTTTCGCCGAAGTCGTGAGCCGGCTGCATCCCACCGACACGCAGCTTGAGGAGGCCGTCGAAAGCCTGCTCGATGGCGAGATCACGTCCTTCGACCGCGAATTCCGCATGCGCCATGAAGATGGGCACTGGGTGTGGCTGCGCGCCCGCGTCGCGCTCGCACCCGGTGACGTCGAAAACCAGCCGCACCTGATCGGCATCGTCTTCGACGTCTCGCAGCAGAAGCTGGCGGACAAGCTCAACAAGGAAGCCGAGCTTCGCCTCAAGGACGCGGTCGAGAACATCTCGGAAGCCTTCGTGCTGTGGGATGCCGACAACCGGCTGGTGCTGTGCAATTCGAAGTACCAGCAGTTCCATTCGCTTCCCGCCTCCGTCTGCGTGCCGGGCACGGCCTACGAAGACGTGGTGCGCTCGGCCAAGGAACCCGCCATCCGCAAGCGCATCGGCCTCAAGGGCGAGACGGCGGAAGGCAAGTCCTTCGAGGTGCAACTCGCTGACCGCCGCTGGCTGCAGATCAACGAGCGCCGCACCAAGGATGGCGGCTTCGTCTCGGTCGGCACCGACATCAGCGCGCTCAAGATGCAGGAGGAGCGCCTGCTGCTGTCCGAGCGCGAACTGATGATGACGGTGCGCGACCTCCAGAAGGAACGCATGCTCGCCGACCAGCAGGCGCAGCGCCTTGCCGACCTTGCCGACAAGTATGCCCGCGAGAAGACCCGCGCGGAATCGGCGAACCGCTCGAAATCCGAGTTCCTCGCCAACATGAGCCACGAGCTTCGGACACCTCTCAACGCCATCATCGGCTTCAGCGAGATCATGCAGGCGCAGATGTTCGGCCCCATGGGATCGGACAAGTATTCCGAATACTCGAACGACATCCACCGGAGCGGACAGTTCCTCCTCGATGTCATCAACGACATCCTCGACATGTCGAAGATCGAGGCAGGCCGGATGCAGATGGAATGCGAGACGCTGCAGGTCGACTCGGCGCTCGACGAGGTCATGCGCCTGATCGGGCCACGCGCCTATGAAGGCCGCGTCAGCATCG
This sequence comes from Aestuariivirga sp., assembly GCF_041738905.1. GTDB lineage: Bacteria > Pseudomonadota > Alphaproteobacteria > Rhizobiales > Aestuariivirgaceae > Aestuariivirga. The sequence continues at coordinate 2,718 of NZ_JBGSOZ010000113.1, forward strand.
AGCGCGATGTGCCGCAAGGCTTGCAATTGTGGGCCGACAAGCGCGCCTTCAAGCAGGTGCTCATCAACCTGCTGTCGAATGCGGTGAAGTTCACGCCCGAAGGCGGCAAGGTGAATGTCTCTGCCGTCGCGACGGATGGAGGGATGACCGTATCGATCCGGGACACAGGCATCGGCATCCCCGCCCGCGACATCGAAAAACTCGGGCGGCCGTTCGAACAGGTGGAAAACCAGTTCACCAAGTCGAAAGGCGGCTCAGGGCTTGGCCTTGCGATTTCGAAGTCCTTCGTCGAGCTCCATGGCGGCAGCCTGACGATCCGCAGCATGGTGGGCCAGGGTACGGAAGTGCTGGTCAAGTTCCCCAACAAGGCGGCCTGATCAGTCCTTGCCGGGCCTGCCTTCGCCCTTGCGGCGGCCACCGTCCTCGCGCTGGCGGATGTGCCGGGCGAGAAGCTTGCGTTCGTCTGGCGTGAGCTTTTCGATGAGCGTGTGGGCTGCCTGCCCGCCCGTGGCGATCAGGTGCGCGCTCCGCCCTGAAAAGCTGTCGATCACCGTCTTCACCTTGGCCGCATCATAAGGCTCGGCTTCAAGAGCCGCCGCCAGATTGACGACCTCGACGCGTGCAGCCTTGCGGCCATCGCGAAACTCCTGGCCGAAATCCTTGAACACCTTCAGCAGTTCCGCCTTGCGGGCGCCACTCAATTCACTGAAGAACTTGCGCGGAATGAGCTGCATCTGGCTGATGCCGGTCATGCGCTCGGGCGGGCCATGGACGAAGAAGCGTGCCAGGCCGCCGCCGATGAACAGGAGATTGAGCGCCAGCGACGCGACGAGCACGATCTTCAACCAGTTGAAGGCGCGGCGCGGGGGTGTTGCCACCGGCGTTTCGGTCGTCGTCATGTCAGCGATTCCTCGGCGTAGGCATCCGCCTCGCCGACGCCGCCCAGATCGTCGGGCATCTCGTCATTGAGGGCGACCCCGCCCGTGATGGACGTGGGCAGCATGAAGTCGAGCGAGCCCATCGCACCCAGATAGACGCCGAGCGCCAACGAAGCCGCGAGCGGAAGGGCTGCGGCATAGCGGAAGACGCGGGAGCGCGGCGGGCTGGACCCGCCGGGGAATGCAATGACCTTCGCGCCCTGCGGCTCCTCCGCGATGCGCTGCATGAGGCGCGACATGGCATCAGCCGGGGCTGAGACGGTGGACGCGAGTGATAGCAGCCGGTCGATTGACTCGGCGTCCGCCTGCGCGGGCTCATTTCCGCCACCATCGCGCATGCGTTCGGCCTCGGGCCAGCGGGCGCGATCCGCACCATAGCTGGCCAAGAGCTGGTCAAGGCGTGTGTCCTTGCCGTTTTCCATATCAGTCCTCAACGTCCCGTTTCCGTCAATCCGCCCAGCAGCTCGCGCCACTCGGCAGACAGGCTTTCCTTCAAGCTCCGGCGCGCCCGCGCCAAAAGCGATTCAATGGCCTCGATGCTCACGTCCATCACCTGCGCGGCATCGATATTGGACAGGCCTTCAAAATAGACAAGCGACAGCGCCAGGCGCTGCCGGTCGGGGAGTGCCGCGATCCGCCCGTCGATCAGCTTCGCGGCCTCGCTCCGGTCGAGCGGCGCATCGGGCCTCGCTTGCGGGTCGTGGATCTCGGGTGCCGCGTCGAGATCACCGTGGCGCGGCCTCCGGCTGCGGTCGATGACCGCGTTGGAGGCAACCCGCATCAGCCAGCCCTTGAGGGCTCCCGCCTCGCGCACTTGCGCGGGGTTCTGCCACAGCTTCACAAAGGCCTCCTGCGCGATATCCTCGGCATCGGCCGCGCCAGCTGTCATCCGCCACACCAGCCGGTAGACGGGCTGGTGATAGCGGCTGACGATCTCGCCGAAGGCCGCATGATTGCGGCCGGCGGCGGCCTCGAGCAGGCCGGCGTCCGTCATCTGCCGGAAAGCCGAGGCGTCGCTTAGCAAGCTGGTGTCCGTAACCTTGCGTCAGTTGGAGCTCTCTCCCGTAGCGGGTTTCTTCACTTTGGCAACCCGGAAATTCCTTGCTTCTTCAAGTGTCACGCCGCCATCGTGGTCGGCATCGGCCGACGCCAGCAACGTCTCGACGAAGGCATCCAGTTCGCCCTTGGTCACACTGCCGTTCCCATCCTTGTCCAGATTGGCGAGGATGCGCTTGCGGCGAAGCTCCAGTGCGCGGTTGAGCGCCGCATCGATCTCGGCCGTTGTCACTTCGCCGTTCTTGTCACCATCCATGCGAAGAAAGCGCTTCTCGGCCTTGGGCTGGATTTCGGCCAGCGTGATGCGGCCATTGGAGTCGGCGTCGAGCTTGCTGAAGACCTTCTGCGTTTTCGGAAGGTAGGGTTCCATCGCCAGCGCCACGGCGGGAACCGCCACCATGCCTCCCATGAGGGCCAGCACGAAGGTGAATTTGCTCATGGACGTTCCTCCTGTTGTTGTCCTGAAACCCAAGACGAAACAGGAACGGAATTCCGTCGCTGCGAAATGTCAGCCTGCCGGGCCGATCATGCGGTCGAAGATGCGGGCCACTTCGGCTTGCGTATCGGCGATGAGCGATTCGGCGGTCGGTATGTCCGGGCAGGCCGCCGCACTCGCCACCAGCTGGTTGAGGGCGGGCAGCGATTTCGCCGGGTCATAGGAGCCATCGACACAGAGCCGCAGCACCTGCGTCAATCGGTGATAGAGGAGGCCAGCCTCCCTCAGCACGGACGCCGTTGCAGGGTCGAGGAGGCCCGCCAGGGTGAGTTTTTCCAACGCCGCAAGGGTGTTGGTATCGAGAACACCGGGATGCGCCGGGGCATGGATCAGCTGCAGCGTCTGGGCGATGAACTCCAGTTCCACGAGGCCTCCCCGCGCCCGCTTGATGTCCCACAACCCGCCCTGGCCCTGTTCCCTGAGCATGAGCTTGCGCATGTCCAGCACGTCGGCCACGGTTGCGGACGGATCGCGGGGCGTGCAAAGGGCCGCGCGGATGTGGGTCTCAAGTTCGCCCATCAGCCCGGCATCGCCGCAGACCGGGCGCGCGCGGGTCAGCGCCAGCTTCTCCCATGTCCACGCCGAATCCCGGTGGTAGGACTTGAAGCTCGCAAGGCTGGCCGCCACTGGCCCCTTGCTGCCGGATGGCCTCAGCCGCATGTCGACCTCATAGAGCACGCCCTCGGCGGTCGGCGCCGACAGTGCTGAGATCAGGCGCTGGGCCTGCCGCGCGTAGTATTGGTTGATGCTGGTGGGCCTGGCGCCGGCCGTCATTTCAGCATCGGGTGCCGCGTCATAGACGATGATGAGGTCGAGGTCGGAGCCTGCGGTCATCTCGCGGCCGCCGAGCTTGCCCATCGCAATGACGGCACTGCGGCCCCCGGCTGGAAGACCGTGGCGGCTTTCGGCCTCCTCGCCCACTGCCGCATGGAGCCTTTCGAGCAGCAGCCCGGCGAGTTGGGAGAACGCCGTTCCGGCATCGACAGCACTCACCGTCTCCGAGAGCACGCGGACACCGATGCGGAAGGCCTGTTCCTTGCCCACCACGCGGGCGCGGTCGGCAACCTCGTCAAGCGGAACGCCCGGCGGCATGGCGGAAGCGATCACCTGACCCATTTCGCTTGCCGTCGGCATCGCGCCGAAGAAGCCGGGATCGAGGACCGCGTCGAGCACCTTGGGCCTGCGGCTCAGTTGTTCGGCAAGGCGCGGCGCGCTGCCCAGGATGGTGGCGAGGAGATCGAGCAGGCGTGGATTGGCTTTCAGCAGCGAGAACAGTTGAACGCCTGCGGGCAGGCCGCCCAGGAACTTGTCGAAGGCGAGGAAGGCGAGATCGGCGTTTCCCATGTCGGCCAGCGCCTTGAGCAGCTTCGGCATCAGTTCGGTCAGAAGCTCGCGGGCGCGGGCGCTTCGCGTCGCCGCGTAACGCCCGAAGTGCCAGCCCCGGATGGTGGCGGAAACCTCGCTCGGCGAGTGGTAGCCCATGCGGGACAAAGTCTCGATCGTCTCGGGATCGTCCTCGCCGCCGGTGAAGACTAGGCTGCCGGACTCGGTGCCGAGATCTTCCGCCTGCTCGAAGAGGTGCGCATAATGGCTTTGCACGCATTCCAAGGTGCGTCGCACTTCGGCATCGAAGGCAGAAGCATCTTCAAAACCGGAAAACCGCGCCAGGCTTTCGAAGGCGCGCTCGTCGGCGGGCAGCGCATGCGTCTGCTCGTCGTTCACCATCTGCACGCGATGCTCGATGGTGCGCAAGAAAACATAAGCCGACTTCAGTTCATCGGCAGCCAATGGCGTGATCCACTGGGCCTCCGCCAGCGCATCGAGCATCGCCATGGTGCTCCGCCCACGGAGCTTCGGGTTGCGCCCGCCGGCGATCAGCTGCTGGGTCTGCACGAAAAACTCGATCTCGCGAATGCCGCCGCGCCCGAGCTTCAGGTTGTGGCCCTTCACCTTGACCTCGCCATGGCCCTTCACCGCATGGATCTGCCGCTTCAGCGACTGAACGTCCGCTATCGCAGCGAAGTCCAGATACTTGCGCCAGATATAGGGCTTGAGGCGGTCGAGAAATTCTTCGCCGAGTGCGATGTCACCCGCCGCAGCACGGGCCTTGATCATCGCGGCGCGTTCCCAGTTCTGGCCCTGGTTCTCATAGTAGAGAGCAGCAGCCTCGATCGAGATCGCCACTTGCGTGGCGCGCGGATCGGGCCTCAGGCGCAGGTCCGTGCGGAAAACGTAGCCATCCTCCGTCACGTCCTGCATCAGCTGCACGAGCCGCCTGGTGAATCGCACGAAGAACGTGGAAGGATCGCCGCCCACGGGCAGCAGGCGCGTGACATGATCGTAGAGTATGATGAGATCGATGTCGCTGGAGTAGTTCAACTCGTGCGCACCCTGCTTGCCCATGGCGAGAGCCACGTAGCCGCAACCCGACAGCGGATTGGCGGCATCGTTCAGCTCAACCTTGCCCGCCCTCGCGAAATCGCGCAGCAGCCAGGTCACAGCAGCGCGGAGGCTGGCATCTGCGAGATCAGTGAGGGCCGACGTCACGTGCTCCAGGTTCCACTGGCCGGACAAGTCGGCGACGGCAATCAGAACTGCCGAGCGCTTCTTGATCTGGCGGAGCATCTTCATCACGTCGGCCTGCTGTGCATCCGGTGCTAGGTTCGCCAGTGCATCCAGCAATTCGGCCAGCAGCGTATCGGGGTCTTCGGAGAAGACGCGGCGCGCGAAGTCCGGATCGCGGATTATCAACTGGCGAAGAAAGGGCGAGCCGCCTGCAATGTTGCCCGCAAGCATGCGAGCAGTCTCGGGAATGGCTCCGGGCGCCATGTCCTCCCAGAACAGATCCACGGCGGCGGTATCGGGGGCGGAACAGGGCGGGTTGACAGGCATGGCCTGCCTTTTAGCTGGCCTCGTGGTGCAGCGGAAGCACCAGCTTGGCGGAGAGGCCGGGGGCGTTGTCCTCAAGCACCAGCGTTCCCTTGTGCAGCTTCATCACGCCGGAGACGAGGCTCAGTCCCAGGCCGTTGCCGGGTTTGGAGCGGCTTGAGTCCAGCCGCACGAAACGGTCGGTGACGCGTCCACGGTCTTCCGGTGCGATGCCCTCGCCATGATCGCGCACGGCGATGACGACCTTGTCGTCTTCCACCGCGCCCGACACGGTAATCTGAGGCGTTTCGCCTTCGCGGGCGCCGTATTTGAGCGCATTGTCGATGAGATTGGTCAGGGCCTGCGCCAGTAGCTGCCGGTCGCCCATGACCATCAATCCGGCCCGGGCGTCGCTGACCAGCGTGCCGCCCTCTTCCTCGGCCATCGGCTCATAAAGTTCGACGACATCGGAAACGATCGAGGCCGCATCGATCGGAATCAGGCCGCTGCGCGACTGCCCGGCTTCGGCGCGGGCAATCGAGAGCAACGCGTTGAACGTGTCGAGCAGCCTGTCCGACTCGTCCACCGTGCGCTCCAGCGCGGCGCGGTATTCCCCCTCGGAGCCCGAGCGCAGGGCGGCCTCGACGCGCGCCTTGATGCGGGTCAGCGGCGTCTTGAGGTCATGGGCCACATTGCTGGAGACTTCCTTCATCGCCGCCATGAGACTTTCGATCTGGTCGAGCATCTCGTTCAGCGCGAGGGCCAGCCGGTCGAGTTCGTCGTTCGAACCCTGCACCGGCATGCGGCCCGCCATGTTGCCCGCCATGATGGTGCGGCTCGCGTCGGTGATGGCATCGACACGCCGGAGGAAATTGCGGCTCATCAGCAAGCCGCCGCCCAGTCCCAGAACGAGGGCAATCGCCAGCGCATAGTAGATGGTGCGGCGGATGATACTGGCGAACTGCCTCAACGCTTCGACGTCGCGGCCGACGACAAGGTCGAAGCTTCCCGCGAGATCGGCGTGAAAGGCGCGCACAATGTGGCGCTCCCGCGATGAACCCTTTTCGACATCGAGCGGGAACTCGATCCATGCCGCTTCGTCGTCCGGCATTGCGGGCAGCGAGTTGAGGTTGCCCGCGATTCGCCGGCCGGAACTGTCGGTGAGCAGATAGACCGAGCCGCTGTCCTCGGCGCTGCGGCGCTGGATGGTGTCGATGATGCCTCGAAGCCCGCGGATGCGGTACTGGTCCGCCAGCGCCTGGACCTCGGCGCGGATCGTCTCGTCGGTCTGGCGTTCCAGAAGGACAGCCGTGTTCCAGTAGACATAGCCCAGGAGCGCCGACACCGAGACCGCGAAAAGAATCAGATACAGCGCCGCGAGGCGGAACGTGGACGTGCGGAGGAGCTTGATCCGCGGGTTCACGTATCGCGGATCATGTAGCCTGCACCCCGCACGGTCTGCAGGATGGGCTCGTCATAGCCCTTGTCGATCTTCGACCGGAGCCGCGAGATGTGAACGTCGATGACATTGGTCTGGGGGTCGAAATGATAGTCCCAGACATTCTCCAGCAGCATGGTGCGGGTCACGATGTGGCCGGCGTTGCGCACGAGGTATTCCAGAAGCTTGAACTCGCGGGGCTGCAGCACAATGGGCTTGCCGCCGCGCGTGACGGTGCGGGTCAGCAGATCGATTTCCAGATCGGCGGCACGGAGCCTGGTTGCCAGCGGCGCATCCACCGAACGGTGCCCGAGGTTCTCGATGCGTGCGAGGAGTTCAGCGAAGGCATAGGGCTTGCCAAGATAGTCATCGCCGCCGGCACGAAGTCCCTTCACCCGCTCGTCGACATCTGACAAGGCGCTCAGTATGAGCACCGGTGTCTTGATGCCGTTCTCGCGGAGCTTGCGGATGATCGTCAGTCCGTCGATCTTCGGCAGCATGCGGTCGACAATGAGGACATCATGAACGCCCTCGGACGCCAGGTTGAGGCCTTCTTCGCCGTCGCCGGCATGATCGGCAACATGGCCGCTTTCGGCCAGACCCTTGACCAGCCAGCCCGCCGCTTCGCGGTCGTCTTCGATAACAAGTATGCGCATCGGCTGCCGGGCTGGCTTTGCTGTCCAGAGGGGGGAATCGAGCTCTTTAAGTTGCATGTTCCGTCTCATCTGAAAAGGGGTGAAAGGCACGAAAGAAGGGGGGCGCGGAGGCGGCGTCCGTTATTCGGACTTGCCAGCCTCCGCGCCAAAGGCACGCAGACGCGGAGCGGGGGGTGGGGCGAGGTCCGCGTGCCCACTTGCGATTGGCGTCAGCCCTGGGCGACAGGGAGCGCCACGAAGCGCTGACCATCGCTGGACTTCACCAGCATCAGGACCCGCTTCTTGGTGTTCTCTTTCAGGGCCGATCGGATATCCGCCGGGCCATGAACCTCGGTTCCGGCAACTTCCAGGATGGTGTCGCCAGCTTTGAGGCCACGCTCGGCCGCCGCGCTGTCGGGCTTCACCTCGGTGATGGTGACACCGGCCCCGTCCTGTGCAGGAGCCACCTTGATCCCGAGGTTCGCCAGCGAGACCGCTGCGTCACTCTTGTCACCCTTGTCGCTGGAGGCCATCTTCGGCTCGCTCGGCATGGTGCCGATCTCGACCGAGAGCTCCATCGTCTTGCCGTCGCGCACGAGGGTCATCGGAACCGACTGGCCCGGCTTGATCTGCGCCACCTTGCGGGCGAGGTCACGCGAGTCGGAGATGTCCTTGTCGCCCATCTTCAGGATGGTGTCGCCCTGTTTGATGCCAGCGGCAAGTGCGGGGGATTCGTCCGTCACGTCGGCAACGATCGCTCCCTTGGCGTCGCTGAGGCCGAGGCTTTCAGCGATGTCCTCGGTCACCGGCTGGATCTGTACGCCCAGCCAGCCGCGGGTCACCGTGCCGCTTTCCTTGAGGCTGGCAATCACGTTCTGCGCGGTCGAGGCCGGGATGGCGAAGCCGATGCCGACAGAGCCGCCCGAGGGAGAGAAGATCGCGGTATTGATGCCGACCACTTCGCCCTCGAGGTTGAAGGCCGGACCGCCCGAGTTGCCGCGGTTGATGGCGGCATCGATCTGCAGGAAGTCGTCATAGGGGCCGGAGCCGATGTCGCGGCCGCGGGCCGAGATGATGCCCGTGGTCACGGTGCCGCCAAGGCCGAAGGGATTGCCGACCGCCATCACCCAGTCGCCGACACGCGGCTCTTCATCGGTGAATGCCACGAAGTCGAATTTCGTGTCGGACTTGATCTTGATGAGTGCCAGGTCGGTTTTGGGATCGGTGCCGATCACTTCGGCCTCGTACTCGGTGCCATCATTCATGGTCACCGCCACCTGATCGGCATCCTTGACCACATGGTTGTTGGTCACAGCGTAGCCGTCAGCGGTGATGATGAAGCCTGAGCCCTGCGCCATGCCGCGCGGCGACCGGTCCTGGTCGGGCTGGCCCTGCTTGAACTGCGGGAACTGCTTGAAGAAGTCGCGGAACGGGCTGTTCTCGGGGAGTTCCGGAGCGGCCTGCTGACCACCTTCGGCAACCGAAGCGGCATTGGCGAATTTCACCTGAACGCTGACGACGGCGGGCATGACCCGGTCGACGAGATCGGCGAAGCCCTTGGCGGGGTCAATCGCGGCAGCCTGAAGCTGCTGCTGGGCCTGCACCGGCGTGGACGGCAGCACAACGATGGTCGCGGTCAGAGCGGTCGCAACCATCAAGCCGGCGGCAAACATGCCGAGGATGCGGGGAGCCGAACGCGGGGTAACTGATGACATTTCCTATCTCCATCAAACCAATATTTGATGATGCGAAGATAGGAACCTCCTCCTTACGGCAACATGTCTGGGGCGTGAAACTTCTGTAAGTCTTGCGGCAAACCCGGGGCTATTCCAGGGCTCTTTGCAGCGCCTGGTGCTCGGCCTCGGTCAATGGCGCTTCTGGCGCCGGTGCTATGTTCTTCCGGCGCAAAAGAAGCAATGTCCCGGCAATCAGCAAAACCGCAAATGGCGTTCCCCAGAGCACGATCGTGCCCGCACCAAGACGGGGCTTCAGCAGGACATATTCGCCGTAGCGGGCCACCACGAAATCCATGATCTGCTCGTCGGTCTTGCCCGCCACGAGCTGCTCGCGGATCAGCGTGCGGAGGTCCTTCGCCAGAGGCGCATCCGAATCGTCGATGGACTGGTTCTGGCAGACGAGGCAGCGAAGATGAGCGGAGAGCCCGCGGGCGCGCTGTTCCAGCGCTTCGTCCTTCAATATCTCGTCAGGAGAAAGAGCGTAGGCCGGCCCGAGACAGGCCAGCAGAGCGAGCATGGTAAGGAACTTTCTCATTCCGCTGGAACCGCCTGCATTGCCGTTGCCCGTTTTGGCGCTCCGACCCGATAGCGCCGATCCGTCAGCGACAGCATGCCACCGAAGAACATGATGAGCGCACCAATCCAGATGAAGTTCACCAGCGGGTTATAATAGAACCGCATGGCCCGGGCGCCATCGGTTGTGACATCGCCCATCACCACGTAGACATCGCCCAGAAACGTCTGGAGCAGGCCTACTTCGGTGGTCGGCATGCCTGACGGCTTGAACTCGCGCTTCTCGGAGACGAGCGTCGTGATTTCGCGGTCGCCTTCCTTGACGAGGAAGCGGCCTGCCCGGCCCGTATAGTTGGCACCCGTCAGCGGCGTCTCGCCGATGAAGGTCACCGTGTAGTCGCCGACGGCCGCCTGTTCGCCCGGCTTCAAGGCCACGATGACCTCGATCTTCCAGAGCGAGATGGCGATGATGCCGGCGATCATGATCCCGAGGCCGCCATGCGCCATGACGCCGCCGATGGCCGAGCGCGGCAGGCCCCTGAGGCGTTGCCAGCTTGTGGCAAGCGGCGCCTTGAAGAGAGAGATGCGGGCGGCGAGATCGGCAAGGGCACCCAACACGAGCCAGACGGACAGTGCCATGCCGACAGGGGCCAGCCAGGGGCCGCGGACGGAATAGGCGAAGACTGCAAAGCCCACGGCTGCCGCAATGGCGAGCGAGATCCACAACCGGCGGAAGACTCCCGCGATGTCGCCCCGCTTCCACGCGAGGAATGGACCAATGGGCACCAGCATCAGCAGCGGCAGGATGATCGGCCCGAAGGTGAGATTGAAGTAAGGCGGCCCGACCGAAATCTTGTCGTTGGTCAGCGTTTCGAGCGCCAGCGGATAGAGCGTGCCGACAAATACCGCGAGGCAGGCAACGCAGAGCAGGAGGTTGTTGAGAACGAGGCTACCCTCGCGGCTAACGGGCGCGAAGAGCCCTCCGGCCTTCAACATCGGCGCACGCCACGCGAAAAGCGTCAGAGCCCCGCCGATGAAGACGCAGAGGATCATCAGGATGAACAGGCCGCGCTCGGGGTCGACCGCGAAAGCATGGACCGACGTCAGCACCCCGGAGCGCACCAGGAACGTGCCCATGAGCGAGAGCGAAAACGCGAGGATGGACAGCAGCACCGTCCAGATCTTCAGCGCGTTGCGCTTCTCGACGACAATCGCCGAATGCAGGAGCGCTGTGGCAACGAGCCAAGGCATGAAGCTGGCATTCTCGACCGGGTCCCAGAACCACCAGCCGCCCCAGCCAAGTTCGTAGTAGGCCCACCACGATCCCATGGCGATGCCAATGGTCAGGAACATCCATGCAGCCAGCGTCCATGGCCTCACCCAGCGGGCCCAGGCCGCGTCGACACGGCCCTCGATAAGTGCGGCAACCGCAAAGGCAAACGCAATCGAGAGCCCCACATAACCCGCGTAGAGAAAGGGCGGATGGAAGGCCAATGCCGGGTCCTGCAGGATCGGGTTGAGGCCATTGCCCTCGATCGGGGCCGGGTCGATACGCAGGAATGGGTTGGATGTGAGCACGATGAAGAGCAGGAAAGCCAGCCCCACCGAACCCTGTATCGCCACCACACGCGAGCGCAGTTCAAGCGGCAGGTTCTGTCCGAAGAGCGCCACGGCAGCACCGTAGAGAGCGAGAATCAGCACCCAGAGCACCATCGAGCCTTCGTGGTTTCCCCATACGCCGCTGATCTTGTAGAGCAGCGGCTTGGCCGAATGCGAATTCGCGGCGACGTTCTCGACCGAGAAGTCAGAGACGATATAGGCGTGGGTGAGCACGATGAAGGCGAAGCCGATGAGCGACAGTTGCAGGACGGCTGCGGTGAGCCCCGTCCGCATCAGCGCCACATCGCCGCGATGGGCGCCGTAGAGCGGCACGAGGAACTGGTAGAGCGCCACGCCGGTGGCGAGGATCAGCGCGAAATGACCGAGTTCGGCAATCATTGCTCCGCTCCCTTTCCAAGCTTCACGCCCTTTTCCTTCAGGCTTTCGGTCAGTTCGCGCGGCATGTAGTTCTCATCATGCTTGGCGAGTACGGTATCGGCCACGAAGGTTCCATCGGGCTGCAACTTGCCTTCGGTGACAACGCCCTGCCCCTCCCGGAAGAGATCGGGAAGAATGCCATTGTAGCTCACTGTCACGGCCTTGATCTGATCGGTCACGGAAAATGTCGTGACCGTGCCCGGGCCTTTCTTCAGGCTGCCGTCCTCCACCATGCCGCCGAGCCTGATCCGCTGGCCGGGCTGGACGCCGGTTTCAGTCAGATCGCTGGGCGTGTGGAAGAAGGTGATCGTATCGGAGAGCGCGTAGAGGACCAAACCTGCGGCAACGCCCAGGACGGCCAGGCCGCCAAGGATCATGGTGAGGCGCTTCTGCTTGCGGGTCATTGGATGTTCATTTCCTTCGCGAGGCCGTCCAGCGCGGCAAGCGCTTGCGCATTGTCCTTGAATTGCATCTTCGCTGCATCATACGCAGTCTTGGCCTTTTCGGCCTCGCCCAGCACGCCCCGGGCGCGAATCAGCCGCAGCCAGCCTTGGAGATCGTCACCATTGGCTTTCAGCTTTTCCTCCAGGCCATCGACCATGCCGCGGATCATCGCCTGCTGGTCGCCTGAACTCATGCTGGCGGCATCCTTCATGGCCTGCTGGTCAAGCGCTGGAGGACGCGACGACATATCCTGCATTTCTGCCAGAAGCATCGGCCGCCACGGCGCATCCTCCGGCGTGTCGGACAGGAAGGCCTCGAAGGCGGCCTTCGCCTCCTCCGTCTTGCCTTCCTGTTTCAGGGCCAGCGCGTCGTAGAACCGGGCCTTTGGCAGCTTGGGATCAAGCGCCAGCGCCTTCGTGAAGATGTCATGGGCCTGGGCCGAGACCATGCCCTGACCGGCCATCACCAAAGCCTCGCCATAGTCCGCCATCACGTCGGCCGTAGGTGCCGACAGGCGAACGATGTTGCGTTGTGCCTCGGCGGCATCCGCCCACCGCATTCCGCGCCGGTAGGCAGGGGCCAGCACCTTCCAGCCCTCGATGTCATCCGGATTCTGCGCCAGATGCCGTTCGACCTTCACGATCAGAGCTTCAAAGTCTCCGGCCTTTTCTGCGTTCGCCATGCGCTCGGCCAGCGGCACGTCGGGAAGCGTAGGATTTCCCGCCTTGAGATAAAGTGGCAGGGCGACTGCCGGAATGAGCAGCGCGCCGAACATGGCGACGACGGGCATTCCTGACCTTTTCGCCACCTGCGGCGGCGCGGCGGCGGCGATGAGGCGGCGGGAAATCTCGTTGCGCGCAGCTTCGGCCTCGGCGGGTCCGATCACCCGGCGTTCGACGTCGCGGTCGAGTTCGGCCAGTTGGTCCCGGAATACGGCCCGGTCATAGGAGTTACGGTCGTCCGCCCCAGCCGAAGGTTTCTGCCTCATCACCGGCAGCAGGAGTGCGGCGATCACTGCCGCCGTCATTACCGCGAAAACAATCCATATCATGATGAACTATGAGATATTCCCGTGGCCACTATTAATGCAATTCATCCCGTCCATCCAATTCTGGTCGCATTGTCGCATGGCAGCATTGGGGCGTCGGAAAAGCCTTGGTTGTGCCACCACCGTTTTGTTAGATACGCCACAGTTGCAAGGAATTCACCCTCATGAAGCCGCGCTATTCCATCTTTTCAATCGCACGCAACGCGATGAACTACCACAAGGACTGGGAAAGAGCATGGCGCTCGCCCAATCCGAAGCAGGAATATGACGCCGTCATCGTAGGCGCGGGCGGCCACGGGCTGGCAACCGCCTATTACCTTGCCAAGAACCACAAGATGACCAATATCGCGGTTGTCGAGAAGGGCTGGCTCGGTGGCGGCAACACGGGCCGCAACACCACGATCATCCGCTCGAACTACCTGCAGGATCCCTCGATCGCCATCTATGAGCTGGCGCGGTCGCTCTACGAGAACCTGAGCCAGGACCTGAACTACAACGTGATGTTCAGTCCGCGCGGTGTCGTCATGCTGTGCCAGACGCAGCACGAGTTCCGCGCCTTCCAACGCACCGCGCACGCCAACCGCCTCGCCGGCCTCGACTGCCGGATGATCACGCCGGCGGAGGTGAAGGACATCGTTCCGATCATCAACGATGATCCGAATTGCCGCTATCCGATCCTGGGTGCCTATTACCAGCCCCGCGGCGGCACGGGCCGTCACGATGCGGTCGCCTGGGGCTATGCCCGCAGTGCCGACGCAATGGGCGTCGACATCATCCAGAATTGCGAAGTGATCGGCATCAACCGCGAGGGCGGCCAGGTCACCGGCCTTGAAACCACCCGCGGCACTATCCGCACCAAGAAAATCGGCGTCGTCACCGCCGGCCATGTCTCGACCATCATGGACATGGCGGGAGTCCGCATGCCGATCGAGAGCCAGTGCCTGCAGGCGCTGGTCTCCGAACCGATCAAGCCCGTCATTGACTGCGTCGTCATGGCCAACACGGTTCATGGCTATATGAGCCAGTCGGACAAGGGCGAACTCGTCATCGGCGGCGGCACCGACCCCTATAACAATTATTCGCAACGTGGGTCTTTCCCCGCCCTCGAACACACGGTTGCGGCGCTGGTCGAAACCTTCCCGATCATTTCGCGCCTCCGCATGCTCCGCATGTGGGGCGGCATCGTCGACATGACGGGCGACCGTTCGCCGATCATCTCGAAGACGCCCGTCGATGGGCTGTTCGTCAACTGCGGCTGGGGAACCGGCGGCTTCAAGGCCATTCCGGGATCGGGCTGGGTGTTCGCCGATACGATCGCCAATGACCGCCCGCATCCCATTGCCGAGCCTTTCGAGCTCAACCGATTCCAGGAAGGCCGCCTGATCGACGAAAGCGTCGCTGCGGCAGTGGCCCACTAGGAGATACCGACATGCTCATCGTCAAATGTCCCGTTTGCGGCGCTGAAGGCGACGAGACGGATTTCCATGCCGGCGGCCAGGCACATGTGCGCCGCCCCGCGACGTCCGATCCCTCTAGCGTGACGGACGAGGAACAGCGCGACTATCTTTTCATCCGGCACAATCCCAAGGGGCTACACTTCGAGCGCTGGCGCTGTGACCGCGGCTGCGGCAAGTGGTTCCACGCGGCGCGTGACACGGTGACGATGGAATTCAAGGCCTACTACGGCATCACCGAGCTTCCCCCCGCCGATCTCATCGCGCAGGCGAAAGGTCCGTGGGCAGAGTATTTTGCAAACCGGCTCAAGGCGGAGACCAAGGTATGAGCAAGCCACATCGCCTCTCCACCGGCGGCCGCTTCATCGACCGGACCAAGCGCATTCACTTCTCGTTCGATGGCAAGCAGCTCACGGGTTTCGCGGGCGACACAGTCGCGTCGGCGGTTCACGCCAACGGCCAGCGTGTCTTTGGCCGCAGCTTCAAGTACCACCGCCCGCGCGGCGTGATCGGGCTTGGCTCGGAAGAAATGAATGCGCTGGTGGGAGTGGGCGATGGCGTCCGCCATGAGCCCAACCTGCGGGCCACGCAGGTTGAACTGCACGAGGGGCTGATCGCCGTTTCGCAGAACCGCTGGCCCTCGCTCAAATTTGACGTGGGCGCCATCAACAGCCATGTCTCGCGCTTCATTCCCGGCGGCTTCTACTACAAGACCTTCATGTGGCCGCAGGCCTTGTGGAAACATGTCTATGAGCCCATCATCCGCCGTGCGGCGGGACTGGGAAAGGCGCCAGAGGGCCGCGATCCCGATACCTACGAGAACATCCATGTCCATTGCGACGTGCTGGTCATCGGTGCGGGCGTTGCCGGGCTTGCGGCGGCTGAAGCCGCTGCCGCGACGGGTGCCAAGGTCATCATCGCCGACGAGAACCCTCGTTTCGGCGGTCTGGCCGACATCTCCGGCGGCACCATAGAGGGCCAGGCCCTGCCCGACTGGGCATCGGTGAAGGCCTCCATGCTGGCGGATGCCGGAAATGTCCATGTGCTGAACCGCACCACGGTCGTCGGGCACTGGCATCACAACTTCGTCATGCTCTTCGAGCGCGTGGCAGACCACGATCCGGCGCTCCTCGCGGCTGGGGTTCCGCGCCATCGCCTGTGGAAGGTGCGCGCCGGGCAAGTGATCCTCGCCACCGGGTCGATCGAACGCCCCATCGCATTCGCCAACAACGACCGGCCGGGCGTGATGCTCGCATCCGCTGCACGCGGCATGGTGGAGCGCTATGGCGTGTCGCCGGGTTCCTCAGGCATCGTCTTCACCAACAACGACGATGCCTACCAGACCGCCATCGTACTTAAGGACGCTGGCGTCGGCGTGCGCGTCGTCGACTCGCGCTCTCGGGCCGAAGGCGCTCTTCCCAACAAGGCGCGCGAAATGGGAATCGCCGTCGACACGGGCTCCGTCATTTCCGCCGTCAACACGTCATGGGGCGGACTCAACATTACCGACGTGAAGGTCGCGTCCTATCGCAAGGGCCAGGGCCGCGTCATCAAGGAAGCGAAGGTCGCCTGCGACTTCGTGGCGATGTCGGGCGGCTGGAATCCAGCTCTTCACCTGTGGTGCCACAATGGCGGCAAGATCCGCTTCGACGACACGCTGCAGACATTCCGGCCTGACCGTCACGCAGACGCGATCCGCGCGGTTGGCGCGGCGAACGGCACCTTCGTACTCTCGAACATTCTCGAGGAAGCCTATGCCGCGGGTTCTGCCGCTGCGAAGGCCGTGAAGCCCGAGGCAACGTCCATCGCGGTGTCTGTGCCGACGGCCGTGCAGGCGGATGAAAAGCCGCTGGAGCCGATCTGGTTCGCACCCGCGACCGGCAAGTATAACGAAGGCAACAAGCACTTCATCGACTACCAGAACGACGTGACTGCTGCCGATCTCGAACTCGCCCAGCGCGAGGGTTACGAGTCGGTCGAGCATACCAAGCGCTACACCACTTTCGGCATGGCAACCGACCAGGGCAAGACGTCGAACCTCAACGGCCTCGGCATTCTCTCGGAAGCCACGGGAAAGACCATACCGGAAATCGGCGTCACCACGTTCCGCCCTCCCTACACGCCATTCTCGTTTGGCTCCGTGGCTGGTCCTCTCACCAAGAACCTTTTCCTGCCGATCCGCCGCACCGCCATCTATCAGTGGCATCTCGACCAGGGTGCCGTGTGGGAGCCCGTGGGCCAGTGGCGCCGCGCCTATACCTATCCGAAAGCCGGAGAGGACAAGCACGCTTCGATCGACCGCGAGATCCTCTGTGTGCGGAACAAGGTTGGCCTGCTCGATGCCTCGACACTCGGCAAGATCGAGATCAAGGGACCGGATGCGGCGGAATTTCTCGACCGCATGTACACCAACATGTTCTCGACGCTCAAGGTGGGCAAGTGCCGCTACGGGCTGATGATGAACGAGTTGGGCTTCCTCTCGGACGACGGCGTTACCGTTCGACTTGGCGATGACCACTTTCTCATGCACACGACGTCGGGCGGTGCCGATCGCATCGCGGCCTGGCTGGAAGAATGGCTGCAGACCGAGTGGACGCACTACAGAGTGTTCGTCACTCCCGTCACCGAGCAATGGTCGCAGTTCGCCATTGCCGGTCCTAGGGCGCGCGATGTGCTGGCTAAGCTCGAGCCTTCCTTCGATATCTCGCATGAGGCGCTGCCGCACATGTCCTTCGTTGAAGGCAAGCTCGGCCCCTACCCCATTCGCCTGTTCCGCATCAGCTTCTCGGGAGAACTCTCCTACGAGGTTGCAACGCCTTCGAACTTTGGCTTGGGATTGTGGAAAGACATTCTCGCGGCGGGCGCCGAGTTCGGGCTCGAAGCCTATGGCACCGAGGCGCTCCATGTGCTCCGCGCCGAAAAGGGCTACATCGTCGTAGGCGACGAAACCGACGGCACGACGACACCAGTCGATGTCGGTCTCGATGGACTTGTCTCCAAGAAGAAGGCCGATTTCATCGGCAAGCGCTCTCTGGAGCAGTCCTATCTCAAGGGACCAGACCGCAAGCAGCTTGTCGGCCTTTTGACCGAAGATCCGAATGACGTGCTGCCCGACGGCGCCTACGCGGTGCGGCACGTCAAGGACAAGCCACCGATGGAGATGATCGGCCAGGTGACCTCCAGCTACAAGTCACCCACCCTTGGCCGTTCCATCGCCATGGCCCTTATCCAGAATGGCCGCTCGCGCATGGGCGAAACCTTGTCCTTCCCGCTTCCGGGCGGCAAGGTCATCCGAGCCAAGATCACCGACACCGTCTTCTACGACAAGGAAGGGGCCAAGCTGAATGTCTGAGCTCTCTTACACTTCCCCCCTCGCCGGCGCTGCGGCACCCGCCGGGCTTTCCGTCTCGCTCCGCGAAATCCCTGACCGCGGCATGATCGACCTCCGCGGCCTCGCAACGGATGCTGATTTCATGGCGGCCGTGAAGAGCGTTCTCGGCGTTGATTTGCCGACGGAGCCCCGCACGTCAGTGTCATGGGGCGATATAAAGGTTCTTTGGCTTTCCATCGACCAGTGGCTAATCCTCAGCACACGGACGAAAATGCATGAGTTGCTGGCCAGCTTGCGCGGCGCGCTTCTGGGCATCCATTCGCTGGCTGTCGACGTCTCCGACATGCGGGTCGTCATCCGCATAGAAGGCGAAGGCAGCCGCGAAATCCTGATGAAGGGCACCTCGCTCGACCTGCTCTCGGGGGAATACACCCCGGGCACATGCCGCCGCATGCGCTTTGCCGAAATTGCGGCCCTGCTGCACGTCGTCGAAGGCGAGATCTTCGATATCTACGTGTTCCGGTCCTACGCGAATTATGCTTGGGACTTCCTGCTCGCAACCGCGCGCGAACCGGCAAAGATCACCCTGTTCGGACAGCAGCCAGCGCCAGTCTGACGCTGCTTCGGCAGCTCCGTTCAGCGCTGGACGGAGCGGGTCCAGTCGAACAGCTTGTCGAAGCCGCCGAATGGATAGAGGTGCGGCGCCGCGATGCCCAGTTCCGGCGTGTGGAAGTGGAGGTCCGCCAGTCCGGCCACGAAGTCATCTGGCGTGTTGACGGTGAGCAGCTTCGTGAGGTTCATCGCCTGCTTGCGGATGAAGCGGGCGGAATTGCCGACGCCGCACATCGCGGCATATTTCACCAGCGTCTTGATGGTCGCGGGACCGGGAACGCCGACATGGACGGGCAGGTCGATGCCGGCCTGGCGCAGCGTCCTCGCCCACTCGGCCACGGGTGCAGCCTCGAACAGGAATTGCGTCGCGATGAAGCCTTCGATTCTGTTGGCCTTGAGATAGGCCTGCTTGTCCTGCAGCGCCTTCAGCAGGATCTCGTCGCCATGGATCTTGGTGATGTCGGGATTGCCTTCGGGGTGGCCCGCGATACCGATATGCCTGACGCCATTGGCCTGGAACACCCCGGTTTCGAGCAACTGGATCGCCGCATGATAGATGCCGATGGGCTGGGGGGCGCCGCCGCCGAGCACCAGCATCGTGTCGGCACCGGCCTGCGCGAGCGATGCAATTCGCGCGCGCAGGTCAGCCTCGTCACGCACGAAGCGGGCAGGCACATGCGGCACGGGTGAAAACCCGGCGGCCCTGAGCTGCCGCGTTGCCTCGATCTGGGCAGCGACGTCGGCGGGGTCGATCAGGGCGATGAAAACCTTGCATCCCGGCTGCAGCCTCTCCTTGAGGAGGGCAAGTTTTTCGATCTGCTTCGGGGTAATCTCGATCGACGCCTTGCGGAGAAAGGCAGGCATGGTCTGGCCCGAGGGGAAGTCGGCAACGGCGGCGGACGAGAGCGGGGCATTCATGGCTAGGGGCTCCGGATGTTCAGGAACGACAATGCCCAAGCCTTGTGGCGTCCGCACGGATGTTTGCGACAAGGGCATAACGAATGCGACCGGAGGCCGGCACCCTCTGTCGTTTTCATCATGCGACATGACGCTGATGGACACAGCCTCAACTTTGCGCAAAAAGTCATCAAACAGGAGATCCTGCGCGATGTTCGGCGACCCACCCAAACAGCTCCCTCAACACTTCGCTGTCATTGTGGTGCCGGAGTTCACCATGATGCCAGTCACCTCCGCCATCGAGCCCTTGCGCATTGCCAACCGCCTGTCGGAGAAATCCCTGTACAAGTGGACGATGCACTCGGTCGACGCGAGGCCGGTCGCGGCATCGAACGGCATCCTGGCCATGGTCGATGGAGACCTCGCTGCCATTCCGGACAATGCCACTGTGCTGGTCTGCGCCGGCCTCAACGTGCAGCATCACACAGACAAGCGTTTGATCGCCTGGTTGCGGAAGGTCGCCCGCAAGGGCAAAGACCTCGGGGCCGTCTGCACGGGTGCCCACATTCTTGCCGAAGCGGGCCTGCTTGACGGCTACAAATGCACGATTCACTGGGAAAATCTGCCCGGCTTCTCCGAGGCTTTTCCCGAAATCGATGCCACCGGCGGATTGTTCGAAATCGACCGCGACCGCTTCACCAGTGCCGGAGGCACCACCGCGCTCGACATGATGCTGACACTGATCGCAAGCCAGCATGGGCCTGAACTCGCGTCGGCCGTGGCCGAAGGAATCCTGCATTCACCCATCCGGCATCACAGCGAGCACCAGCGCATGTCGTTGCCAGCCCGTATCGGTGCCCGGCACCCCAAGCTTGTGGGCATCATCGAGGAGATGGAACAGAACCTCGAGGAGCCGCTGTCGCCTTCCATTCTGGCCAAGCAGGCAGGCCTCTCCACGCGCCAGCTCGAACGGCTGTTCCGGCGTTATCTCGACCGGTCGCCGAAGCGCTACTATCTGGAGTTGCGACTCAAGAAGGCGCGTTCGCTGCTGCTCCAGACCGACATGTCGGTGATCAATGTGGCGCTGGCCTGCGGCTTCTCGTCTCCGTCGCATTTCTCCAAGTGCTACCGCGCTTTCTATGGCCGCACACCCTATCGCGAGCGTGGCATTCCCGTCATCGACTCGCCCGCAGTTCCCGCCGAGGCCTGAAATTAAAAGGGCGGACCATTGCTGGCCCGCCCTCTACATGTGAGTTCGCGACCGGGGGTATCCTGCGAACATCACGTGTCTGAGTGGAAACGTTTGCCTTGAAATTGGCAACCGTTCCGCGAACATACCCTACCCGGACAACCGGACTCAACAAACATTCGTTTTCACTCATATAGGCCGGATCGAACGGCGATGCAAATCTCCTTGTCGGCCATCAAGGAAAGGTGCCATCCACCGGACGGGGCTGGACTCACACGGCGGCAGGCAGTTTCAGGACCACCCGCAGCCCTCCACTGTCCGCATCGTCGAGTTCAACAGTGCCGCTATACATGGCGGCCGTCTCCGTCACGATCGAAAGGCCGAGGCCCGATCCTGGCTTGGTCTCGTCAAGCCGGCGCCCACGTTTCAGGGCTTCGGCGCGCTTGTCTGCCGGAAGTCCCGGCCCGTCGTCATCCACCTCGATGGTCAACCAGTGCCGTCCGGCCGCAACAGAATCACGCATCAGCTCGGCTTTCACCGTCACCTCATGGGTCGACCACTTGCAAGCATTGTCGAGCAGGTTGCCAACCATCTCCTCAAGGTCCTGTTTCTCGCCCCGGAACTTCAACCCCTCCTCGCAGTCGACGCCAACGGTCACGCCCTTGTCCTGGTTGATCCGGGCAAGCGTCCTCGCCAGCGCATCGAGCACCGGCTTTACTTCGGTCACGGCGCCCACGCCCTGCGCGCGAGCCGCCCGGCGGGCGCGGTCAAGATAGAGACTGACCTGGTCGCGCATCAGATGGGCCTGTTCCAGAACCTTCTGCGACAGGGGCCCTTTTTGCGCGGCCGCTTCATTCGTCAGTACGCTGAGGGGCGTCTTGAGCGCATGTGCCAGGTTGCCCACCTGCGTGCGGGCGCGTTCGATGATCTCGGTGTTGGACTGGATCAGCAGGTTGAGTTCGTCTGCGACTGGCTGAAGTTCAGCTGGATAGTCCCCCTGCAGCTGCTCTGCCGTTCCCTGCCGAATTGCCGAAAGGTTCCTCTGCATGACGTCCAGCGGCTTCAACCCGAAGCGAACCTGAACGAAGATCGCCAGCAACAGACCGATGCCCAGCAACACGAGACTGCCGATCAACGCCTGCCGGAAGGCATTCACCTCGTCGCTCAACTCATCGAAATTGCCGGCGACAAGGACAGAGAAATCGCGTTCGCTGCCTGGAAGCTTGAACACCTGTTCGATGGCCCGTAGCGAAGCCCCATTGCTGTCGGTCAGGTAGAAGCTCGCGACACCGTCGGAGCCGCGCTTTGTCAGCATCTCCCGAGTCGGCACAAGGCGCTGCTCCAGCAATGATTCGGACGCGAGATCGCCCACGCCTTCCGCAGGCACCGCAGGTGTCACCTGCCAGTACCAGCCCGACAGCGGAAGTGCGAATCGCGTATCGACCAGTTCGCTCGGAAGTTCCGGATCGCCCGTCGCGCCGACTTCGACATTGGCGAGAAGCCCGTCAAGCACCGCGCGCAGGCGCGAATCGAAATTGCGCTCCAGCGCCGCGCTGAACAGGCTCGCCAGAACAATGCCGGTGGCCGCCAGCAGGATGATACTGACGATAGCAGATGAGATGATGAGGCGGCTTGAAAGCGACCTAGGCCGCATTATCCGGCTCGGTCACGCAATATCCCATGCCGCGGATCGTATGCAGCACCTCGACACCAAGCTTCTTGCGCAGGCGTCCGACGAATACTTCGACCGTATTGGAATCGCGGTCGAAATCCTGGTCGTAGAGATGCTCCACAAGTTCCGTGCGCGAAACGACCTTGCCCTTGTGATGCATGAGATAGGCAAGCAGCCGGAACTCGAGGGAGGTAAGCTTGATGGCCATGCCATTGACGATGACGCGTGCGCTCTTTGTATCGAGCGACACGGGCCCGCAGGTGAGTTCGCTCGTCGCGTGACCCGCACTCCGCCGCAACAGGGCGCGGACGCGGGCGAGAACCTCCTCCATATGGAAGGGCTTGGCAACATAGTCGTCGGCGCCTGCATCGAAGCCCGCCACCTTGTCGCTCCAGCGATCACGGGCCGTCAGGATCAGAACAGGCATCTTCTTTCCCGCGCGGCGCCATCTTTCGAGAACGCTCACGCCATCAAGGATGGGCAGGCCCAGGTCGAGTACCACGGCATCATAGGGTTCCGATTCGCCAAGGTAATGCCCCTCCTCGCCATCCGAGGCGGCATCCACCACGTAGCCGGAGTCCTGCAGCGCGGTCACGAGCTGCCGGTTGATATCGGGATCGTCTTCGACGACGAGAAGCCGCATGATGGAAATTCCTGAACCGGTCGCCTACGGGAGCGGCGTGACCGCACCCGTCACCGAGTTCACACTCAGCTGCTTGATCGTACCACCTTGTTTCAGTCTGACAACATAAGTCTGGCCCCTCAGCTTCACGCCCAGCGGCTTGGCATTGGGCACCGTTCCCATTGCACGCTTCAAGGCTGCGGAGGGCGGCAAGAGCACCACATTGGGCTTCACCGGCTTGACCTGCTGAACCCGGGGCGCCTTCTGCGCCTTGGGCACCATCACATTGGGATTCATCGGTTTCACGCGGACCTGCGCATCCGCCAGACCCGCTCCGAGAGCGGCTGTCAGCGCGACGACAGCAATTGTGAGAAACTTCCGCATGACCCCATTAGTCCTTTCGATGTCCGTTCTACGCGAGGCAACCTGAACTGAAGATGAATGGGACTGTGACATAGATCACAGACACAATTGATGTGGGACTTCCCTTCAGAAAATCAAGGTTTTACGGGGTTTTTCTGGCGTCCGGGCAGCTTTTCCAATACTTTGGACCCTGCCGCTGCGGTGACAATTCCGGCCACTTTTTCCAGTGAGCGCCCGCCAATGTAGCCGCCCATTCCGATCGCCAGAACCGCCGGATCGTCGACCGGGCCTTCGCGGTCGCCAATGCCCATCCGTCACCTCGGCTGGAAACCAATTCCATCATGAATCTCCTCGCATCGGTGAAGTCGATGGGGCTCGCCTCCATCATGCCGGAGTACTTCATCAATGTTCTGGGCCGACTCGAAGGGGTGAAGGCCATCCCGCTGGTGGAACCGACGGTCCAGCACAAGGTGGGCCTGGTCGGCTTGCCCCGCGAACCGCAATCCCCCCTGATTTCAGCCCTGTTCGCGACCGCCAAAAAACTGAAACCTTGATCTTGGTCAAGGAATGCGGACAGGCCGCAACTCATGGTGGTTTCATTGGAAACCACTGTGAGCATCGCCATGAACTCGTCCCATGCCCATTGCAGCCGTCAGGCCCGTACCGTCTCGCTCGAGCAAACCGAGGGCCAGTGCCGCGACCAGCACAATTGCAGCGACGAAGCCTGCCCGCTGGAAAAGGAATTCGGCCAGAACCGCCTCGGCCATGCGCTCAGTCTTCTTGCTGCCAGCATCGGCCACAGCCTCGATCCTTCCGCAAAGGCATGAACTACACCGATTTGCCGCCTCTATGAGATCATAGGAGGCGTCAATTGGTATTTGCGTCCAGACTGCGCGATAAGGCGCCATGTCTGGAAAACACACCCTGATCGATCTCTCCCCGCGCGAGGCGACGGCCGCGCGGGAGATTGCCTTGCGTTACGGCAACAAGCCGGATGCGCTCCTTGAAATCCTGCATGATCTGCAGGAGCATCTGGGTTTCATTCCCGAGGCGTCGCTGCCCGCGCTCGCCAAGGCTCTGAACCTGTCGCGCGCCGAGGTTCACGGCGTCGTCACCTTCTATCATGACTTCAAGCGCGAGCCGCAGGGCCGCCATGTCATCAAGGTCTGCCGGGCGGAAGCCTGCCAGTCAATGAAGGGAAATGAACTCGCTGCTATGATCGAGCGTTATCTCCAGGTGAAACTGGGCCAGACCACCGCCGATGGCGCCATCACGGTCGAGGCCGTGTATTGCCTTGGCAATTGCGCATTGTCTCCGGCCATCATGGTTGACGACAAGCTCGTCGGCCGGGTCGATGCGGCGAAGTTCGAGAAGATCGTCGCGGAGTGCCGCACATGACGAAGATCTATGTCCCCCGCGATTCGGCTGCCCGCTCGGTTGGAGCCGACGAGGTCGCTGCCGAACTCGCCAAGATCGATGGTGTCGAGATCATCCGCAACGGTTCGCGCGGGCTTCTCTGGCTCGAGCCGATGATCGAAGTCGAGACCCCGCAAGGCCGCATTGCGTATGGCCCTGTTGAGGCTTCAGACGTCGACTCATTGAAGGCGGCGGACTTCCTCACCGGCGGCGGCCACAAACTTCGCCTCGGCAACATCGAGGATCATCCCTACCTCAAGAATCAGGAGCGCCTCACCTTCGCCCGCTGCGGCATCACCGATCCGGTGTCAGTTGCGGATTACGTTAAGCACGGCGGTTTCGAGGGCCTGCGCAAGGCTCTGGGCCTTTCTGGTGCCGACATCGTGGCCGAAGTCACCCAGTCGGGTCTCCGTGGCCGAGGTGGTGCGGGCTTTCCTACCGGCATCAAGTGGAAGACCGTCCACGATGCGAAGGCCGAGCAGAAATACATCTGCTGCAATGCCGATGAAGGCGACTCAGGGACTTTCGCCGACCGCATGGTGATGGAGGGCGATCCCCTCATGCTCATCGAGGGCATGACCATCGCCGGCCTCGCCGTCGGAGCCAGCAAGGGCTACGTCTATATCCGCTCCGAATATCCGGATGCCATCGCCACCATGAAGGAAGCGATTGCCGTTGCGGTCGCGGCCGACTGGCTGGGCGCCACTATTCAGGGTACGGACAAATCCTTCCATCTCGAAGTGCGCCGTGGTGCTGGCGCATATATCTGCGGTGAAGAAACCGCGATGCTCGAGAGCCTTGAGGGCAAGCGCGGCACGGTGCGGCCCAAGCCGCCCATCCCGGCGCTCGAAGGCCTGTTCGGCAAGCCCACCGTCATCAATAACGTTCTGAGCTTCGCCGCCGTGCCTTTCATCATGGCGAAAGGCGGCGCGGTCTACCGGAACTACGGCATGGGCCGTTCGCTCGGCACGCTTCCCTTCCAGCTTGCTGGCAACATCAAGCAGGGTGGCCTCGTCGAGAAGGCTTTCGGCGTCACGCTCCGCCAACTGGTGGAAGATTTTGGCGGCGGCACCTTCTCCGGCAAGCCAATCCGCGCCATCCAGGTCGGAGGTCCGCTAGGCTCCTATATTCCCGCCTCGCAACTGGACATGCCCATGGACTACGAGACCTTTGCCGCAGCGCAGGCGATGGTTGGCCACGGCGGCCTCGTGGTGTTTGACGAGACGGTCGACATGGCGGCGCAGGCCCGTTTCGCCATGGAGTTCTGTGCCATCGAGTCATGCGGCAAGTGTACGCCCTGCCGCATCGGTTCCACCCGCGGTGTGGAAGTCATCGACAGGATCGTCGCCGGCGTCGAGCGCGAGTCCAATCTCGAACTCCTGTCAGATCTCTGCCAGACCATGACGGACGGTTCGCTCTGCGCGATGGGCGGCCTGACCCCCATGCCGGTGATGAGCGCCATCCGCCATTTCCCCGAAGATTTCGACAAGCCAGCACAGCTTGCGGCCGAATAGGAGCGACAGCCCCATGACCCTCATCACTGAAACCGACTACGGCACGCCGAAGTCCACCTCTGAAAAAATGGTGACGCTGGAGATCGACGGCCAGGAAATCACCGTTCCCGAAGGCACCTCCATCATGCGCGCCGCAATGGAGCTCGGCACCAAGATCCCGAAGCTCTGCGCCACCGACATGCTGGACAGCTTCGGCTCCTGCCGCCTCTGCCTCGTCGAGATCGAAGGCCGCAAGGGCACGCCCGCGTCCTGCACCACACCGGTCGCGCCCGGCATCAAGGTGAAGACCCAGACCGACCGCCTTGCCAACCTGCGCAAGGGCGTGATGGAACTCTATATCTCGGACCATCCGCTGGACTGCCTCACCTGCGCGGCCAATGGCGACTGCGAACTGCAGGACATGGCGGGAGCCGTGGGCCTGCGCGATGTGCGCTATGGCTATGAGGGCGACAACCACGTCTTCAAGAAACGCGCCGACGGTTCGGAGAATATCCGCTATCAGCCCAAGGATGAATCGAACCCCTATTTCACCTTCGAACCCGCCAAGTGCATCGTCTGCTCGCGCTGCGTGCGCGCCTGCGAAGAGGTTCAGGGCACCTTCGCGCTGACCATCGACGGACGCGGCTTCGACAGCCACGTTTCGGCCAGCATGGACGAAGCCTTCCTCGATTCGGAATGCGTGTCCTGCGGTGCCTGTGTACAGGCCTGCCCCACGGCCACGCTCTCTGAGAAGTCCGTCATCAAGTTGGGCCAACCCGAGCACTCCGTCGTCACAACCTGTGCCTATTGCGGCGTCGGTTGCTCGTTCAAGGCCGAGATGAAGGGCGACCAGGTCGTCCGCATGGTGCCTTACAAGGATGGTGGCGCCAATGAAGGCCATTCCTGCGTCAAGGGCCGCTTCGCATGGGGCTATGCGACTCACAAGGACCGCGTGACTGCGCCGATGATCCGTGAACGGATCACCGACCCGTGGAAGGAAGTCTCTTGGGAAGAGGCCATCGGCTATGCCGCCTCGCGCTTCAAGGCGATCCAGGAAAAGTATGGCCGCACGTCGATCGGCGGCATCACCTCGTCGCGCTGCACCAACGAAGAAGTCTTCGTCGTCCAGAAGATGATCCGCGCCGCCTTCAAGAACAACAATGTCGATACCTGCGCCCGCGTCTGCCACTCACCCACGGGCTATGGCCTGTCGCGCACGTTTGGCACGTCGGCCGGCACGCAGGACTTCAAGTCTGTTGCTGATTCGGACGTCATCGTCGTCATCGGCGCCAACCCGACAGACGGCCATCCCGTCTTCGCGTCGCGCATGAAGAGGCGCTTGCGCGAGGGCGCAAAGCTCATCGTCATCGATCCGCGCCGCATCGACATGGTGGACTCGCCTCACATCAAGGCAGCGCATCACCTTCAACTCCAGCCCGGCACCAATGTTGCGGTGGTCAATGCCCTCGCCCATGTGATCCTGACCGAGGGCCTCGAGAACCGCGCCTATATCGATGAGCGGTGCGACCCTGTCGAGTTCGCGCGCTGGGAAGCCTTCATCAAAGAAGAGCGCAATTCGCCTGAATCGCTCGAGAGCATCTCCGGCGTTCCGGCAGCCGAAGTCCGCGCCGCCGCGAGGCTCTATGCCACAGGCGGCAACGGCGCCATCTATTACGGCCTCGGCGTCACCGAGCACAGCCAGGGTTCCACGATGGTCATGGGCATGGCCAATCTCGCGATGGCGACCGGCAACGTCGGCCGCAATGGCGTGGGCGTCAATCCGCTCCGTGGACAGAACAATGTGCAGGGCTCCTGCGACATGGGTTCCTTCCCGCACGAGTTCTCGGGCTATCGCCACGTCGGTGACGACACGGTGCGCCAGATGTTCGAGACGGTATGGGCCACGCACCTTGACAGCGAGCCGGGCCTCCGCATTCCCAACATGTTCGATGCCGCCGTCGAAGGCACCTTCAGGGGTCTCTTTGTCCAGGGCGAGGACATTGCACAGTCCGACCCCAATACCAAGCATGTAAACCATGCCCTGGAGTCGATGGAATGTGTCGTGGTGCAGGACCTGTTCCTCAACGAGACCGCCGCCTTCGCACATGTCTTCCTGCCGGGCACCTCGTTCCTCGAGAAGGACGGCACCTTCACCAATGCCGAGCGCCGCATCAATCGCGTTCGCCAGGTGAAGGCCCCGATGCAGGGCAAGCATGAATGGCAGGCCGTGTGCGACCTCGCCAACGCCATGGGCTATCCGATGAGCTATGACTCGGCGGCCGAGATCATGGACGAGATCGCCCGGGTCACGCCGACTTTTGCGGGTGTCTCATTTGCCAAGATCGACATGCTGGGCTCGGTCCAGTGGCCGTGCAACGACAAGGCGCCGGAGGGCACGCCCCTCATGCATGTCGGCGGCTTCGTTCGTGGCAAGGGCCGCTTCGTCGTCACCGAGTTTGTGCCGACGCCCGAGCGCACCAACCGGTCGTTCCCGCTCATCCTCACCACGGGCCGCATTCTGTCGCAATACAATGTGGGTGCGCAGACAAGGCGCACCGAGAACGTGACCTGGCACAAGGAGGACGTTCTCGATATCCATCCGCACGATGCCGAAACGCGCGGTATCAAGGATGGTGCGATGGTTTCGATTTCGAGCCGCATGGGCGCTACCACTCTTCGCGCCAATGTTTCCGAGCGCATGCCGCAGGGTGTTGTCTACACCACGTTCCATCATCCGGTGTCGGGCGCCAACGTCATCACCACTGAATATTCGGACTGGGCGACGAACTGCCCCGAATACAAGGTGACAGCGGTTCAAGTGACGCTCTCCAACCAGCCGTCCGAGTGGCAGAAGGAATGGGAAGAGCGCGAGGAAGAGAACAAGCGGATTGGAGCCAAGCCCCTTGTCGCGGCGGAGTAACGTCATTCCGCTCGCAGCGAAGGGCGGCACCGTGCCGACCTCGCGGCCTGCGTGGGGCACGCTCCACACATTGGCGGGTGACAGCGAAACCGTGTGGCAGGTGCCGGAGGAAGTGCCCCTTGCGGTGCAATTCAATTCGGCGAACCACGCGGTCATGATGGGAACGCCTGCGGACTTCGAGGACTTCGCAATCGGCTTTGCGCTTGCCGAAGGCATCATCGGCGCGGCAGATGATGTGACCGGCGTTCTCGTGTTGTCCAGCGAGCAAGGCTACACGCTTGATCTCTCAGTTCGTGAGAACCGGCTCAACCGCTCGCGCATGGCGAAGCGCTCGCTCGAAGGCCGCACCGGTTGCGGGCTCTGCGGCATCGAGGACATCAAGGATGCGATCCGCATGCCGGGCCGCAGCGTTCCGAAGGTGCAGCTCTCGCCACAGGCTGTCGCGCGCGCCTATGAACAACTGCCCGCGCATCAGCCGATGAGCCGCATCAACCGCACGGTCCATGCCGCTGCATGGTGTTCCGTAGACGGAGAAATTCTTCTGTCACGCGAGGATGTCGGCCGCCACAACGCGCTCGACAAGCTGATCGGCGCTCTCGCGCGGGCTGGCACCGACCTCACTTCGGGCTTCGTGCTGATGTCCAGCCGCTGCAGCTTCGAACTCGTCCAGAAATGCGCCATCGCGGGCATCGGGGCGCTCGCCACGGTGTCGGCCCCTACCGCGCTCGCCTTGTCCCTTGCGAGACAAGCCCAACTGAAACTTGCCGCGCTCTCGAACCGCGGCGTCATGATCTTCGACGAGGAATAGCAGATGGAACAGCGTGACATGATCCGCATGGCGAATCAGATCGCCAGCTTCTTCAACGGCTCCGGGCCGGAGCTTGCGGTGAAGGATGCGGCCGAGCACATCAACAAGTTCTGGGACCCGCGCATGCGCTCTGCTCTCATCGCTCATCTGGCGAAGGGCGGCGAAGGCCTTGATGCCACAATCCTCAAGGCAGCCGGCCTGATCAGAAAACCGCAGACGTCTGCGGCCTGATCACTTGAAGAGGTCGAGCGCCTTCACAGCGTTGTTGCGCATGGCGCCGATCATCATCTTGTCCATGAAGCTGCCGGACTTCTGATACTCCTCCAGCGCGAGGTCGAAGTTCCTGATCGATTCCTCGACCTCTGCCTTGTTCATGTGGGTGGTGCCCAACATGAACTGGATCGTGGCGATATCCTTCATGGCGGAGGCCCATTCCAGCGGCTTGCTCTTGCGATCGGTTGCCGCCAGCACTTCCCTGTAGATGCCCTCGGCCTCCATCAGAATCTTGTCGTCCTGCTTCAGGATGCCCTTGCCCTGCAGCGCCATGGCGAGGCCCGACGACACTGACATCCAATCCGCCGGGAAGGCGTCCCTCGTAAAGATTTCGCGGGCTGAGCGGTAGGCCGCAATCGCCTCGTCCGCCAGAGCGGGATCGGCCTTCGATGAGGCGATCGAGGACAGTGTGGAGGCCAGCATCTGCTGGCTCTCGGCCCAGAGTTCGGCATTGGCCTCGCGGGTGCGGACTTCGAGAGCGCCACGGAAAGCCTGCGCTGCGTCTTCCAGCAAAGCGGGATCGGACTTCATGGTGCCGACGACCTGAAGCGTCATGCCATAGGCATTCTGCAGCTTGGCCCAGAACACGGGCGTGCGCTCGCGCGTTACTTCCTGAAGGCCCAGCCTATAGAAATCCAAGGCCGTCTCGAATTCAGCGGCATTGCCTTCCATGGCGCCGATGTTGGTGTGGGCGATGGCGATGTTGCCATTGGTATTGCCCCAGTCCAGCGGGAAGGTCTTGCGGTCGAAGGCGGGGAGCACCACTTCATAGATCCTGAGGGCGTCCCGCACCTTCCCCACGTCGCGGGTATTGGCACCTTGCGCGCGCAGGCTGATGGCCAGATTGTTCTTGGCCTGCGCCCACTCGATGCGGTTGGTAACAGGGTCGATCAGTTCCAGCGCCGCCGAAATCTTTTCTTCGGCGGATTTGTAACGCGCTGGTTCGGTGTTGCGGTCGGCAAGCGCGATTTCCAAGTTTGCCGCGTTCAGCATGTCGAGCGCCCAGCCCAGCCCATCGTTGGCCTTGTCGCGGAGTGCCAATGCATCGTCGAAGGCCTTGCCCGCGTCTGCGTAGAGGCCCGCGTCGTTGCGGCGGTCGGCGAGCGTGTTGAGCGCGATGCCAAGGTTCGAGAATGTGGTGGCGCGCAGCGAGGGCTTTCCTCCGTCCACGGATAGTACATCGCGGTAGAGCGAGACAGCCCTTTCCAGTGGCGCCTGATCGAGGGTCCGCTCGCCCATGCGCAGCAGGGCATTGGCCATGTTGTTGGTGGCCTTGCCCCATTGCACGGCATCTTGCGGCCTGCTGACGAGGCCGAGCGCCTGCTCGTAGCCGGCAATGGCTTGTGCCAGCGCCTGATTGTCACCGCGATAGCTGCCGATGGACTGCAGCGCATCCGCCTCGTAGGTCTTGTACTTGGCGGCCATCACCTTGTCGGCCTCCTTCACCCAGTCGAAAGCCGAGGCATAGTCCCGGGCAGCGGCCGCAAAGTCGAAGTCGATTTCGGCGGTCTCGGCACTCTTCACCAGGATTTCAGCATTGGCCATGCGCTTGGCCCTGGCCTGCGCCTCCACATCTTCAATCGAGGAGCGCGACGATTCGACATGGGCCTTGGCTTCATCCAGCAGGCTGCGCGCCGTCTTGATAGCCCCTTCGCTCACCGCCTGATCGGCCTCGGCCACCAGCCGCTGCAACTCGGGGTCATCGAGCGACAGGGCCTTCCGCTCATCGAGGATAGTCTTCAGCCGTCCCGCCTGCGCCTTCAATGCGGCGTCAAGCGCCGCAGGGTCCTTGCCGATGCCGGTCTCGCCAAGGGCCGCCAGCACGCCATAAAGCGTATCGAGCGGCACCTGATCGGATGCAGCCAGCTTCTCGACGCGCTTGCGCTCCGGGTCGGGAAGGCCCGAGATCGTAAGCAGCAGCTTACGGCGCTCGCCGGTGATGGCGCCTGCCGCACCCTCTGGCAGTTGCTCCGGCGAACCGAAAAAGAGCTGCTTCCGCAATGACTCGTTCACCCATGGCCGCTGCCGGGTTCCTGTCTTGAGGTAGACCTCTTCCGTTACCATGCGCATGACCAATCCGAACTCCTCGCCGGTCATGGCCGAGAGATGCCGCAGGATGGCGGCGGCATAGGGGCTGTTGCCGCCCGGTTCTCCGTCGAGCGCTGGAAGGCCCGGCTCAGCGGCAAAGCCGATGATGGTGCCCACGGTATCGGTGGCGCCCTCCTCGATCGTTGCAAAGCCGCGCGGCGTGCCGAGGCCTGCCCCGCTCATCTCCAGCTTCTCGCCCTGCCTGCGCGCCACCGATCCTGGCGGGAAGGGATTGGAGCGGCAGGCATCAATCAGGAAAATCGTCAGCGGAACCTTGGCGCGGAGTTCGTCCAGCACGCCCGAGAGGGGAACGAGATTGTCCTGAACGTCCTCCAATGCTTCGAGATTGGCATCAACCGGCACAAGCCAGTTCTCGCCCCCCGCCTCGATGCCATGCCCGGAATAATAGATGATGGCGGCATCGGCCCCGTCGGCGTCCTCGGCAAAGCGTTCGAGGTCACGCAACAGCTTCTTCGCGTTGCGGTCGGTCACGCCGGTCACGTCGAAGCCTAAGTCTTCCAGAAGATCCTCGATGGCCTTGGCGTCCTGTCCGGGATTGGCGAGCGGGGCCAGGTTCTCGTATTCAGACTGGCCAATGACCAGCGCCACGCCGCGCAGCGCCTTCTCCTCCGCCGATCCGGGAAGAACCAGAGTCAGCAGATAGACGATGGCGAGGCAGGCGCGGCGCATCATGGCATCTTGCGGCGCTTCGGTTTCGGCAGGCGCCAGACATGATCGACCAGTTCGTCGACCGTGATGCCCTCTTCCGAATAGACATCGCCGCCCTTCACCGAGATTCCCGCCTCGTCCACGGTTTCCTTCCGCCCGGAAACGAGAGGATGCCACCATTGCAGCGGCTTCCCCTCGTCCAGCAGCCGGTAGGCGCAGGTCCGGGGCAGCCAGCCGAGGGTGCCCACATTCTCCGGCGTGAGCGCCACGCAATCCGAGACGATGGACTGCCGGTTGGCATAGTCGGAACAGCGGCAGGTCTTGAGGTCGAGCAGCCGGCAGGCCGCCCGAGTATAGAGGAAATCGCCGGTATCCTCATCCTCGAGCTTGTTCAGGCAGCAGCGGCCGCAGCCATCGCACAGCGATTCCCATTCCTCTCGGGTCATCGCGGCGAGGGGCTTGGTCTTCCAGAAGGGCGGCGGGGACGTCATGTTGGGCCTATGCAACGGACTTGGGCGGGATTGTCAACAGCCGAGGGCTGGCCGCCCTGTGTTTAACCCCTGTCCAATCTATCCGGTCCATTGTATCTTTTTCGAGAGGGCGGCATGAATTGCGGCGGCGGGGAAGGCCCGTTTTCGTCACAATCGCATCTTAACCCACTCCCAACCCCAGATTGGTCGAAAAGCGTGTCCCAGGTTCCACCCCGCAAGTCGATTGCCGGTTTTCTCTGGCGGGCCGACTCCGTCGTCAGCACGGCGGTGTTCGAGACATGGGATTTCATCAAGCGTACCAGTTCGGCCTATGCGGCCTTCCTGGACGGCTTCCGGCTGAGAGGCCTCAGACGCATCTTCTTCGACCTGCTCGACGATGGCGTCACCTTCGGCGTCATTGCCAGTTTCGTGCTGCTGGCTTATGCGCTGCCGCCCTTCTCGGGGACGGGCGACGTGTGGAACCGCGGCCGCGAATTTGCCGTGACCTTCACGGATGCGAATGGCGAGATCATCGGGCGGCGCGGCATCCGCCAGGACGACGCCATTCCGCTGTCCGATATCCCGCCCCACATGATCAAGGCGGTCCTCGCCACCGAGGATGCCCGCTTCTTCGAACATTTCGGGGTCGATGTCATCGGCACGCTCCGCGCCATCGTGCAGAACGCGCGGGCCAATGACGTGGTGCAGGGTGGCTCGTCGCTCACCCAGCAGGTGGCGAAGAATCTCTTCCTCAGCCCCGAGCGCACCATCCGCCGCAAGGTGCACGAGGCATTCCTGTCGCTGTGGATCGAGGCCCGCCTCAGCAAGGAAGAGATCCTCAAGCTCTATCTCGACCGCTCCTATCTCGGCGGCGGCGCCTATGGCATCGAGGCGGCATCGCAATTCTACTTCGGCAAGTCCGTGCGCGACATCACGCTGCCGGAGGCCGCGATGCTGGCGGGGCTCTTCAAGGCCCCGTCGAAATACGCGCCACACAAGAATCTGGACGTGGCCCGCGCGCGCGCCAACACGGTTCTCTACCGCATGCTCGACTCAGGCTTCATCACCCAGGGCGAGCTTCTGCTGGCCCGCCGCGAGCCGGCGACCGCCATCCAGCAGAAGATTTCGGACAGTCCCAACTGGTTCCTCGACTGGGCCTACAGGGACACGCTTGCCGTGATCGACCAGAAGGGACTGACCGGCGATTTCGTACTCGAGGTGAAGACCACGATCAACCTGCCGCTCCAGACCTCCGCCCAGGACATCATCAACGAGGAGCTTGCGGCGAACGGCGAGTCCTACCGCGTGGGCCAGGCCGCCACCGTGGTCATGTCGACCGATGGTGCCGTGCGCGCCATCGTGGGCGGCAAGGATTATGAAACCAGCCAGTTCAACCGGGCCACGGACGCGCTCCGCCAGTCGGGCTCGTCCTACAAGCCCTTCGTCTACATGGCTGCACTCCTCAATGGCTACACGCCGAACGACGTCGTGGTGGACGGTCCCGTCTCGGTGGGCAACTGGGCGCCCCGGAACTACAGTGGCAAATATGCGGGCCGCACCACCCTGACCAAGGCACTGGCCCACTCCTACAATTCCATTCCGGTGAAGCTGATGATCGACATCGGCCGCACCGCCATTATCAACACGTCGCACATGGCGGGGATCAAGGGTGAGCTCGAGACATGGGCGCCCATGGTGCTCGGCACCAGCGCCCTGTCGCTGCTCGACCTCACGACAGGTTATGTGGCATTTGCCTCGGGCGGCTTTCCGGCCACACCCTATGCCGTGCTGGAAATCCGCCGCTCGAACGGCGATCTCCTCTATTCACGGACCGAAGACAGTATGATGCCGCCACGCCGGGTGTTTCCGGAAGAGAAGGTGGCCGAGTTGAACTCCATGCTCTCCGCCGTGGTCAAGGCCGGCACAGGCCGCCGCGCCGATCTGGGCTTCGCACCGCAAGGCGGCAAGACGGGAACCAATCAGGGCTACCGCGATGCCTGGTACGTGGGCTTTACCGGGCACCATGTGACCGGCGTATGGTTCGGCAACGACGACTTCACGCCGATGAACGAAGTGACCGGCGGCCTGCTGCCCGCTCCGACATGGAAGCGCATCATGGTGGAGGCAGAGCGCGGGCTTCAGCCCATCGGGCTGGCGGGTGTTCCCTATGACAATACCTATGCGGTAGCGAAACTCGAAGATCCGAAGACCGCGGTCCCTCCCATTAGCGATGAAACCGACCAGAGCGATACCGGCACCGCGTTTTTGCCGCCGCCGGGAAACGTCAACAACGTGCTCAACGGCATGTTCGACCTCTTCGAAGAGACGCCGCCGGTGGTTGCCGCCAAGCCCGTCATCAAGAAGCCGAAGCAGCAGGCACTGGTGCTTCCAAAGGCGAATGTGGACGAGCCGCAGCCCGCACCCGGCAGCAGGAAGCGCAAGCGCAACTTCATCGAGAAGATCTTCGGCGGCGTGGACCAGCGGAACAACGCCCCGCCCTCCCAGGAAAAGCGCAAGAAGAAAAATAAGACGCTCTTTGACAGCATCTTCTGATTTCTGACATGCGGGGATTGATTGCGGCATTCACTTACATCGCGGCGGGAGCAGCGGTCGGCTGCTTCAGCGCCTATGCGCTGATACAGTCCTCGGGTGTCGAGCATCTGCAGTCCGGGACACCCTGGATCAGCCGTGGCCTTGGGCTGGCGGGGCCATGGAACTATCACGCGCGCGCGCATTACCTGATCGCGGGCCGCCTGCCGCCTGCTCCGGGTCAGTTGACAGAGGCCACCGCCGAAACCGACGATGACAACCAGCCCCTCACCTCATCCTGCCGCTACCGGTTGACCGCGACCAGCCCGCTGCCGCGCTGGTGGAGCCTCGCGGTGGCCGAATCGGCCAGTGCCAACGCCACGGTCCAGGCTACCGCCGATTCGGACAACGTGATCCGCGAGGCGGACGGTTCGTTGAGCATCGTGGCCTCCGTGTCGCCCGAGCCCGGTAACTGGCTGAAGACGCCGGTAGCGCGGCGTCTCACCGTGATCTATTCGGCGGTTCCGGCCAACAACCAGAAGTTCACATCTCCCCCGCCCTTCGACGTCAAGCGTGAGGCCTGCCGATGATGCGGCACCTGTTCTGGCTGGCCGTGGCGCTGGCGGCGGCGATGACGGCCCATGCCGCCTTCACGCTTTTCGTGCCGGGCTGGCTGTTCGCCCGCGAGGTGGCGCGGATGGCGTCCGCGAACGGAACCAACACTTTCTTCATCCTTCCGCCTGAGGACCAGGCACAGCTGTTCCCCGGCCTGCCGCGCCAGGGCGTGACCGGCATCTGCCTGTTCGACGTCTCAGCAGCGAATGTCACCTTCTCGGCTGACCTGCCGGACGGGTTCTGGGTGGCAACGATCTACACTGACAAGGCGGAGGCCATCTATTCGGTCAACCACCGTCAGTCAGGTTCCAACATCTTCAACGTGAGCCTTTCGCTGGCACCGGACTTGATCGAATCACTGGTCATGGCCACCGACAAGGAACGGCCGGAAATCGACAGCGGATGGACCGTGATGTCGCCCGAGCCGCGGGGCCTGGCCGTCGTGTGGTATCCGATCACGGAAGCGGGATTGCGCGCGGGCGCTGCCGAGGCCGTCGGGCGCTCACGCTGCGGGCCGGAAAAGAGTGCCAGGCCTCAGTAGAAATCGAATTCCGTCGCGCGGGCCTGCGCGGAGGATCCGGCACGCGCGGCGGGAAGGCGTTCGGCCAGATCATACATCAGCCGTTCGATCTGCACGCCTGGGAAGATGATGACTTCACCTGATGCTTCCAGCGGGTCCGCCGTCAGGGGACGGACGCGATTCATGGGAAACTCGATGACGGCACATATGGCACGGGCACTCATGGCATTCACTCTCTCGTTGCGGAGTGTCCTCCGGATGCCCGTCAGTTAAGCCCGGTCATGGTTAACAGTTGGCTAAGAGGAAACGGCAAGGCCCGCGGTCCCGCGCCGGTCCTCGACTTCAACGATCCAGATGTCGGGGTCGAACCGCTTTCGGCGTTCCAGAACATCCCGCACGTCGAGTGGCCCTGAAGGGGGCATGAGTTCCAGTGCCCAGCGCCGCTCGCCCTCATCGTCGTGCGATGGGCCGGGCGCGGGTCCGAAGAGATGGCAGGTTCCATCAAGGTGATCGACGACGACGTAGACCGCGCCGGCTTCCTCGGCCCCCCGCTTGACGACCGCACCGAAAATGCCCTCGACCATGCAGCGGCGCAGGAAGGCGGAAACCCAGATGCCGGATTTGAGGCGCAAGGCCCTATTGCGTGGCCAGTTCGGACTGGCCGCTCATCTTGCCCAGTTCAGCCATCAGCGCTTCGTTGATTTCGCCGGTCTCGGGCATCTTGCGATCACGCTGGAAGGCAAGGATGGCATTGCGCGTCTGGCGGGTGAGTTCGCCGTTGATCGCGCCCGGGCTGTAGGCCAGTTCCGCCAGCCCCGTCTGAACCCGCCTGATCGAGGCGCGGGCCTCGGCATCGGGATCGGCCTGGATGGTTCCGGTGAAAAGCGAGGCTTCCGCCACTTCGCGGGTGAAGCGGATATGGTCGGCCAAGTCCGCCGAGGGCTTTCCATCGGCCTCGAGGCCGGCTGCGGCCTGGTACGACGTGATGGCCTGGCGCGTCTTGCGGCCGATCACACCGTCGACGATGCCCTTGTAGTAACCTGCGGCGGCCAGTTCGCGCTGCACGGTTTCGACGACGGGATCATATTTGAGCTGGATGGTGCGGCCGCCCGAAACGGGTGCATCGACCTCGAGCCGCGCCATACCTTCCGGCACGTCCGCGCTCGCAGCCGCCATCGACCGGCCCATGTCTGGCTGGCCGAAGAAGGCGTTGCCCACGATGGCAAGGCTGATCAAAGAGGTCAGGCCCCAAGCGGCAAGCGGCAGCAGTTTCCGCCCCCGGTAGTCGTTCAACACCATCTCACGCATAAAGCCGACCCGAACTCACTTTAATCCCTCAGGGGCCAAGACCGCTGGCACGCTCCCTGTTCTGCCTCAACTTGCACCAGCACAGTTAACGGCGCCTTTCCGAACCGGGAACCCTCTTGGCATGTCCCAAGAGACATTCGCAGCCTCATGGTTAAAGCGAAGTTAAGGCCAAGTATAAAATTTTATTCAAAACAACATCAAATCCATCTTTCATTGTATTCAAATCCTGCCGTCTCGCTTTATCGCTCCGAAACATCATTTTGCTAGTGTCTCCGCAAGTAGAAAGGGGTGCGGGGATGCGTCTCATCAAAACAATACTGGTTCTCACGGGTGCGGGCTTCCTGATGCCGTCGCCGCCCGAGAATGTGGCCGCGCAGAGCGAGCCTGCGCCGCAGGTCTCGACCATCCAGATGTTGTCTTCGGCAACATCGGCCTTCTCCGATGTGGCGTCCTTCTGCGTCCGCCAGCCCGGCGTATGCGAGACCGCGACCTATGTCGCCGGACGGCTCGAGGCCAAGGCGAAGTATTCCGCGAAGCTCATCTACGAATGGGCATCGGATGCCACGAGTGATCCCGGAGTGCCGCAAGGTTCGCAGGAGGCCATCGCAGTCGATCCGCTGCAGACCGGTTCGGTCAAGCTGGCCGCGGCCGAGGAAAGGCCCGCCGAGAGCCAGTCGACTCTCGAGATCGAAGACCTGATCCCCGAGTGGCGCGGGCCGGTGCCGGCCAAGGCACCGCCCGTCAAGAAAGAAGGTTGAGGTTCGGGAGCGCTCCGCCTATCTGGTGGCTTCACCATCACCGGAACCGGAAGGCCTCCTCTCGTGGACCCCATTGAAACCCTGTTGTCCGACTTCGAGGTCCTCGACGACTGGGAAGACCGCTACAAGCATGTGATCGAGTTTGGCCGGGAGCTGCCGCCGCTGCCCGATGCCGACCATTCGCCTGACAACAAGGTGAGGGGCTGCGCCAGTCAGGTGTGGATCACCTCGAAGGCTGACAGCCGGACTCCGGACCCCATCCTCACCTTCTCGGGCGACAGCGATGCCCTGATCGTCAAGGGTCTCATCGCCATCGCCTTCATGATCTATTCGGGGAAAACGGCCTCCACCATCCTGGCCACCGATGCCGGCGAGGTCCTGGGCAAGCTGGGACTTTCGGGCCACCTCACCCAGCAACGCTCCAATGGCTTTGCCTCGATGATCCAGCGGATCAAGGCCGATGCGCAGGCGGCCCTTCAGGCCTCTTCCAGTTCGGCCTGAGCAATCGCCGGACGATAGTCCTCCACACCCCATTGCGAGATGCGCTGGCCCGGACGCGATCCATCCTGCGTCAATCCGTAATGCCGCGCCAGGGCGGTGAGCGCCAGGCCCAGGACGGCCTTGCCGCTGCGCTGCGGCAGGTTGAGCACCCGCTCTGCCTGTTCGAGCCCCGCCGCCATGCAACAGACATGCTGCAGAATGCTGGCAAGCTCGGGGCCAACTGCGGCGATCGCATTCTGATAGCGCTGGCGGGCCGCGATTGCGCCATCGCTGAGTTCGGCGGCTGCATTGCCGCCGCTGCCCGATCCGGCAAGATTCCAATTGGTGGTGGTCCGGCGGGCCATCATGGCACGCTCGAAGTCGGACCGCAGCCGTTCACCGGCCAGATACTGCGCGCTGCTGATGAGGGGCTGGCCCGAACGGTCCCGCCGCGTGCGGAGCCAGGAAAGCGGGCTTTCAGCATCATTGAATGTGGGGGCCGCATCGGCATGAGGTCCGGGGCGTTGCGGGCGGTGGCCTCCAAACCCGTTTGTTTGATCGGGGCTGGCCGTCGTTTCTTTGCGAGCATCGAAGGTATCGGCACGATCCATGGTAGAGTTCTCCTTGCGGAAGGAAAACTAGACATACCCAGAACAGGAATCAATACCTTTTATTTTGCTTTTTTTCCGATCACGCGGAATTGGCCTGCCGTTGCTCGTCATCCATCGCGGACAGGAAATAGTCGAGGCAGAGAATCATGCCGATGTGATCGCCCCCGGCAACCGCGAGCGGTAGCTTGATCCAGTACTGCACCAGATGCTCCTTGTTGACGCGCGGCCCGCGCACGATGCCTTGCGTCGGCTTGCCATCGAGGGCCGTATGGCGGTAGGCCGCCAACCAGTAGTCGCGTTTCGGCCCGAGATCGAGATCATCGAGGCAGAGGCCGGTGATCTCGCGGTCATAGACATCGCGAAGCCGTGTACCTGCCAGCCGCACCGTGCTGCGGCTAATCTCTTCATGAACATCGATCAGTGTGATGTATGGCAGAAGCCGTGGAATATGCGCGGGATTGATATCGCCGCGCGCCGGCATCGACTTGCCATCCGAACAGGTCAACCAGTAGTCGTAGATCTGCCGTTGCTCCGGCACGACCAGCTGTGCCCTAAACGCAATGTTGACCTGCCCCATAGCCAACGATGCCCCTTGCGAATCGATGCCCCATTTAACAATTCGTTTATGAATCGTGAAGGACTGATCCGCAAGAGTCAGCAAGCGAAGATTTTGCGAAACTTATGTTCCGCGCTTCTGGCCAAGGCCCATGTTCTTCGCCAGCTTCGAACGCGAGTTCGCATAGTTCGGCGCAACCATCGGATAATCCGAGGGAAGTCCCCACTTTTCCCGATACTGCTCCGGAGTCAAGTTGAAGTGCGTGCGCAGATGCCGCTTCAGGGACTTGAACTTCTTTCCGTCCTCGAGGCAGATCAG
The DNA here is from genome assembly GCF_041738905.1 of Aestuariivirga sp. Lineage (GTDB taxonomy): Bacteria > Pseudomonadota > Alphaproteobacteria > Rhizobiales > Aestuariivirgaceae > Aestuariivirga. The sequence continues at coordinate 43,899 of NZ_JBGSOZ010000113.1, forward strand.
ATAATCGGGCGTGATCGACTTCTTCACATTCACCGCGGGCTTTGCGTCGGCGGCGTCGTCGCGGGCCGCCGATCCGCTGGCGGCCTGCTCCAGGGCACGATGAACATCGGCAATGAGCTTCGGCAGATCGGCCTGTTCGACGGCGGTCTTGCCCACATAGGCCGCGACGATCTGCGTTGCGAGCTCAATGAGCGCAGTCTTGTTTTCCATGTCGGACGGCTTTCTCCCTGCAGCGGATTCCGGCCCGGTGTCAATCGGGACCAGCGAATCTACTTAGGGGAGAGGCGCGCAATCAACAAGAGCAGTTGAGAGAAGAACGGATGCTCTTCAATTGTGCGAGGCGTAGGGGCCCGACTTCCGCACATACCAGTCCCAGTAGGTGAGAAGGATGCGCGCCTTGTTGAAGGACAGGCCTTCGAAGATGGCCTGTAGCTCCTGCGGATCGCGATCGCTCCTGAGCAGGCCGGCCTCGGACTGGCGAAGCATGGTGATTGCATCCTCGAAACTAGCGCGCGTGCAGCCCAGCGCCTTCAGAAGCACGGTGAGCGGTTCGCCATCGCGATCGGAAAGGATGCGGAGTGCCGTGTCTCGCGCGATGCCGGCCAGTTCCGCGAATTGCGCCGAAGCTTCGTCGAGCCGGAAGGCGCACGCGCTGTCGAGGGCGGCGGTCACGGCTTCCTTCGGCGCGAATTTGGCGTCCGCGCCGGGTTCGCCGTTCTCGCCCGTGTGCGTTGCCAGCGTGATGCGGAGAATCTTGTTGAGTGTTTCGGAATCGGTGAGGAAGCGCGAGAAGATGAAACGGCGCAGTTCCGGCGGCACATCCCAGAACAGTTCGAAGGCGACGGGCGGCGGAAGGTCGGCACGCGTGGCGAGCGGCGCCAGCAGGGCCTGATGCAGGCCAGCGAATTCGGCAAGGCGGTAGAAAGCCTCGTGCGAGATCTGTGCACCGGGATTGCGGATCATGGTGAGCAGCACACCGGGATCGTTCGTCGAGATCAGATAGTCGCTCAGCACTGTCGAGAGCACGCGGCGGCGGGCGATCATCCTGAGCTTGGGCGAGTCTCCGTCGGGTGCCGCGTTCATCAGGTCCTGGTCGCTGATGTTCGAGCAGCGCTCGAGCAACGGGCTGACCACATCGTGGCGGGCATCGCGGATGAGCTTCGCCACCAGAAGTGCCGGTGGCGTTTCCATGATGGCCACGCGCTCGACCACGGCAATCAACTGCTTCACCGGAATGCGCGGCAAGATGCGAAGCAGCGTATCGGCGGCAAGCGTCCGCTCATGCGGCAGTGAACCGGTGCCGCCCGACATCATGTCGAGAAGTGTCAGGGCAAGATCGCCGGATTCCTCATCGGCTTCGGGCGTTTCCTCCGGGCGCGGTTCGGCGGCGCGAAACCGGCCGACCGGCTGCGCGAAGGGGTCAGCCGTATCGGCTTTCGCCTTCAGCAGGGCCGACGCCAGCCCGATACGATCGGCGAGGGCTTCCACGATGGGTGCCGCCTCTTCCGCCGCAACGGACATTTCAGGTTCGGGCAG
>NZ_JBGSOZ010000121.1:0-2065 GCF_041738905.1 Aestuariivirga sp.
CCGAACTCCGCCATGCTGGCGGCGATCTTCGCAACTTGATCCGCGCCATGCGCTTTGGCATTGCGGGCGTAGGGCTGGAGCTTGGCCAGCGGCCACATCTCGATCCGCTCCGGGGCAAAGCTCAGCGTCATCGTCGGGTCATTCCTCGGATCAAGGTGGATACCCCTGGCTTCCGGACTCCGGGGTCCAGACTGGACTCCACGCGGGGTCCAGCGGTCACCTGGGGTGTCCAGCTTCAAGGGTTTGATTTTGCGGTGTTTCAGGCGGGTTCAGGCGGCGGTGGCTTCCGGGTGGCTTCCCAAAAATCCGGCCCTGTCGCTAGCGATGTGCCGCGCTTCGCCCGCCAGCATACGAATTTTGCCAGGAAGGAACCAGAAATCAGTGGGTTAGCGGGATGGACCCCGGTTGGACCCCTGTCTGGACCCCGGAAGCCAGCGGCGCGATGTCTGCTGCGCGCGCCTCTCCCGAGTATATCGCAATGAATAGCGATACCGATCCGATCCGTCTCGCCTTCCGGTGTCTCGCAGGAAGTTGTCTCACATCGATCTCAGGTCTTGACAGGAGATACCGCACAATCTTGACGAACTGAGCGAGCACAACACAGCATATGGTTTGCCGACGGCCGCTGATCTGGTATGTTTTCCCTATGTTCTTCCATCTTGGCGCGAGCAGAGTCATCCATTCGCCTGCACTGCCAAACAGCCTCTGACCGCAAGGAAATCACCATGAAACCTATGACGATCAAGACGTTACCTGCCAAAACGGACCAAAAGGAAATCGGTCAGGGCTTGCTTGACCTTGGCATCGCGAAAGATGCTGAGATCAACGGAATCGGGATGGGCGTGCTTTCTGACGGCACTCCATATCTGAACCAGCGAGGCCTAGCCGCACTTTGCGGTGTTCAGAATGCGCACATTGGGACAATCAGTTCGCAATGGCGCGAAACCGAACCAAAGCCAAGGATCCAGGCGATCAAGGGAATTCTGTCAAAGATCGGCAGTGAAACCCAGTCGGCGCATTTTGAAGTGCCACACAACGGCATCGTCCACTACTGCTATCCTGCTGAAGTGTGCCTTTCCATCCTTGAATACTATGCCTTCGATGCTGGGGCCAATTGCCAGCAAGAGGCGCGCGACAATTTCCGCATCCTTGCCGGAACAAAACTTCGCGAGATGATCTACTCGCAGGTCGGCTACGACCCGACAGGGCGGAGCCGCTTCGACAAATGGCATGAGCGGATTGCACTGAACTATCAGTCAGCACCGCGGGGCTTTTTCAGCGTGTTCAACGAAGCCGAGACACTCATCTATGAGATGATCGTCGCAGGTGCGCCTGTTGATGAAAAGAATGTTGTCGACATCTCGATCGGTCGCCATTGGTCGAAATTCTGGGACGATAGTGGATACAATGAACGGTACGGGGATCGCAGCAAGTTTCCCCACAGATACCCCGACAGCCATCCTCAAGCCAAATCGAACCCGCAAGAGGCTTGGTGCTATCCGCTGGAATCGTTGGGTGCCTATCGGGAATGGCTTCAGGATCACTATATCGGTGGCGGCAAATTCCGCGCTTACCTGACGGAGAAAATGAAGAAGGGAGCCATTTCGCCGTCCATCGCTCAGTTGACAATTTCTTCGGTTGAGAAGCCCCGAATCGCTGGCTATTGACCGGCTCGATCCACAACGAACTCCATGGACCGTTTCCCTGGCACTCGCTTTCCGTTCAGCCGCCAAACGATGACGGCGATGCCGTACTGCCAACGTCGGTTCGCCGTTGCACGGCTGATGCCAAGTTCCCAGCAGATCGGCTTCCACTGTGTTCGGTTGGCCCGCAGCCATAGGAGCCGGGCATCGTCGGGATCCAGCCAGCGCAGCCAAAGCAACGTTTCCTCGGCTTGGGTGATCTGGCGCGGGCTAGGCCTTGGCCGCCGCATCTGAGGCTGTTGGCCGACCTTGTCAGCGAAACTGTGGAAGTATTCAGGCCAGGCGCTGAAGTAGCCCTGCGGCTTGCCCTCGGGCAGCATGCTGAAAACGTCGGCGGCGCTTTCGAGCCGCGCGTCGACCGT
>NZ_JBGSOZ010000196.1:0-6651 GCF_041738905.1 Aestuariivirga sp.
GAGTCCCGGCTGGGCCGTGGCCGCGGAATGGGAATGATCACGGCAACGGCCGCAGCGCTGGGTTCGGGCCGCGGCCTCGGCTTGGGCACGGTTTCGGCAGCCAGGCTTGGCGGCGCGGTCAGCAGCAGGTAGAGGGAGAAGTGCAACAGCTTCATCGGTAAACTATCGCCACGAAGTTGAGGCGAGGGCAAGGCACGATTAACCATCGGAGCGAAAAGCCCTTCGCATTTGAATCAAATTAAGGTTGCTGCCGTTAGGCTTGAAGGCGAATTCAGAGGCCGAAATCACATGCCCATGCCAAAGCTGACATATCTTCTCGTGACTCTCCCGCTCATGGTTCTTCCCGCCGCCACGCTTGCCGTGAAGCCCGTTCTGGCGAGCACCGCGGCGGAAGAGGCGGTCCGCATCCTGTCGCGGGCGAAAGCGGCGGACAGGCACTGCAATGTCCTGTCGTTTTCCGAGCGGAGCGAGCTCTCGCGCTATACGGCCCGCGCCGAGGTGGCGGCGGCGAGCCAATCCTCCGCTGGTGCGGCACGTTCGGCCGCTGGCAAAGGTTACGCGGAAGGCAATGGGGCGAGTTGCACGGCAGCCACAACTGCTGACGTACGCGAAACCCTCGAGGCCGCGCGCGAGGCCGTGGCCGAGTCCAACCGTCAGACGGCGGCAGCCCCGGCAAAGCGCCGGGCACCGGAAACCCGCGCCGCACAGAAGCCTGAAACCGCGTCAACCCGGTCGGGTGGGGGTGGCCTCGGCCTCTATTCGCGGGTCGTGAAGGCCTATTACCTGGAGCGCCAGTGCAACAGCCTGTCCCGCTTCCAGGTAGCGCGCTTCTATGACCGCGTGATCACGCTGCACCGCGAGACCGTGACCCAGAGCGGCAAGAGTGCCGTCAACCGTGCCGTCAGGAATGCCGAGCGCAATGCCGCTGGCGCGAAGTGTTCCGCCAATGAACTGGCGCAGATCGAGCGCGGCTACAAGGGCGTTTCAAGCCGCTAAGGCGGTACTGCTCCAGAAGGGGATGGAGCACATGAGTGCGGGCAGACGGGTGGGGCCGTCTGCCCGCATCTTTTTTTGGGCACCCTTCCGCGATGGCGGCGAGCCGTTCGGCTTTGATTCACCCAACACTTCAATTCAAACTTAAGCGGCTTTGGGAAGACTCCGTAAACGCTATAAGAGCTCTGTCCAAACATCTGAAATTATAAGGATAAATTTACTCAAGCTGTTGAGCCGGACTTAAGGCCCCGCGAAGTACTGTCGTGAAGATAAGAGGCATGGACAAAGAAGCCAGCCTCGCTTCAAGGGTAAGGTGGATCAACATGCGAACTGAAGTGATGGGGGCCGTGCGCCCTTTGGTTGGGGAAACTGTCCGGCATCCGGTCAAGCCCAAGTATCTCGAAGCGCTCAACCTGATCGAGCGTCTGCACCGCCGGCTGCTGGACGTGATCAAGGATGATTTTGAACGCAACGGCGAGCCGGAAGTGAACCCGGTGCAGGCCCTCCTGCTGTTCAACATCGCGGACTCGGAACTGACCGCAGGCGAACTCAAGACCCGTGGTCACTACCAGGGCTCGAACGTCTCCTACAACCTCAAGAAGCTCGTGGAAGCCGGCTACGTCCACCACGAGCGTTCCGCCACCGACAAGCGCTCGGTGCGCGTGCGCCTGACGCCGAAGGGCCAGGCGATCCGCAATCGGGTCGACGCACTCTACAATCGCCAGATGCAGGCGGTGGAGCAGGTCGTGGGTCTCAACGTCGACGAACTCGACCGGATCAACAAGGCGCTGACCCGCCTCGAGCGTTACTGGACCGACCAGATTCTGTACCGACTCTAGAATCACACCCTGCAAATCGTGATGGAAGGGCCGTGCTGTGGCGGAAATGCCGCAGCGCGGCCCCGAAGTTTTTGGCGGTTGCCAAGACGCTGACCTTCATCGCATTCTTGCCGCAATTGCCGGGCTTTTCATGGCGGTAATGTGGTCGGCTCTTGACGAGTCGGACAATGATTGTTGTCGGGGAGTGGCTGGCAGGGTACCCTGAGCCACTCAGTCGGAGAGTGTGAGGTTGTTGATGGATTTCGGGGCTTTTGCTCGGTCGGGTCGGATTGTCCGGTGTGTGTCGCTGGCCGTGGCGCTGGCATTGGGAACCGCACTGGCGCTGCCTGCCGTCGCGTTTGCAGATGCCGACGATTCCGATAACCTCATGCGCAAGAAGCGCTTCGGCCAGAATACCGGCACGGTGACGACCAACTCCAATACCGGTGGCCACTCCCAGGAATCCGGCTCGAAGGCAACAACCGAGACGGCGGTCATCAGCGATGGGGCGATCACGCCATTCATCACGGCGGACGGTGCTGCCGCCATGCAGGCGGTAGCCGACAAATATGCCGCCGTCGTGGCCCAGGGTGGCTGGCCCAAGGTGCCTTCGGGCAAGCTGAAGAAGGGTTCGACCGGCAAGGGTCCGGCGGCTCTCAACAAGCGCCTCTTCATGGAAGGCTATCTCCGCGCCGAAGCCACCGAGGGCGAATATGCCCAGGTCTTCACCAGTGCCACCGAAGATGCGCTGCGCCGCTTCCAGCGCAACCACGGCCTGTCGGTGACCGGCGTCATCGACGGCCCCACGCTCGGTGCGCTGAACGTGCCTGCCGATCGCCGTCTCGCCACCATCAAGGCCAACATTCCGCGCCTTGCCGAATATTCGAAGGATATTGGCAACCGCTACATTGTGGTGAACATCCCCGCCCAGCAGATCGAGGCGGTGAACGACGGCAAGGTCTATTCGCTTCACAATGCCATTGTCGGCCGCCCGTCGCGCCCGACACCCGTGGTCATGACGCCCCTCACCGTCATCCGCTTCAATCCGTACTGGAACGCGCCGGCCTCGATCGTCGAGAAGGACATCGTTCCGCGTATGACGTCGAGTGGCGCATCCAAGGTGATGCGCGACATGAACATGAAGATCTTCAACGGCGTTGGCGGTCCCGAAATCGATCCGGATTCGGTCAATTGGCGCCGCGCCGTGGTCGACAACTACCATTTCCGCCAGGAGCCCGGCGGCTCCAATGCCATGGCGACGGCCAAGATCGAGTTCAACAGCCCCTTCGGCATCTATCTTCATGACACGCCCGAACCGCATCTGTTCCATACGGGCAGCCGCTTCTATTCATCGGGCTGCGTGCGCGTCGACAAGGTGGCGATCCTCATCGACTGGATCCTGCAGGGCCAGGATGGCATCAATTCTTCCCGCATCGCCGAACTGGCCGAGACGAAGGAACGTCTGGACAAGCCGGTCACCAATTCCCCGCAGCTGCGCGTCGCCTACCTCACCTCATGGCCCACGCGAGATGGCGTGGCTGCATTCCGGTCCGACGTCTACCAGCTGGACGGCACCGGCTTCGTGGTTGGCCAGCCGCTTCCAGTCGGCGAAACGCAGGGCGGCAAGCGCTATGTTCTGAAGCCCATTCCGCGCTCGCTGGAAGCCGTCGACGCAGACGAGGCCGTCGGCTTCGCTTCGATCTTCCGCCGTAGCAGTGACAGGATCGATGCCAGCGAGCGGTTGCCCGGCGCTTCCTCGAAGTCCACTGACAGCCTCGTCAGCCTGAAGGACCCGAAGGCCAAGCTGAAGGCTCAGGGCAGGGATACGGGCAAGAAGAAATCCAAAGCAGCCTCGAACGGCAAGACGCGAGCCTGGACCGGCAATCGCGAGCGCAGCGCCTCGGAAGTGATGAGCATGCCCGATGCCGACGGCACAACGGCAAAGAAGCCGGGTTCGAAGAAGGTCGCGTCGAAGAAGGCCAAATCCGGCGACAAGTCGAAGACAGCGAAGGCCAAGGCTGACGAGAAGGCCAAGACCACCAAGTCCACGAAGGTAGTGAAGAAGGACAAGACCGAGGTTGCGGCCAAGAAGCCCGACGCCAAGGCGGTGACGGACAAGAAGAAGGCCTTGACCGACGCCACCAAGACAGCCTCGGCGGACTCCAAGTCCGCAACCCAGAAGTCGAATACGGCAAAGGCGGCGAAACCCGCCGATTGCAAGGCCGGCGCCGATGGAAAGCTTCCCGCCGGCTGCAAGCCCGCGGCTGCCGCAAAGAAGCCTCCTGCAAAGCCCGAGAAGACGGCGGCCACGCCCGCCAAGACGGCGTCTTCCACGAATTGATACGGGATGCGGGCGGGACATGATCCCGCCCGAAATCTGTCTGCTGCCATGTGAAGCCGAGGCCGATGTTGGCGCGGATTTCACAGGCCTTGCCGTTCGTCGCCGGGCCTCGACTTAGCCAAAGATGTATCTGGACCTCGATCCGGCAATCTGCCAATTGCGGCAGGACGTAAAGATGGGTTTGGAGGGGATTCAACCATGGCGAAGACATCCGTGAAGAAGGCCGCGAAGGCGAAGAAGCCTATTGCCAAAGCAAAGGCAAAGGCAAAGGCAAAGGCGAAGGCCAAGCCCGTAGCCAGGAAGGCTGCTGCGAAGAAGCCGGCCGCGAAGGCTGGCCCGAAGCCGCTGTTCCCGGGTTTCTTCAGCGAGGCGCTGGCAAAGACCGATCCGAAGATCGCCAGGGCCATTGCCGCCGAACTCGGACGCCAGCAGCACGAAATCGAACTGATCGCCTCCGAGAACATCGTGTCCAAGGCCGTGATGGAGGCTCAAGGCTCGGTAATGACCAACAAATATGCGGAGGGCTATCCAGGCCGCCGCTATTATGGCGGTTGCCAGTTTGTCGATGTCTCCGAGAACCTCGCCATCGACCGCGCCAAGGAACTGTTCAACTGTTCCTTCGCCAATGTGCAGCCGCATTCCGGCGCGCAGGCCAACCAGGCTGTGTTCTTCGCGCTCCTGCAGCCGGGCGACACCTACATGGGCCTCGATCTCGCCTGCGGCGGTCACCTCACGCATGGTTCGCCCGTCAACCAGTCCGGCAAGTGGTTCAAGGTCTCGCCCTACAAGGTGCGCGAGGACAACCACCTGATCGACTATGACTTGCTGGCTTCCCATGCGCTGGACACAAAGCCGAAGCTGATCATTGCCGGCGGTTCGGGCTATCCGCGCACGCTCGACTTCAAGCGGTTCCGCGAAATCGCCGATTCGGTCGGCGCCTACCTGATGGTCGACATGGCCCACATCGCCGGTCTCGTGGCGGGTGGGGTCCATCCCTCGCCGCTGGAACATGCGCATATCGTGACGACAACGACCCACAAGACGCTCCGCGGCCCTCGCGGCGGCATGATCCTCACCCGCCATGACGATATCGGCAAGAAGATCAACTCATCGGTGTTCCCCGGACTGCAGGGGGGACCGCTGGAACACGTGATCGCTGCCAAGGCCGTGGCCTTCGGCGAGGCTCTGAAGCCCGCCTTCAAGAAATACGCGAAGGCGGTGGCAGACAATGCCAAGGTTCTGGCGCAGGCCATGATGGACGGCGGCTGCGACCTCGTCTCGGGCGGCACCGACACGCACCTGATGCTGGTCGATCTTCGCAAGAAGGGCGTGACCGGCAAGGCGGCCGAACAGGCGCTGGGCCGTGCCTACATCACCTGCAACAAGAACGGCATTCCCTTCGATCCGGCGCCCTTCACCATCACCTCCGGCATCCGCCTGGGAACTCCTGCCGGCACCACGCGCGGCTTTGGCGCTGCCGAGTTCAAGGAAGTCGGCGCACTCATCAACGAGGTGCTCGACGGCTTGGCCGCCAATGGCGAAGCAGGAAACGCCAAGGTTGAAAAGTCTGTCGCGAAGAAGGTGAAGGCACTGACTGCGCGCTTCCCCATCTATTAAGTTGAAATGCGGCGTGGCCGGGCTTGACCCGGCCGCGCCTTCTCCGCAAGAGATGGTGTGGTTCGTCCGGGGGAGTCCCTAAGTCTTGCGCTGTCCGTTCTGTTCGAATGAAGAAACCCAGGTGAAGGATTCGCGTCCGACTGAGGATGGCACCGCCATTCGCCGCCGGCGCTATTGCCCTGATTGTTCGGGCCGCTTCACCACTTTCGAGCGCGTGCAACTGCGCGAGCTGATGGTGTTGAAGAAGTCCGGCAGGCGAGTGCCCTTCGACCGCGACAAGCTGATGCGCTCGATCCAGGTGGCCTTGCGGAAGCGCCCGGTGGACCCTGAACGCGTCGAGCGCATGGTGTCCGGCATCGTGCGCCGGCTTGAAAGCCTGGGCGAAAGCGAAATCAAGTCCGATACAATCGGCAAGCTCGTCATGGAAGCCCTCAAGATGCTCGATGACGTCGCCTATGTGCGCTTCGCGTCGGTCTACAAGAATTTCCGCGAAGCCAAGGATTTCGAAGAGCTTTTGGGCGAGCTTTCGGGTGAGGACGACAACGGCGAGACCGGTGACAACTGACGCCCGCTGGATGGACTATGCGCTGCGGCTCGGCCGCCGGGCGCTGGGCACCACCGCCGAAAACCCCAATGTTGGCTGCGCGATCGTTAAGGACGAGCGGGTCCTGGGCGTTGGCTGGACGCAACCCGGCGGCAGGCCCCACGCCGAAACCGAAGCCCTGAAGATGGCGGGAGACGAGGCGAGGGGAGCGACGGTCTATGTCACGCTCGAACCTTGCGCCCATCATGGCCGCACCGGGCCTTGCGCCAATGCCCTCATCAACGCCGGAGTGAGGCGTGTCGTGACGGCGCTTGAAGACCCGGACCCCCGCGTGGCGG
>NZ_JBGSOZ010000122.1:0-6630 GCF_041738905.1 Aestuariivirga sp.
AGGCGGCCACCCAGCGACGTGCCGCGCTCGGCGAGCATCACCTCGAAGCCGCGCTTCGCCAGTGACAGCGAGGCCTCAAGACCCGCCGGCCCGCCGCCGACCACTAGCACCTTTGCCTCGGAAGATTTCGGCGGAATGATCTCGGGATGCCAGCCGAGGCGCCATTCCTCGCCCATCGCCGGGTTCTGCGTGCAGCGCAGGTGCACCGCTTCGTTGTTGGCCGACCGGCAGATGTTGCAGCCGATGCATTCGCGGATTTCATCTTCGCGGCCTTGTGCGATCTTCTTCGGCAGGAAGGGATCGGCAATCGAGGGGCGTGCCGCGCCAATGAAGTCCTGAATGCCGCGCCTGATCTGGCTCACCATCGTATCGGGAGAGGTGAAGCGTCCAACGCTGACAACGGGCTTCGACGTCAGCTGCTTGACGAAGGCAACATAGGATTCCTGATAACCCTCGGCGCTGAACCGCGAGCTTTTCGAATCATTGCCGAGGCTGCCCGAGACATTGACGTCCCACAGGTCCGGGATGTCGGCCAGCATTGCAACAGCCTCGCGGCCTTCGCCTTCAGACGTAACACCGCCGGGGCCGTGCAGCTCGTCGACAGAAAGCCGGATCGCAACGGCACAGGTTCCGCCCACCGCATCCTTCGTGTCTTCGAGCATTTCGCGGATGAGGCGCACGCGGTTCTCGAGGCTGCCGCCATATTCGTCGCTTCGCGTATTGTGACGGCGGGACAGAAACTGGAACGGCAGGTAGTCGTGGCCTGCATAAACGTAGATGATGTCGGCACCCGCGCGCCTCGCCCTGATCGCCGCCTCGCGCTGGGCGCGGCGAAATGCACGGATGTCGTGGAGGTCCATGGCGCGCGCCGTTCCCGCGAGATTGTACATGCCGGGACGCACCGAAGGCGCCAGCATCGGCTCGCGCATCATCCTGTTCGCGGAATGCGAGCCGCCATGCCAGAGCTCCACCGCCGCCAGACTGCCATGTTCGTGGACGGCACCGGTGATGAGCGCCAGGGCCTTCACGTCATCCTCATCCCACAAGGTGAGAAAGCCGAAAGGTGAATCGTCCGAGCCCGGATCGATGGAGCAATACTCGGTCGAAACGACACCCCAGCCGCCCTCAGCCTTCATGCCGCGCAAGGCCGCGGAACTCATGGGTTTCATGTAGCCCATGCCGGTGGCGTGCGGGGTCTGGTAAAACCTGTTGGGCGCGGTGACGGGCCCGATCCTAACGGGTTCGAAGAGGATATCGTAGCGGGGATTTCTCTGCATCTTGCCAAGCACCATAGCTTATTATATGGTCGTTCAACAAGAGGCGGGATGGTTCATGCCCAAGATCGTGACGGAATTTCCTCATGAGGTCGACATTGTCGAGAACCTCTTCATTCCGCTGCGCGACGGAACGAAGCTGGCCGCGAAGCTGTGGATACCGAAGTCTGCCGAGAAGGAACCGGTCCCGGCCCTTCTTGAATATCTTCCCTATCGCAAGCGCGACGGAACGCGCGGGCGCGACCAGGGCATGCATCTCTACTATGCCGGCCACGGCTATGCCTCGATCCGCGTCGACATCCGCGGCTGCGGCGACAGCGATGGCATTCTCCCCGACGAGTACACCGTGCAGGAGCAGAAGGACGGCTGCGAGGTGATCGCCTGGCTGGCCCGGCAGCCGTGGTGCTCAGGGCGTGTCGCCATGTTCGGCAATTCATGGGGCGGCTTCAACGCGCTGCAGATCGCGGCGCGGCAACCGCCCGCACTCAAGACCATCATCACGGTGGGTTCCACCGACGACCGATATGCGACCGACATCCACTGGGTGGGCGGCTGCCTGTCGAAGGACAATTTCGACTGGTCATCCACCATGTTCGCGCATCAGGACCTGCCCCCGGACCCTGAAATCGTGGGGCCCCGCTGGCGCGAGATGTGGCTGGAGCGCGCAAAGCACAATGTACCGTGGATACTCACATGGCTGAAGCACCAGCGGCGCGACGGCTACTGGAAGCAGGGCTCGGTCTGCGAGGACTTCTCGAAGATCAGGATTCCCGTCTATGCGGTGAATGGCTGGGCCGACAATTATTCCGAAAGCATTCCACGCCTGCTCGAGGGCCTGAACGTGCCACGCAAGGGGCTGATCGGGCCATGGGCGCATTCCTATCCACAGATCGCGGCCGTTGGTCCTGCGATCGGCTGGCTGCAGGATTCGCTGCGCTGGTACGATCACTGGCTGAAGGACATCGACACCGGCGTGATGGATGAGCCGATGTATCGCGTGTGGATGCAGGATGGACGGCCGCCCAGCACCTGCTACGCGGAACGGCCGGGACGCTGGGTGGCGGAATCCTCATGGCCCTCGCCGCGCATCCGCCGCGAGAAGCACTATCTCAACCATGCGGGTGCCTTGTCGAAGACCAGGGGCAAGGTCTCGAAGCTCAGCATCTGCTCTCCCCTCACCGTCGGCATCGCGGCGGGAGAAGTCGGCCGATACGGGCAGGACGCCGAATGGCCGACGGACCAGCGCGAGGACGATGGCGGCTCGCTCGTCTTCACCAGTGCGCCCTTGACGAAGACAATCGAAATCCTCGGCGCGCCGCAGCTTCACATCACATTCTCGAGCGACAAGCCGCAGGCACTGGTGGCCGTGCGGCTCAACGACGTCGCACCCGACAGACGCTCGACGCGGGTGACAGTCGGCCTCCTCAACCTCACGCACCGCGACAGCCATGAGCACGCGGAGGCACTCGTGCCGGGCAAGACCTATACGGCGACGGTCGACCTCGACGACATTGCGCATGTCTTCGCCAAGGGTCATCGCATCGCCGTTTCGCTCTCCACCACCTATTGGCCCATCGCCTGGCCGTCGCCTGAACTGGCGACGCTGACGCTGCAGACGGGCAAGAGCCGGCTCGATCTTCCGGTCAGGCCAACGTCTGCCGCCGACGGGAAGCTGAGACCTTTCGAGGACCCCGTCTCGGCACCCGATACGCCTGCCGTTCATCATGCGGTTGAAGCGAAGCATCGCCGCAGCGTGCGGCGCGATCTGCTCTCGGGCGAGATCGTGGTCGACTTCCCGCGCTGGACGGGATCGCGCACGATGACCGACATCGAACAGACGCACACCACGTCGGGCCTGTCGCGATACACGATCACGGAGGGCGACCCGCTGTCGGCTCGCACGGACACCGAGTTCCGGATCGAGATCAAGCGCAAGGATGCAACGCTGCTGCATCACAGCACGGGCAGCCTCACCTGCGATGCGAAGTACTTCCATGTCGACATGACCTTGAGGCTTGAGGAGAATGGCGTTCCCGTCTTTGAGCGCGAGTGGCACGAGAGGATCAGGCGTGACATGGTATAGTCGAACCTGCGTCAGGAAGGGCTGAACGTCCGGTGCTGACCTACGCGATCAAGCGCATCCTGCTCGCCGTGCTGATCCTCATCGTGGTCATGCTCGCGATGTATGCCATGGTCTTCCTGGTTCCGGGCGATCCGGCATCGCTGGCACTCGGCCCCCGCGCCACACCGGAACTGAAACGCGAGCTGATCGCCCGCATGGGCCTTGACCAGCCCCTCTTCATTCAGGTCTACCGCTTCTTCGCCAACGCCCTCTCGGGCGACCTCGGTTATGACGTGTGGTCCAAGCGGCCGGTCGCCGCGCAGATTGCCGAAGTCTTTCCGCAGACATTGCTGCTGGGCCTCGCCGCCATGGGATGGGCCGTGGTGCTGGGTGTGGCGCTGGGATGCAGCGCCGTGATCTACCGCGGCACGTTCATGGACCGCATGCTGGGCCTGCTCTCGGTCAGCCTCATTTCCATTCCGTCATTCGTGGTCGCCATCTACCTGCTGCTGATCTTTGCGGTCTGGCTCAACTGGCTCCCTGCCATCGGCGCGGGCGAGGCCGGCGACCCATGGAGCCAGTTCAAGGCGGTGCTGATGCCGGCCTTTGCCATCGGCATCAGCTGGGTCGGCTACCTCGCGCGCATGGTGCGGGCCTCGATGCTGGAGGTGATGGGCGCAAACCACATCCGCACGGCACGCGCCTTCGGCCTGCCGGAGCGGCGGATCGTCTTCAAGTATGCGCTGCGCATCGCCATCATCCCCACAATCTCGCTTCTGGCAGTCGCCTTCGGCTCCATCCTGTCGAGCGCAGTCTTCGTGGAGACGGTGTTCTCGCGGCCGGGCATTGGCACGCTGGTCACCGCCGCGGTGCAGAAGCGCAACTATCCCGTGGTGATGGGCACCGTGCTGACGATGACCGCCTTCTACCTGATGGTGGTGACGCTCGCCGACCTGGTGATTGCAAGCCTTGACCCAAGGGTGCGCGATGTCCTCCGTGGCTGAGCCCATGTACCGGCATTCGGCGTTACGGGGCTTGCTGTCCGACCCGATGGGACTGCTCGGCTCAACTCTCGTCGGCGCCTTCCTGCTGATGGCCCTCTTTGCGCCGGTGCTTTCGCCCTACGACCCGCTGAAGATCGATGTCGTCCACAAGTTCGCGCCGCCCAGCCTGGCGCATTGGGCGGGCACCGACCAGCTCGGGCGCGATACGCTGTCGCGCATCATCCACGGCTCGCGCACGGCTCTTTCGATCGCCCTCACGGCGGCGGGCCTGGCGGGAACAATCGGTCTTCTGCTGGGGCTTGCGTCAGGCTTCGGGCCGCGATGGCTGGACAGCATTCTCGTCCTGCTCTTCGACTCGATGAGTTCGTTGCCAATGATCATGTTCGCGCTTGCCGTCATCACCGTTCTGGGGCCGGGCACGGCGACGCTCATCCTGGTGATCGTGCTGGTCTCGATGCCGGTTTATGCGCGCCTCATCCGCTCGCAGGTGCTCTCGCTCAAGAACAGCGACTTCATCCTGGCCGAGCGTGCCATGGGCGCCTCATCGCTCCGCATCATGCTGGTGCATCTCCTTCCCAATGTCGTGGGGCCGCTGGTGATCGTGCTCAGCATGGATATTCCCGTCATCATCATGCTGGAGGCGGGACTCAGCTACCTGAACCTCGGCGTGAAGCCGCCGACGCCATCGTGGGGCAACATTCTCTATGACGGCTACACCTCGCTCCGCGCCGCGCCGACGATGGTTGTGGCGGCCGGCATTCCGCTGATCCTCGCCACGCTCGGCTTCACATTCCTCGGCGAGTCACTGCGCGATGTCCTCGACCCGCGCCTGAAACTCAAGGTGCCGCGGTGACGGAACCCCTGCTCGACATCGACAACCTCACCATCGCCTATCATACGGAGGGCGGCCTGCTGATGGCGTTGCGCGGGGCGAGCCTCACGGCAAGGGCAGGCGAAGTGATCGGCATCGTGGGCGAGAGCGGCTGCGGAAAATCGACGCTCGCCTCCGCGATCATCAACCTCCCCGGCACCAATGCCGAGATCAAGGGCGGCGCCATCCGCTACAGGGGCACCGATATCCTGACGCTCGATCCCGAAGCACAGCGGGCACTTCGAGGCCGCGACATTGCGATGGTGTTTCAGGATCCGATGACCTCGTTCAATCCCGTGCTGACGATCGGGGACCAGCTCGTCGATTTCCAGCACCAGCGCAATGCGCCGTACACGGAGAAACGGGCGCGGGCGCTCAAGCTTCTGGAGGAAGTCGGCATCCCCGATCCCGCAGGCTGCCTCCGGCGCTATCCGCATGAACTCTCGGGTGGCATGCGCCAGCGTGCGGCCATCGCGGCGGCCCTTCTCATGGAACCCGGCATCCTCGTGGCGGACGAGCCGACGACAGCACTCGACGTCACGATGGAAGCGCAGATCATCCATCTGCTGCGCGAGCTCCGCAGCATTCATCGCGGCGCGATCATCGTGGTCACGCATCACCTGGGCGTCGTCGCGGAACTCTGCGACCGGGTCTACGTGATGTATGCGGGCGAAGTGGTGGAGGAAGCGCTGGTGGACGATCTCTTCCATGCTCCGGCCCACCCTTACACGAAGGCGCTGCTAGCCTGCGACCCCGCGCATGTAGAGGAGCGGATGAGCGTGCTGCCGGTCATTCCGGGCCGCGTGCCGGACCTGACATCGCCGCCGACGGGCTGCAGCTTCGCCACGCGCTGCAGCGTCGCGATGGATCACTGCCGCGATGTTCATCCCCCATGGGTCAGATGCGGACCCAACCAGGGTGCCCGATGCCACCGGGTGACGGCATGACAGCGCTGCTCGACATCGAAAACGTTTCGGTGAGCCTGCCGATGTCGGGCGGCGGCCTCGCGAGCCTGCTGCCCGGCACCGCGCCGCGCTTCGACATTCTCGATGGCATCTCGCTCACGGTTTCGCTTGGCGAGACCTTCGGCCTTGTGGGCGAATCGGGCAGCGGGAAGACCACGCTGGCGCGCGCGATGCTCGGCCTCCTGCCGGTTTCGCAGGGCACGACGCGCTTCGACGGCGAGACCCTTTCGACAGCCGCATCCTACGCACACATGCGCCGCAACGCCGCGATGATGTTTCAGGATGCCGTCGCCTCGCTCAGTCCGCGCATGAGCGTCGGCGCGCTTGTGACGGAGCCCTTCATCATTCACGGGCTTGCCTTGCCCGACCGGCGCGGGAAGGCTGGGGAGCTTCTCGCCCGCGTCGGCCTGCCATCCGCAATCGCGGCGCGTTACCCGCATGAGCTCTCGGGCGG
>NZ_JBGSOZ010000001.1:0-22059 GCF_041738905.1 Aestuariivirga sp.
GCGCCACGACGCGCGGCGCCAGCGCCGCACCCGAGGACGGCGGCCCCGCCATGTCGGGACGGCTCTTCGTGTTCGACGTGAAGCCTTGAGTCTGACGTGAAGCCTTAAGTCTATTGCGGCGGGTCTTGGAGGCGCCAGCCCGCCGCGATCTTTTCAGCAAGCGCCTTTGCAGCAGCTGAAGGGCTTCCCGCCAGTATCTGCGCCGCCTCGATGGACCATGCGCCATCATCCAACGCCGTCAGCCGAGCGGAAACCACCAGCGGTCCGCCTGTGGCGGGAATGTCAGGCAAGGCCTCCGCGATGGTGAGGCGGACCTGGACCTTCTGCTGTTCGGCATCGCGCAGCACCAGCGCAAACTTCTCCTTCGGCTTGAGAGGCCCGGCGATGGCGAAGGTTCCTTCCATTCCGGTGATGCCGGACGCGAGCGGTGTCTCGGTGCCATCCCGCAAAAGGGCCACGGTGTAAGGAGCCTTGCCGCCTTCCCAGCCCAGCCAGTAGGCCGGACGCGCTGTCACGAAGTTCGTGCCGCGGACAGCCATGAGTACTTTCGGCGCGCCACCCTTGGAGACCATGTTCTCCGGCGCCTGCTCGTCTTCGCCCGCGAAGACACCTGCAATCGCGGTGAGAACACCCCAGGTGCTGTCGCCCGTGGCGATCTCGCCTTCCACGCGGTAACGTGTGAGCTGGCTACCGAGCCGAACCGTCTCGCCGCTCCCCAGCTCGATCGACAATGCGCTCTGGGGATCACGCAGGAACACGACGTCGCCTGCGTGAAGCGGCATCATCAGCTTGGCAGGCAGCTCGCCGCCATCACGCACGATCACGGTCTTCTCCGCCGCATCGGCGCCCACGAGCGCAATGTCCATCACATAGCCGGCGGGCACCGGCTCATCAGCACAAGCAGCGCCCGGCGCAAGGCACGCGATCATCAGCAGGCTGAGCAAAAATGCTTTCACCACCGCACTCCGTTGTCAGGTCTTGAAAATGGTCCGCCAGCCCCTCTTGGGGATGTCGAGAATGATGTTCCCCAAAGCGTCGATCAGCTTGAACAGCGCGAAGCCGGTCAGCGCCACGCCGACCGTCTCGAGGCCCGACTCGTAGCCGAACGAGCGTGACAGGGCGACCAGCACGGCAACCGACGTCAGCCCGATGCTGACAAGGGCAACGATGGGGACGAGGCACCGCGCATAAACGGCAAAGGCGATGAACAGGCAGAGCGCAAAGACGTTCTGGAGCGTGGGCCGCGGCGGCACGGTTTCAACCAGCGTCTGCGCCTGGACGATGCTGTTGGCGAGAATGACGGAGCCGGGCATGGTGCCAAGCGGTGTTTCGTGAACGTCAGCGCTTTCAGTGTAGCTCGCGCCGATCACGGCGATACGGCCCTCGAAGGGATCGCGATCGACCTCGCCCGCCGGAACTGCGTGACCATCGGCGTATTTCACCAACCGCGACGCACTGATGCGGCGCAGCGCAACCGTGTCGCGTCCGCCCGACCTGATCTTCAGCAGCGCCGGTGAGGCAGAATCGTCGCCGAAGACGTAAGGAAGATAGGCGGCCTGATCCCGGGCCGGCGGCCATGCCGGGCCGGCATCCGCCTTGCCCCCGCACTCGACGGCAACACGCCAGTCGAGAAAGATATGAAGGTCCTCATCATGTTTCATATCCGGCGTGAGATAGCCCGCCGTGACGAGCGCCGCCGACGGATAGGCCATGCCGGACGCACCATCGCACACGGTCTGCCACAGCCTGATCTGCCGGACCGAACGGTCGGCGCCGATCTGGTTCAGCGTCGTCACCCACATGATGTTCGGCTTGCCCGCCGCCGCGAGATCATAGGGCGAAGCCGCTGCCGAGGCGGCCATCAGGCTCCCTCCCGATGCACCGTCAGTCCGCGCGAAGCCGATCTTGCGCACCAGCATCAGAATCGGCGCATCGGCCGGATAGTTCTGAAGGAAGGCCAGCATGGCAGGATCGGCGGGAGATTCCGGGGTTTCAAGTGTCAGGTCGAAATCGACGAGGATGCCGCGTGCGCCGCCTGCGGACGCCATCCGCACAAGTTCGGTCAGTGCTGCATGGGGGGTCGTGCCCCGGCTGCCCCATGCCTTCCGCGTCACGTCATCCACGTCAAGCAATGTCACCGGCACAGCATTGTCCGGCACACCGGACAGGATCAGCGAGATGGCAGCGAGGCGGTCGGCCTTGGCGAATGTATCATGAGCATTCATGATACTGGAACCAAAACCGGACAGCATGAACAGCGCGGCCAGGGCGGCGATGACCAGCGTCATCCGCCGGTGTCTTCCGGGCACGATCGCTTGGGCCAGCCGTCGGAGGCGCGAAGTCATGTGGCGAAATCTACCGGCTTTCCATCGAAACAAGAGGACCCCGGTCTTGTGGACCGGGGCCATTCGGAACGCTCGGCAGATTACTCCTCGTCCGCCGCCACACCCTTGGCGCCGAAGAAGGCTTCATCATAGTTCATGCTGACCGCCTTGGTGCCGGCTGCTTCGGCGGTCTTCACGATCTGGGCCAACTGTGCACGGGCCTGCTCGAAGTTCTTCACGCGCGCCGCGACGTCGGCGGAATACATGTACTCGACGGTCGCCTTGTCGGCGGCGGAAATGTCCACGTTCGACTGGCCGATGTAGCAATTGCTTTGCGGTCCCTTCAGATAATACTCGGCCGGGAACGAATAGAGCATGATCGACGACGGGTCGAAGTCGGTCATCATCAGGTCTTCGCCGCCATAGGGCGCGAGGTTGAACCTGATCGTGTCTTCGTCCCAGTTGTTCGGCGGTCCCTTCAGGTACTTGACGATGAAGTCCCAGTTGAACTCGTTGGCGCATGTGGCCACCGGGCTCTGGTGTTCGTGCAGCAAGCCGAAAGCATGGCCGAACTCATGAAGGATCGTGCCCTTCAACTCACCCTGCATCAGCATCTTCGGGTTGGACGCCTTGTCGAAGTCCTGAAGGTTCAGCGAAGCTTCGTTCTGCGCGGTGTAGACCACGCTGTTCTGCCCAAGCTGCGACCAGTAGCCGGGCTGGTCGTAGGACACGCGGATCTGCGACTCGCGTCCGTTCGGATCGCAGCGGCGCGGGCTGTTCATCTTGCCGAAATCGAGTTTCAGGCTGAGGTCGGCCACCTGGTTCCATGTGCTGGCAACCTTGGCGACGGCGGCGTTGACCTGGTCGCTGCCCCCCATGAAGCAGACCCGGAGTTTCGCATAGGACGGGGGCCACACCACGAGCTTGCTGTAAAGCCCCTTGGCGCTGTCCGAGTTGTCCATGTTCTGGAGGCCCTTCATACCAGCCATGATGCGCTGGATATACTTGGCCGGCATGGTTTCCTTGCCGTTGATCAGCGGCTCTGCACTTGCGGGAATGGCCGAAGCCAGAATGGCAAGGCATACGCCCTGGCTCAGCAATAGTTTCTTGAACGCCGTCATATTTCGGATCCTCCTGAAAATCGTTCTGGCCCCGCCCGAAAGCTAACACAGCCAAGGCTATGGGCAAGAGCCAAGCTGCTGTCAGACTTGGTTTATTCTTCGGAGGCTTGAAGGCGCATTTGTGCACATTCAAGGCGTTGCTGTGACCGCCTGGAAAACGAACTCGCTGCCCGGCTCGTCACCGGCCTTGGCGATGCGGCTGAAGCCCGGCGTCTGTCCTTCGGTGAGCGCATTGGCAGCCGAGATGACGGCGGGCTTCACTTTCTGCTCGAACAGTTCGCTTGCGGTGAAGGTCTTTTCCGGCATGGCATTCAGCGCGTCGATGAGCGCCTTGGCAAAGACCGAGTGGCCGCCGCCGCCTCCGTCTTCCACCGGCTCCTCGCCGCCCGAAGCCATGAGCTGCCGCGACTTCAGCCGCGAGGCCTTGCCGAGATAGCGCTCGCGTGCAGCCAGTTCCGGCGCCGGCTCGCTGGCGCTGCGCGACAAGCCGCCCGCATAGCACGAATCGGAAATCACCAGCACGGAGGCCGCGTTCATGCGCCTCAGCTCGCGCGTGATCTCCTCGGCATCGATCCATGTGAAATCGGCGCCAGCCTGCCCGTCCGATGGCACCCAGTAGGAACCAAGGTCGGGCTCGCTCTCGCCATGCCCGGCATAATAGATCAGCAGCTGGTCTTCCGCCGTAAGCCGCCGCCTGAGGTCGAACAGGATCTGCAGGATCTGCGATTTGGTGGCGTTGCGCAGGAACAGATCCAGCGGCTTGTCGCCGCCTTCGAGCCTTGTGGAGAAACCGAAGCGCCGGGTAAGGATACCCGCTACCTCCTCTGCATCCGCCGCGGGAGTTGCAAGCTGCGGGAAGGCGGGATCATCATACGTGTCATTGGCGATCACCAGCGCCAAACGCCGCGCGGGCGACGCAATCACCGGATCGGCAGGCTTGTCGCGCAGCTTCAGTTCGCCCGTGGCAAGTGTCTCGTACTTTCCGCCCAGCACCCGCAGCGCCACAGTGAACTTCGAGCCGGCATCGCGCACATCGCCCCTGAATTGCCCATTGGCATCGACCGGGACCAGTTCGCCGTCGACGATTGCCATGCGGGCCACGTCAGCCCCCGTATAGCGGGCGACCACCGTGAGGACCTCCTCCTCGACGGCCGCCGCGCCCCGCTTTGGCGTGGGCGAAATGACTTCGATCTCGCCCGTCGCCTTGCGGGCCGGCCCGGCACGTGGTGCGAGCAGGCTGAGGTCGATGTTCGAGGCCATGAACACGGGTTCCTGTTCTCCAGTCCCGCCATTTGTCTTGTTATAAGCCGCGAAGGACTTCGAGATTTCCATCGCCATGTCGCGGAAGGTCAGCGCCGTCCGCCCGCGCAGCACCTCGGCCACGCGGAAGATGAGCGCGCCAAGCTGGGTATTGTCGTAGCCCTGCCGGTACTCGAAGGCCGGACCGTCGGGCGTCGAGGCATAGAAGACCGCGAATTCGCCCGTCCCGAACAATGGCACCGGCCCCCGCCTGTTCATTTCATCCTGGATCGGCGGAAAGCCGCCATACTCGATCATCGTGTTGCCGTAGACAGCCCAGCTCTGGGGTGCGCCCGCCTGCTGCTGCAGGGCCACGAGATCGCCCGACGCCGCAAGTCGCGTGTCGATGATGAGGAAGGCATCCGCCCCGATGTTGCGGATGCGTGAGACATAATTTGAGATGTCGGCTGCGGTAACCCCGTCGAGCAGGTCGAGCGTTCCCTCGTCGCTGGCCTTGCTGCCAGCGCCGATCAGCACATGCATCCGCTCTCCGGGCAGCATGTTGGCAAGGGGCTGGACGCGGCGCACCCATTGCAGGGCCAACGCATTGGCAATGTCGCCGAGGGCCGTCAGGAAACCCTGTTCGGCATTGTCCGCAAGCGCAGCCTCGCAGGTCGCCTTGCGGGGCCCGTCGAGCGTGCCTGAGCAATAGTCCCGGAGCATGGACCCTATGCTGAACCACTCATAGGGATAGATCGTGCCCCAGCCGGAATAGACCAGCACCACCTGGTCACGTTCGCGCAGGCAGTCCAGCGGGGCCGCCATCGCCTTCAGCATGCCGTCGCGCGTGGCCTTCTTGCCTTGCACGACCGAGATCATGCTAGCCGGAACGCCCCGCTCGCGCATCACGTCGGTCATCAGCTGGATGTCGTTGGCAGGACCGGAAAGCGTGGTGAAGCCGTCAACATCTCCTGGGCCCAGCATCACGCCGAAGACCGCCGGGCCAGACTGCGGCCGAGCCGGGCAGGTCCTGGTGCCCTGCCCGGCCTCCTCCTCGAACCGGGCGGCTGGAGCCGTGAAGACGGGAGCACGCTTACCCAGATATTCGCCCGCGAACTGCGACAGCGAATCGATACAGGCCTGATCGCATCCGGGACCGTCTCCGGCAAGCCCGGCACGTGCCGGAACGAAAGCACCAGAGGCCAACAGCAGTATCCCTGCCAGAAACGTCCCGCGCAACGTCAACATGGCTGTAGCTGGCCCACGAATTCGCTTCCGGGTTCGCCGTCAATCGAATTGGAATCAGGACGAACGTGGCAAAACGAGACTTGGGCGGGCATCATGCAATCCGGACAGAACCTTGCGGTATTTGTGGGGCCAAGCACCCGGACGGTCAAGGCGGATGGCCTACCCACGCCCGATTTGACGGATCAGGCCCGCTGGGGCATCACTATGGCCATGGATATCAAGCAAGACGTCATCGCCGCCATCGGCAATACGCCGCTCATCAAGCTCAGGAAAGCCTCGGAGCTGACGGGCTGCACCATTCTCGGCAAGGCCGAGTTCATGAATCCAGGCCAGTCGGTGAAGGACCGCGCCGCTCTCTTCATCATCCGGGACGCGATCGCGCGTGGTGAACTGAAACCCGGCGGCACCATCGTTGAAGGCACGGCGGGCAATACCGGCATCGGCCTGACCGTTGTCGCCAATGCCATGGGCTTCCGCTCGGTGATCGTCATTCCGAACACCCAGAGCCAGGAGAAGAAGGACGCGCTGCGCCAGCTCGGCGCCGAGCTCGTGGAGATTCCCGCCGTCCCCTACAAGAACCCCAACAACTACGTGAAGTATTCAGGCCGCCTCGCCAATGCCATGGGGGCTGTCTGGGCAAACCAGTTCGACAATGTCGCCAACCGCCAATCCCACATCGAGGGCACGGCGCCCGAGATCTGGGAACAGACCGGCGGCAAGGTGGATGCTTTCGTGGCTGCGGTCGGATCTGGCGGAACGCTCGCCGGCGTCTCGATGGGCCTCAAGGCGAAGAACCGGAACATCAAGATCGCATTGGCCGACCCGATGGGTGCTGCACTCTATAACTATTACAAGCACGGCGAGCTGAAGTCCGAGGGCTCTTCCATCACGGAAGGCATCGGCCAGGGCCGCATCACGGCCAATCTCGAAGGCGCCATCGTGGACGATGCCTTCCAGATCCCCGACGAGGAGGCGATCCCGATCGCCTTCGACCTGCTGCAATACGAAGGCCTGTGCATGGGCGGCTCGACGGGGGTCAACGTGGCGGGCGCCATTCGCATGGCAAAGCAGATGGGGCCGGGCCACACCATCGTGACGATCCTTTGCGACTATGGCACGCGTTACGCGTCCAAGCTTTTCAACCCGGCCTTCCTGCGCGAGAAGGGCCTCCCCGTTCCCGCATGGCTGGAAAAGGTGCCGGACGTTCCGGATGTGACGGAAGCGGTGACGTGACGATCCTTCTCTTCCGGGAAGACGCCGACCTGAAATCCTGCGCGGCCACCGTCGAGGCGGTCAATGAGCGCGGCGGCATCGTGCTCGACGGCACGGTCTTCTATGCGACCGCCGGCGGCCAGCCGGGCGACAAGGGTAAGATCGTCTGGGACGGCGGAGAGGCCCTGATCGCCACAACGGTCTATGACGAGGCGAAGAATGTCGTCCATGTTCCCGCTGAAGGCCAGCCCGCGCCGCCAGTGGGGTCGAAGGTCGAAGCCGTGCTCGACTGGGACAACCGCTACCGCAACATGCGCGTCCACACGCTGATGCACCTGCTTTGCGCCAGCGTGCCCTTCCCTGTCACCGGCGGCGCCATCGGTGAAGATGGCGGGCGTATCGACTTCGACATTCCCGAAGGCCAGATCCCTGACAAGGCCGTGCTGACGGCGACCCTCAACCGCCTCGTCTCCGAGGATCATCCCGTCACCTTTCGCTGGATCACGGATGAGGAGATGGCAGAGAACCAGCACCTGATCCGTACCATGTCGGTGAAGCCGCCGATGGGCACAGGGCGCGTGCGCCTTGTCATGATCGGCGAGGACGGCAAGGTGGACCTGCAGCCCTGCGGCGGCACGCACCTCCGCTCGACCGGCGCCATCGGCCCCGTCGCCGTGTCGAAAATTGAAAACAAGGGCAAGATCAACCGCCGCATAAGGGTTGTGTTCGCATGAGCGACGATATCGTTTCGACGGAGTGGCTGGAGGCGCATCTGGGCTCGCCCGATATCGCCATCATTGATGCGTCATGGCACCTGCCCACGGCAAAGCGCGACCCAAAGAAGGAATTCCTCGAGGCGCATATTCCAGGAGCGCAGTTCTTCGACATCGACGACTTGTCGGACACCGCGAGCAGCCTGCCACACATGCTGCCGTCTCCTGAGAAGTTCTCGTCCCGCATGCGGAAGATGGGCGTCGGCGACGGCAAGCGGATCATCGCCTATGACGCAGCGGGCCTGTTCTCCGCCGCCCGCGCATGGTGGATGTTCAAGATCTTCGGCCATGAGGACGTGGCCGTGCTCGATGGCGGATTGCCGAAGTGGAAGGCCGAGGGCCGCCCGCTGGAAGATGGCCAGCCGCTGAAGCCGCAGGAGCGCCATTTCACCGCCCGCTTCCGCTCCATGATGGTGCGCGACATGAAAGACGTCTCCGCTGCGCTGAAATCCGGATCGGCCCAGGTCGCTGACGCCCGATCGGCCACGCGATTTCGCGGCGAGGAAGTGGAGCCCCGCCCCGGCGTCCGCGCCGGCCACATGCCCGGTGCGAAGAACGTCCACTATGCATCCCTGCTGAATGCCGATGGCACCTTGAAGTCGCCGGAAGAGATCGATGCCGTCTTCAAGGCCTCTGGTGTCGATCTCTCGAAGCCCGTCATCACCTCCTGCGGATCGGGCATCACAGCCGCCATCCTGTCGCTGGGCCTCAGCCTGACGGGCGCACGCGACCATTCGCTCTATGACGGTTCGTGGACCGAATGGGGCAGCCACCCGGACACCCCCGTCGCCACGGGTGACTGAGACCGATGGCCCCGCTTGAAACTGTCGTAACCTTTCTTGAGATGACCGCTGAACCGGTCATTCAGGCGCATGCGCCGTCCAACTTGAAGCTCACGCTCATGCGCGCTGAGAACATCACGGTAGGCCATTACCGCTACTTGTATGACGCCGTGGGCCGCGACATTCACTGGGTCGACCGCAAGCGGATGTCCGACGAAGAACTGGCAAGCATCATCGGTGACCCGAATGTGGAAGTCTGGGTCGCCTATGTCAGTGGCCACCCGGCGGGCTACTTCGAGGTTGATGCGCGAAACGGCCGGGAAGCCGTCGAACTCGCCTACTTCGGGCTTTCAACCGAATTCACCGGGATGGGTCTCGGGCGCTGGTTTCTCGCGGAAGCCATTCGCGCCTGCTGGGCGAAGAAGCCCTCTCGCGTCGCCGTCGAAACCTGCACGCTCGATGGCCCCGCCGCCCTGCCGCTTTACCAGAAGCTGGGTTTCGTACCGTATGCTCGCGAAACGAAGACGGTGGATACGTTTTAGCGAACCGGCGGCGCGTAGAGAAGGCCGCCTGCGTTCCACAAGCCATTGATGCCGCGCTCGATGGCGAGCGGGGTTTCTGCACCGAGGTTGCGGTTGAAGATTTCGGCATAGTTGCCAGTCGCCTTCACGGCCCGCAGCGCCCACTCAGGGTCGAGCCCCATGTCGGCGCCAAACGTGCCTTCGGCCCCGAGCAGCCTTCGCAC
The DNA here is from genome assembly GCF_041738905.1 of Aestuariivirga sp. Classification (GTDB taxonomy): domain Bacteria; phylum Pseudomonadota; class Alphaproteobacteria; order Rhizobiales; family Aestuariivirgaceae; genus Aestuariivirga. The sequence continues at coordinate 9,445 of NZ_JBGSOZ010000001.1, forward strand.
GGGTGGCTTCTTGCTCTTGGCCTTCAATTCGTCAGCGCCAGCGGCCGTCACTTCAAGCTCTTCCGCGTTCACCAGGGCGAAGAGCGTCCAGCGCACGATGTTGAACCATTGCTCGTCACCCTGCCGCACCATGGGGCCGAGCGGCTCCTTCGAAATCACGTCCGAAAGCACCAGCGAGTCATCGGGGTTCGCAAGGCGGAGGCGGATAGCATAAAGCTGCGAGAGATCGGCGGTGTAGGTGTCGCACTTGCTTTCGTCGAAGGCCTTCACCAGATCGTCGAGCCTGTCGAACATCACCGGCGTGAAGGTCATTTCCTTCTCGCGGAAGAAATCCTCCACATTGGCCTGCGTGGTGGTGCCCGACAGGAAGCAGATGGCGGCACCCGAAAGGTTCAGCGCAGACGTGACGCCCAGCAGCTTCTTCACGATGAAGCCCTGCCCGTCATGGTAGGAAACGCCCACAAAGCGCAGCGGCAGCTTGGTCTCGCGCTCCATCGTCCAGGTGGTGTTGCGGGCCAGAAGGTCGATGGCGCCAGAGTTCAGCTTCTCGAACCGCTCCTGCGCATTGACGGGAACGAATTCGACCTTCGAAGGATCGCCCAGCGCCGCAGCCGCCACGGCCTTGCAGAAGTCGACGTCGAACCCGGCCCACTGCCCTTCTTCCGTCTTTGCTGCAAAGCCTTGAAGTCCGGGGTTCACGCCGCAGTTCAGCATGCCGCGCGCCTTGACGTCATCCAGCGTCGCCGCATGGAGCACACCCGAAAAGGCGCAGAATAAAGCCGCCGCCGCAACAAGCCGTTTCATCACCCGATTCCTCCGTAGCGTCGCGAGGAACCTAGCCCGCGAGGCAGCCTCTGCCAAGCTCAGTGCAGGATCTGGCTCAGGAACAGCTTCGTGCGCTCACTCCTGGGGTTGGAGAAGAATTCTTCCGGCACGTTCTGCTCCACGATCTGCCCCTGGTCCATGAAGATGACCCGGTTGGCTACCTGCCGCGCGAAGCCCATTTCGTGAGTTACGCAGATCATGGTCATGCCCTCTTCAGCAAGGCTCACCATGGTGTCGAGAACCTCCTTTACCATCTCGGGGTCAAGTGCCGAAGTCGGCTCATCGAACAGCATGATCTTCGGGTTCATGCAGAGCGCCCGAGCGATTGCCACGCGCTGCTGCTGGCCGCCCGAAAGCTGGCCCGGATATTTCAGTGCCTGTTCGGGGATCTTCACGCGCGTGAGAAACTTCATCGCCACTTCTTCCGCCTCGCGCTTCGGCATCTTGCGCACCCAGATGGGTGCCAGCGTACAGTTCTCGAGCACCGTCAGGTGCGGGAACAGGTTGAAGTGCTGGAACACCATGCCCACCTCGCGGCGCACCTCGTCGATCTTCTTGAGGTCGTCGGTGATCTCGTTGCCGTCGACGATGATCTGGCCCTTCTGGTGTTCTTCCAGCCGGTTGATGCAGCGGATGAGCGTCGACTTGCCCGAGCCCGAAGGCCCGCAGATCACGATACGCTCGCCCTTGTAGACAGTGAGGTTCACGTCCTTCAGCACATGGAACTCGCCGAACCACTTGTTCATGCCGGAGATCTGGATCGCGACCTCGTCGCTCACCGTCATCTTCTTGTGAGTAGCGGCCATGTGTTACCTCTTGTGTCCGGTGTTGAGGCGTTGCTCGGTGTACGTCGCGTAGCGCGACATGCCGAAGCAGAACGCCCAGTAGATGATGGCGGCGGCGAAATAGCCGGTGCTGCCGGTCTGCGGCGAGGCCCACTTGGCATCCTGCGTGCCCGCCGTGATGATGCCGAGGAAATCATAGATGCCGATGATCAGCACCAGCGTCGTGTCCTTGAACAGGCCAATGAAGTTGCCGACGATGTTGGGGATCGAGATCTTGAGGGCCTGCGGCAGGATGATCTTGCCCATCATCTGCCAATAGGAAAGCCCCAGCGCCATGGCGCCCTCATACTGGCCCTTGCCGATAGCCTGAAGGCCGCCGCGCACCACTTCCGCCATGTAAGCGGCGGAAAACAGCGAGATGCCGATCAGCGCCCGCAGCAGCTTGTCGAAGCTGGTGCCTTCCGGAAAAAACAGTGGCAGCATGACGCTGGCCATGAACAGCACCGTGATCAGGGGCACGCCGCGCCATATCTCGATGAAGACGATCGACATCAGCCGCACGATCGGCATCCTGGAGCGCCGGCCGAGAGCAAGCAGGATGCCGAGCGGCAGCGACGCCACGATCCCGGTCACCGAAACGACGAGCGTGACCAGGAGCCCTCCCCAGTTCGCGGTCTCGACGGGCACGAGGCCGAAGTCGATGTCGAGCGCCAGCAGGATCGCCAGCAGCGCCAATACCAGTCCGCCCCAGCCGATGATCGAGCGGAAGGCTGCCGCGCCGTGCTTCAGGAACAACCCGATGAAGGTGACAAGTCCAGCGGCCAGCGCAAATCCGAAGAAGAACCGGCCAAGCGGTATCACGCCGGTATCGATCCAGGTATTGAACTGGAGCAGCCAGGCAGACACCGGTGTGAGCGGGTTGAACCCGATGGCGATCGCAACAAGGCCGCCCGCCGCCGCGACGACTTCTGCCACGAACCACATCATCGCGGGCAGCAGCGCAATGAGTGCGAGCGCTACCCCCGGCACGTTGCTCTTGATGCCGCTCTCGATTCCGCCGTTGAAAAAGGGGATCAGCACGGCCCCGAGGAATCCCAGCGCCAGCAGACCCGCATAGGTGCTCCACGAGAAATCGAAATTGCCGCCGGACAGCAGGATCAGGCCGATGACGGGAAACACGACGAGGAGGAACAGTGCATTCCATTGCTTGTAGGGCGCCGACGGCATCAGCATCGGAATGAGAGCAACAACGGCAATGACAAAGAGCAACGACGGCCGCCAGCGCTCGCTGATCGTATAGAATCCGTAGAGCCATTGCGGGAACTTCGCCCACACGAAGGGCCAGCACGCCCCCGCTCCCTCGACTGCACAGCTTTCGCGGTCAACGCCTGACCACACCGCCCTGATAATGGCCCAGTCGATGATCGACCATGCGACCAGAGCGAGAAAGAGCCCGATGACGATGGTCAGGATCGCATTGCCGAAACTGGGAAACAGGTTCTGGCGGAGCCAGCCCATGACGCCCGCCGTGCCCGGCGGCGGCGGCAGGATGGGCGCATCTTCGGTGCGGACATAGCCGATGGAACGAGCGTCGGTCATGGCCTCACCTCTCCACCAGCCGGACGCGGCTGTTGAACCAGTTCATGAAGCCGGATGTGAGAAGGCTGAGCGACAGGTAGACCACCATCCAGATGACCACGATCTCGATGGCCTGGTTGGTCTGGTTCAGCGTTGTGCCGCCCGTAGCCACGAGGTCCGGGTAGGCGATGGCGACGGCCAGCGAGGAGTTCTTGGTCAGATTGAGATACTGGCTTGTCATGGGCGGAATGATGACGCGCATGGCCTGCGGGATGATGATCAGCCGCATCGTGGGGCCAGATCGCAGTCCAAGCGCGCGGGCGGCTTCGGTCTGCCCATGGCTGATCGCCTGGATGCCGGCGCGCACGGCCTCGGCAATGAAAGCCGCCGTATAGATCGAAAGCGCCAGCAGCATCGCGATGAATTCCGGCACCAGCGTCGCTCCGCCCCGGAAACTGAACGATCCCATCACGGGATAGTCGAGGGTGACGGGCCAGCCTGCCAGAGCAAAGAGCACGATGGGCAGGAAGACGATCAGCCCCATGCCGGCGAGCCCCGCAGGAAATGTCTGGCCTGTCTCCGCCTGTCGCGCCGTGGCCCATCTGCGGATGGCGTAGGACGCGATGACCGCGAGCAGCAGGCCGAGCGGAATGGTCCACGCGCCGTCTCCGAAAATTGGCGACGGCAGCGTGAGGCCCTTGTTCGAAAGCGCGCCGAAGTCCCAGAACTTGATGGCGTTGCGCGCATCGGGCAGCGGTTTCAGGACCAGATTGTACCAGATGAAGATCTGCAGCAGCAGCGGCACATTGCGGATGAATTCGACGTAGAGCGTTGCGGCGCGCGACACGAGCCAGTTCTTCGATAGCCGCATGACGCCGATCAGGAAGCCCAGAATCGTGGCGAGCACGATGCCGAGGCAAGCCACCAGCAGCGTGTTCAGGAAGCCGACCAGCAGAGCCCGGCCGTAGTTGGAGCTGCTTGAATACTCGATGAGGGAAAAGACGACATCGAAACCCGACGTGCGGCTGAGAAACTCGTAGCCTGATGCGATATTGCGGCTCGCGAGGTTCCGCGCGGTGTTCATGGCAATGTCGTAGGCGACGACGCCGACCAGCAGCACCAGTATGATCTGGAAGAGGCGCGACCGCACGCGCGGATCATTCCAGAAGGATACGGCCTGGCTTTCACCAGACTCTTGACGGCTCATGCCCCTGTTCCCCTTGACCCCGTTCCGATGTTCGATCGCCCCGCCAGTTCTCCGGTCTTGGGCCATGAATGGAAAGCGAGCCCGGTTCTCCTGAACCGGACTCCCTGTTCAGGTCGCTTAGCGGATCGGCGGCGCGTATTGCAGGCCACCGTCCTTCCACAGGGCATTCTTGCCACGGGCGATCTTCAGCGGCGTGCTCATGCCCACGTTGCGCTCGAAGATCTCACCATAGTTGCCGGTCGCCTTGATGATGTTCGCGGCCCAGGCTTCGTCGAGGCCGATGCCGGTACCGAAGCCGGCGGCGGAGTCGTCGGCGTTCGGAACGCCCAGAAGACGCTGAATCTCGGGGTTCTTTGACGCCTTCATCTCTTCGACGTTCTTGGAATCAACGCCCAGTTCCTCGGCATTCACCAGCGCGAAGTAGGTCCACTTCGCGACGTTGAACCAGGCATCGTCGCCCTGGCGCACGACGGGACCCAACGGTTCCTTCGAAATGATCTCGGGGAGAATGACGTGATCGTCGGGAGCGGAGAACCTCAGGCGTTGTGAATAGAGTCCCGACTGGTCGGTCGTATACACGTCGCAGCGGCCATCTTCATAGGCGGCAAGTGCTTCCTCGTTCTTCTCGAAGGCCACAACCTTGTATTCCATGTTGTTGGACTTGAAGTAGTCGGCGACGTTCAGCTCGGTCGTGGTACCAGTCTGTGTGCAGACGGCCGCGCCTGAGAGCTGGAGCGCCGAGTTCACATCCGGGAACTTCTTCTTGTTGATGATGAAGCCCTGGCCATCATAGTACATGACGCCCGCAAACTTGAGGCCGGATGACGTATCGCGGCTCATGGTCCACGTTGTGTTGCGCGAGAGGACGTCGATCTCGCCGGACTGCAGCGCCGTGAAGCGTTCCTTGGCGGAGAGCGGCGTGTATTTCACCTTGGTGGCGTCGTCGAAGATGGCGGCCGCCATGGCGCGGCAGAAATCCACGTCCATGCCAGTCCAGTTGTTCTGATCGTCAGGGTTGGAGAAGCCGGTAAGGCCCTGGCTGACGCCACACTGGATGAAACCCTTCTGCTTCACGTCGTCGAGCGTTCCGGCACTTGCGGCCGTTGCGGCCGCAGCGCACGCGGCTGCGCCGAACACGAAGCCCATTACTTTGCTTTTCATTGACTAACCTCTTTCTCACCTGTGCAGCGCTGGGAAAGAGTTTTCAACGGTCTCAAGAAATATTTGCTCCTGTCCCGCATCAACGCTTCTACGCGCTGCTGTTACGTTGGTTTGCTCCCCGGAGGCGAACTTGTATCGATTGTCACCCCTCTGGCGACAAAGAAGCGGGAAACAACTCTCAGGTCAAGGCAAAAGCAGCCGCTGAAGGGCCGGGATAAAATCTTTCACCGACGGAAATACCGGCACATCCGGCTTCTCTGGCCGGGCGATCATCAGGACGGTCAGGCCTGCTTCGCGCGCAGCCTCGAGTTTGGCATAAGTATCGGCACCACCGGCATTCTTGGTCACAAGATGGGTAATGGCATGATGAGTGATGAGTTCAACTTCAGACCGGACGTCAAAAGGTGGCCGCTCCAGCACCAGGGTCCAGGTGGAAGGAATCCCGCTGTTCGGCGGCTCGATCATGCGCGCAACGCCGGACAAGTCGCCGCGTGCCATGAAGACCCCGATCTCCTTGCGCCCGATGGTGACGAGTGGCCTCGCACCGCCCGGCAGCTCTGCCGCAGCCTCCGATGCGGAGTTGACGGTGACCCATGTGTCGCCCGGCACAGGTGTCCACGGGGGCCGCTCCAGCCGCAGCAGGGGACGGTTCGCGGCACCACATGCCTCGTGGGCATGGCGCGACATCTGCGCCGCGAAAGGATGGGTCGCATCCGCCACCGCCGCGATGGCCTCCTCCAAGACGAATCGCGCCAGACCCTCGGGCCCGCCGAAACCGCCACGCCGCACCTGTCCCTGCGGCAACACCGGACTTTCGGTGACGCCCGCCAGCGATGAGATGACGTCATACCCTTCGGCGATCAGCGCGGCCGCAAGATCACGCGCGTCCCGCGTGCCGCCAAGGATCAGGATGCGCTCACCCGGCATGGCCGATGATCTCGCCCGTGCGCGAAACAATGATGATGTCGGGCTTCACCGGCGCATCGCGGAGGACGCCTGCAACGGTCGCAAGGGCCGCCCGTGCCACGCGGGCGGGAAGATCGAGCCCCGCGCCCATGTCGAGAACCTGCTGCGCCGTGTTGGCGGAGAGCACCGACGAACGGTCCAGTTCCGGCGCAAGGCCCGCCAGCCAGTCCAGTTCCACTTGCGAGCGCCCCGAGTGCAGGTCCAGCGCGCCCTGCCCCAGCTTGGTGATCTTCCCGAAGCCGCCGCCGATGGTGACTCGCGCCACCGGATGATCGCGGATATATTTGAGCAGCCCGCCCGCGAAATCGCCCATGTCGAGCATCGCTTCAAGCGGCAGTCCATAATGCGCCCGGACGGCGTCTTCCGAGGTCGATCCCGTGCATCCGGCAACATGGGAGAGGCCCATGGCCCGTGCGACGTCCACGCCCCTGTGGATCGACGCGATCCACGCCGCGCAGGAAAACGGATGCACGATGCCCGTCGTGCCCAAAATGGACAGCCCGCCGACAATGCCAAGCCGTGGATTCCAAGTCTTCGCTGCCAGTGCCTCGCCGCCGGGAATGGAAATTTCGATTTCCACATCCTTGCCGCCAAGTTCAGCGATGATCCCCTCCATCATCCGGCGCGGCACCGGGTTGATGGCAGGCTCGCCCGGTGGAATGGGCAAGCCTTCCCGCGTCACCATGCCGACACCTGGCCCCGCCTTGAACCGGATGCCGAGGCCTCGCTCGCGTACCGTCGCCACCACCATGCAACCGTGGGTGACATCGGGATCGTCGCCCGCGTCCTTCACGATTCCCGCTCGCGCCCAGCCCTCACCCTTCTCCTCAAGCGCCAGCGGAAAGGACGGTGTTTCGCCCTTCGGCAGCGTGATCGTGACGGGATCGGGGAAGTGCCCCGTCCGCAATGCCGCAAATGCTGCCTTCACTGCCGCGGTTGCGCATGCGCCCGTCGTCCAGCCGCGCCTTAACTCGCCTTCGGGCTTCTCTATTCGCATTGCCCCACTGTATAAGGCTGCCATGGGACTTGGACCAACGAAAAGGATCGGTGACTGGGTGAACGCCGGTGACCAGCAGACGGGTTTCGCGCGCCTTGACGCCGAGCCGTTCCCCGCCTTCGAGCCCGGTTGGGTGTGGCTGGTCGGCGCTGGCCCTGGCGCCCCCGGCCTCATGTCGCTCCTCTGCTATCATGCGCTGCAGACCTGCGATGTCGTCGTTTACGACGCGCTGGTGAACCCCGACATCCTGCGCTGGGTGAAGCTTGGCGCCGAACTCGAATATGCGGGCAAGCGCGGCGGCAAGCCGTCGCCCACCCAGAAGGACATCACGCTTCGCCTCATCGATCTCGCCCGCGCCGGAAAGCGTGTGCTGCGTCTCAAGGGCGGCGATCCCTTCATGTTCGGGCGCGGCGGCGAGGAGTGCCAGCATCTGGCCGAATCGGCCATTCCGTTCCGCATCATCCCCGGCATAACAGCCGGGATCGGCGGCCTTGCCTATGCCGGAATGCCCGCCACTCATCGCGACACCAATCACTCGGTCATTTTTCTGACAGGACACGACGCCAGCGGAAAGATGCCGGCGAGCGTCAATTGGGAGGCAGTCGCCAAGGCCTCGCCCGTCATCGTCATGTACATGGCGGTGAAGCATCTGGGCGAGATTGCGGCGGCTCTCATGGCGGGCGGCCGCCCGGCGGATGATCCCGTCACAATCCTGTCCAACGCATCCATGCCCCATCAGCAGGTCGCAGCCACCACGCTGGGCGAGGCCGGGCCTTTCGTTCAGGCGAATGACCCGCCGACGCCCGCCATAGTGGTTGTCGGCCATGCCGCCGACTGGCGCTCCCTCCTCGACTGGTACAAGGGACCGCTGCGGGAGAACCCGGTTGGCTAAGGCAATTGTCGTTGCCGCGCCATCGTCGGGAAGCGGCAAGACGCTGGTCACGCTGGGCCTCCTTCGGGCGCTTCGAAATCGTGGGCTTCGGGTTGCCTCCGCCAAGGCCGGACCGGACTATATCGACCCCCGTTTCCACGAAGCCGCAACCGGGCGGCCCTGCTACAATCTCGACCCCTGGGCGATGAGCGACGGTCAGATCCACGGCCTCATGGCTGACCTCGGCCGGGACGCGGATATCGTCATCGTCGAAGGTGTGATGGGCCTCTTCGACGGGCCGCGCGGCGGCAAGGGTTCAACGGCCGATCTCGCCCACACACTTGAGGCACCCGTGCTCCTGACCATCGATTGCCGCCATCAAGGCCAATCCATCGGCGCCTTGGTCCACGGCTTTACCCGTTACCGCCTCGGCACACGTATTGCGGGCGTGCTGTTGAACCGCGTAGCCAGCGACCGCCATGAAGCAATGCTGCGCGACGTTCTGGGTGAACGGGTGCTGGGCGTGCTGCGGCATGACGACTCACTCGTGATACCCTCCCGCCACCTTGGACTGGTACAAGCCGTTGAAAATCAGCAGCTTGAACAGTTCATTGAAACTGCCGCTGCAAGAGTCTCACATGAAACAATTCTTGACAGGATTCTGGGAATCGCCGGCCAACCGGTTGTCGAATCAGCGATTCGCGATTCCCTGCCTCCACTGGGCCAGTCCATTGCAATAGCGCGCGACGAGGCCTTCAGCTTTGCATATCCGCACCTGATCGATGGCTGGCGCAAGGCTGGTGCATCGCTCACCTTCTTCTCGCCTCTGGCCGACGAGCCCCCCGCCGCCGACGCCGACGCCGTTTTCCTGCCGGGTGGTTACCCCGAACTGCATGCCGGGAAACTCGCCTCCGCCACCCGTTTCCTGAAGGGTTTGAGATCCGCAAATGGCCTCGTCTATGGCGAGTGCGGCGGCTACATGGTCCTGGGCGACACTCTCACCGATCGCGACGGCGTGACCCACGTGATGGCGGGAATGCTCCCGGTGTCGACGAGCTTCGCCCAGCGCAAGCTTCACCTGGGCTATCGCAGGCTGACGCCTCATCCCGGTTCTCCCTGGACTACAGCTCTCAATGGCCACGAATTCCATTATTCCACGCTGGTCAGCGAAGGCGCTGCCGACCGGCTTTTCGACGCCGAGGATGCAATCGGCGATCCGCTCCCGCCGATGGGACTGCGGCGCGGCAAGGTGATGGGCTCCTATGCCCATGTGATCTGTGAGGCCCGATGACCCGCGCCATCATGCTGATGGGCACCGGCTCCGATGTCGGCAAGTCTCTCATCGTCGCCGGCCTCTGCCGCGCCTTCACGCTCCGCGGCCTCAAGGTCCGGCCCTTCAAGCCGCAGAACATGTCGAACAATGCCGCGGTGACGTCGGACGGCGGCGAGATCGGCCGCGCCCAGGCACTTCAGGCGCGGGCGGCGAAAGCAGCGCCCACCGTCCACATGAACCCGGTCCTGCTCAAGCCCGAAACGACAACCGGCGCGCAGGTGATCGTCCAGGGCCAGCGGCAAGCCTCCATGTCGGCGCGTGACTATTTCCGCAGCCGCATGCAATTCATGCCCGCCGTGATCGACAGCTTCAGGCGGCTGGCGTCGGAATGCGATCTTGTGCTGGTGGAAGGTGCCGGCAGCCCCGGCGAGATCAACCTGCGCCACGGCGACCTCGCCAACATGGGCTTCGCGCAGGCCGCCAGTGTGCCGGCCATTCTGGTGGGCGACATTCACAGGGGCGGCGTCATCGCCTCGATCGCGGGCACCTTCGACATCCTGCCGCCGGAAGACCGCGCGCGGCTGAAAGCCTTCCTGATCAACAAGTTCCACGGCGACCCGGAACTCTTCTCGGAAGGACGGAGCTTTCTCGAAACCCGTACGGCCACACCCTGCCTCGGCATCGTGCCGCATTTTTCAGAGGCGCGGAACCTTCCAGCCGAAGATGCAGTGGCTCTGGAGGAAACCGTCGCAAATCATTCCGGTAATTGCATGATTTCGGTTCTGCGCCTGCCGCGCATTGCCAATTTCGATGACCTCGATCCGCTCCGGCTGGAACAAGGTGTCACTGTTCACTTCGTCCAGCCGGGCACGCCGATCCCTGCGGAAACGCGGCTCGTCATCATCCCCGGCTCCAAGTCCACCATCTCCGATCTGGCGGCGCTCAAGGCGCAAGGCTGGGACATCGACCTCAAGGCCCATGTGCGGCGGGGCGGGTTGGTGCTCGGCGTCTGCGGCGGCTACCAGATGCTGGGGAAAATGGTTCACGACCCGGAGGGCCTCGAAGGCGCTGCCGGAAGCGTGGAGGGCCTTGGGCTGCTGAACGTCGATACCACGCTCCTCCCGGACAAGACGCTCACCCGCATTTCGGGCACTCACATCGCCACAGGAACCCATCTCGACGGTTACGAAATCCATCTTGGCAAGACTGCGGGCCCCGATTGCGCCCGGCCCTTCGCCGTGATCGGCGGCTCGCCGGATGGCGCCATGAGTGCCTCGGGCCAGGTCATGGGCACTTATCTCCACGGCTGCTTCGGCAGTGATGCCTTCCGCGCGGCATACCTCGCCTCGCTCGGAGCGGCAGCGAGCAGCCTCCGCTTCGATGACCTCATAGAACGGACGCTAGACGGCCTCGCCGCCCATCTGGAGAGCCATATCGACCTTGACCTGCTGCTGTCGCTGGCGGAACCGGTCTGATGGACTGGCCTGTCCTTCAGTTCGGCAGTGCCGCGCTGGCGCTGGTCGTCGAGCGCTTCGTCGGCTACCCCGGCCAAGTCTACGACAGGATCAGCCATCCGGTCGTCTGGATCGGAAAGCTGATCGGCTGGCTGGACGATACCTTGAATGTGCCGGGCGTGAAGCCAAAGGAAGGGCGGCTGCGGGGCGTGATCGCGCTCAGCCTCCTCGTGGCCGCCGCCTTCGTGCCGGCCTATCTCGCGGCAAGCCTGCTTGAAGGCTGGCGGATCGGCTGGATCATCGAGGCCCTGCTCGCCACCAGCCTCATCGCCCAGAAATCCATGCGCGACCATGTGATGGACGTCTATCGCGCCTTTGGCACATCGCTGGCAGACGCGCGGAGAGCAGTCGGCATGATTGTCGGCAGAGACCCCGCACAACTGGACGAGTCCGGCATCTCGAAAGCCGCCCTCGAAAGCCTGGCAGAGAATACCTCTGATGGCATCGTGGCGCCGGTCCTCTGGTATGCGCTGTTGGGGCTTCCCGGCATCGCCGTCTATAAGGCGATCAACACGGCGGACTCGATGATCGGGCATAAGTCGGAGAAGTACCTGCATTTCGGCTGGGCGGCGGCGCGCCTTGACGATCTGGTGAACCTCCCCGCCTCCCGTCTCACGGGCGTGCTGTTTGCGGCGACCCAGCCCAGCCGCTTTGACGAGATCATCCGCGTCATGCGCCGTGATGCGCCGAAGCATGGCTCACCCAATGCCGGCTGGCCGGAGGCTGCGATGGCGGCAGCACTCGGGTTGAAGTTCGGCGGTCCCCGGACCTATCAGGGCGAACCGGTCGACCTGCCCTGGATGGGCGAAGGCCGGGCAAGCATGGACAGGCAGGATATCAAGCGCGGTTTGAAATTGTTCTCCCGTGCCATGTGGCTGCTTTTCGCCGGAATGCTGGTTCTCGCGATCATCCTTTGAGCTTCAGCGGCAATCCCGCCGCGACGAAGATCACCTCATCGGCCACCTCCGCAAGCCGCTGGTTGGCAAATCCCTGCTCGTCGCGGAAGCGCCGCGCCATGGCATTCTCCGGAACGATCGAAAGACCGACCTCGTTGGAAACCAGCACGATGCGCTTCTCCGTAGTCGTCAGAAGATTGCGCAGGTCCGCGACACTGGCCCGGAGATCACGCTCATGGTGCATCAGGTTTCCGAGCCACACGGTCACGCAATCCATGAGGATGAACCCCGGTGCACCCAAAATGGCTGTACCGGGATCCAGCGGCGCCTCGATGGTGACCCAGCCGGCTCCTGCCCGCTCCGCCTTGTGGCGGGCAATGCGCTGGCACATCTCGTCATCGAAGGCTTCCGCGGTGGCGATATAGGTCTTCTCTCCCGCATGGTCCGCGGCGAGGCTTTCGGCGTGGCGGCTCTTGCCGGACCGCGCGCCGCCAAGCACCAGCGTGACGCGCCTCACGGCCTCACCGGCGGAATGCGCGCGA
>NZ_JBGSOZ010000023.1:0-2552 GCF_041738905.1 Aestuariivirga sp.
GCCCCGCGCGGCCGGATGAGGGCTGGCGGCTCGCACCGCGAGACGCCGGTCGCTCCGACGGGCGCGGACAGACCGCGATGCCTTGCATCGCAGCCTTCATCCGCCCTTCGGGCACCTTCTCCCAACAAGGTTGGGAGAAGGGAAAAGGCTGCAATCGGACTCATTCCTCTTTATCGAGGTCGCGTGCCACTTCCGGGCTCTGCAGAAGCTTCTCGATCTTGGTCACGTAATCCAGTGCCGTATCGACACGATATCGGATCTCCGGCGTGAACTTCATCTCCAGCTTCGGCGCAACCAGCCCGCGGATATACTTCCTGTTGCGGTTCAAGGCCTCCAGAAGCTGTTTTTCCTTGCCCTGCTGGAAGGTGCGGACGAAGGCCGTAGCGATCTTCAGGTCGGGCGAAATCTGCACCTCGACCACGGTCGGGATCAGCCGCTCGAGATCGGGATCGCCGCTTTCACCACGCAGGAAGATGTCCGCCAGCGCGTGGCGGATCAGTTCGCCGGCACGCAGCTGGCGCTGGGACGGTGCGGAGGATTTGCTCATGATGCGATGTCCATCCTCTCTCCATCACCGGGCTCAGTCCCGGTGATCTGCGAGAGATGGCCGGGCCAGGCCCGGCCATGGAGAGTGTTGACGTTACTCCAGCGTGCGCTGGACCTTTTCGACGCGGAAGCACTCGATGACGTCGCCCGCGCGCATGTCCTGGTAGTTCTCGAAGGCCATGCCGCATTCCTGACCGACAGGGACTTCCTTGACCTCGTCCTTGAAACGCTTGAGCGTCGAGAGCGTGCCTTCGTGAATGACCACGTTGTCGCGGATGAGGCGCACCTTGGCGCCGCGCTGGACGTTGCCTTCGGTGACCTGGCAGCCTGCCACCTTGCCGACCTTGGTGATGTTGAAGACCTCAAGGATCTTCGCATTGCCGAGGAAGGTTTCGCGCAGTTCCGGCGCGAGCTTGCCGGACATGGCCGCCTTGATGTCGTCCACCAGGTCATAGATGATGTTGTAGTAGCGGATCTCGATCCCTGCGCGCTCAGCCGCCGACCGCGCCTGACCCGACGCACGGACGTTGAAGCCGAGGACCACGGCACCGGATGCCGTCGCCAGCCCGATGTCGCTTTCGTTGATGCCGCCCACGGCGTAGTGGATGACGCGCGAGCGGATTTCGGCGTTGCCGATCTTCTCCAGCGCCTGCACGATCGCTTCCGCCGAGCCCTGCACGTCGGCCTTGACGAGGATGGGGAACTCCTTGACGTTCCCGTCCTTCATCGCCGACATCATCTGCTCGAGCGAAGAACGTGCCGCCGATGCGCCACGTGTCTCGCGGCGCTTGCGCTCGCGATAATCCGTCACTTCGCGGGCGCGGGCTTCGCTGGCCACCACGTCGAACTGGTCGCCGGCTTCCGGAGCCGAGTTGAGGCCGAGGACCTCGACCGGTGTCGAAGGCAATGCCTCCTTCACCTGCACGCCCTTGTCGTTGACGAGCGCGCGCACGCGGCCCCAGGCGGAACCTGCGACGAAGATGTCGCCGAGCTTCAGGGTGCCGCGCTGTACGAGGACCGTGGCCACGGGGCCGCGTCCCTTGTCGAGCTGCGCTTCCACCACCATGCCGCCGGCCTCGCGGTCCGGGTTGGCCTTGAGGTCGAGCACTTCGGCCTGCAGCAGGATCAGTTCCAGCAGCTTGTCGAGATTGGTGCCCTTCAAGGCCGAGACTTCGACCTCGATCGTGTCGCCGCCCATGCTTTCGACGACGATCTCGTATTTCAGCAGTTCGTTCCGAACGCGCGTGGGGTTCGCGGCGGGCTTGTCGATCTTGTTGATCGCCACGATGATCGGCACATTGGCCGCGCGCGCGTGGTTGATGGCTTCCACCGTCTGCGGCATCACGCCGTCATCGGCAGCGACCACGAGAATGACGATGTCGGTGGCCTGAGCGCCACGCGCACGCATCGAGGTGAAGGCCTCATGGCCCGGCGTATCGATGAAGGTAACGACGCCATTGGGCGTTTCCACCTGGTACGCGCCGATGTGCTGGGTGATGCCACCCGCTTCGCCGGACACCACGTTGGTCTTGCGCAGCGCATCGAGCAGCGAGGTCTTGCCGTGGTCGACGTGCCCCATGATGGTGACAACCGGCGGGCGGGACTTGAGCTGCTCGTCGGTATCGCTGTCACCGGCAAGGCCTTCGACGACGTCGGCTTCCGACACTCGCTTGACCTTGTGGCCCATTTCCTCGGCGATGATCTGCGCGGTATCGGCATCGATCACATCGTTGATCGTATGCATGTTGCCCTGCTTCATCAGCATCTTGATGATGTCGACGGCGCGCTCGGCCATGCGGTTGGCGAGTTCCTGGATGGTGATGGCCTCCGGAATGATGACCTCGCGGCTCATCTTCTCGGTCGGCATCTGGAATCCTTGCGCCTGCTTCTTGAGGCGTTCGGTGCGGCGGCGGAACGCCGCAACGGACCGCGCGCGCTCTTCGGACTCGTCCAGCGCGTTGGCAACCGTCAGGCGGCCGCGGCGCTTGTCGTCGCCGACCTTGGCG
>NZ_JBGSOZ010000038.1:0-27011 GCF_041738905.1 Aestuariivirga sp.
CCGCCACCTGCGCCATCAGCGCCCAGGTCCGCTCGCCGCCGCGCGGATCGGAGGATTCGAGCGCCAGGTCGGCATCGACCACGCCAACGAGCGTCAGGTGCGGGAAGTGATGCCCCTTCGCAACGAGCTGCGTGCCGATGACGAGATTGTAGTGCCCCTCCGCCACATCGGTCAGCGCATCGCGCAGCAGAGTGCCGCGCGACAGGTCGCTGGAGAGGATTGCGATCTTGGCCTCCGGAAACCTGAGCGCCGCCTCTTCCGCCAGTCGCTCGACACCCGGCCCCACCGGCACCATCTTTCCTTCGGTGGCGCAACTCGGGCAGGCCTTCGGCATCGGCTCCAGGTGCCCGCAATGATGGCACATCAGCTGCCGCCGGAACCGGTGCTCCACCAGCGAGGCGGCGCAATTGGGACATTCCAGCCGGTGCCCGCAGGCGCGGCACAGCGTCAACGGTGCATAACCCCGCCGGTTGAGGAACAGCAGCGCCTGGTCGCCCGCCGCCAATGTCGCCTGCACCTGCTCGAACAATGGCTGCGACAACCATGAGCCGGGATCGAGCTTCACCGTCTTCATGTCGATGAGGCCGATCTCCGGCAGTTCCGGCCGCCCGTGCCGGTCCTTCAGGCGGACGACGCCATAGCGGCCCCGGTCGACATTGACGAGCGACTCAAGCGACGGCGTGGCGGACGACAGCACCACCGGAAATTTCCCGATCGCGCCATAGAGCACCGCCATGTCGCGCGCGTGATAGGGAACGCCCTCGTCCTGCTTGTAGGCGCTCTCATGTTCCTCATCGACCACGATCAGCCCCAGCTTCTTCCATGGCAGGAAGAGCGCGGAGCGCGCGCCGACCACAATCTTCGCGGTCCCATCGGCCACGCCACGCCACACCCGCTCGCGCTCTCGCGGCCGCACGTCCGAGTGCCATTGCGCCGGTTCGCAGCCGAATCGATTTTCGACACGCGTGAGAAACGGTTGGGTGAGTGCGATTTCCGGCAGAAGCAGCAGCACCTGCTTGTCCGAGGCCAGTGCTGCCGCCATCGCCTCGAAATAGACCTCCGTCTTGCCAGAGCCCGTGACGCCATCGAGCAGCATCACCTTGTGCTGGCGCTGCGCCACGACGGCCCGAAGCGCAGCAGCAGCCACCTGCTGGTCCTTGTTGAGCGTGAAGCCTCCGGCATTGAGATCGGGCTCAGGAAACGCCCTGAGCGCGGGAAGCGCCACCGCCTCCAGCGCGCCATCCTTGGCCAGCGCCTTCACGACCGAAGTGCCCACACCCGCCGCTTCGGCGAGTTCCGAGGCCCGCATGGCGAAGCCCTCGCGCGCGACGTCAAGCACCCGGGCACGCTGCGGCGTCATCCGTTTCGGAACCGAATCGGTAGCCCGGTAAGCCGTCTGCTCGCGCGGGCCCTCGAACGCGCCGGGCGCCCGCAGCACCATGCGCAGCACGTTTCCGGCAGGCTCCAGGTAATAGGCGGCGAGCCAGTCCACGAACTTCCGGTGCGTCTCGGTCAGCGGCGGCATGTCGAAGCTGCCGATCACGTCCCGCAGTTTCTTGTCGGTGCCCGGCTCAGCCTTCAGCGCCCAGACGACGCCGATCATCTGCCGCGGCCCCAGCGGCACCACCACGAAATCGCCCGCCGCAAGCTCCAGCCCCGGCGGCACCCGGTAGGAATAGGGCCCGTCGAGCGCCAGCGGCAGCAGCACTTCGGCTATGGCGGAATCGACGGTCATCAGGTCTGAAATAGACTTGGGGAGAGCCCCCTTCCAGCCTTATATCGGCGGACCATGAGGGAACCCCACACCCGTGAGATCGTCTGCTTCGAGCCCTCCGCCCTGGCGCTTCGCCTCAAGGGCCAGCGCAACCTGACACTTCTCGAAAGCGTCATGCGCTCGGAACACCTCGGCCGCTATTCCTTCCTCGCCTGCAATCCGGTCTCCACGCTGAAGGTAACGTCAGAGGGAACCTTCCTTGACGACGTGCGGCAGGATCAATCTCCACTGGCGATCATCAGCCGGCTCGTGGCCGAAAACACCCAGTCGCATTTGGTAGGCCTTCCGCCGTTTCAGGGCGGGCTGGCGGGCTACATCTCCTACGACTACGGCCGCCGTCTGGAACCACACGCGAAGATCCCGGATTTCGCGCCGCTGTGCCCCGATCTCGTTCTGCATCACTATGATTGCGTCGCCGCCTTCGACCACATGCAGGAACGCGCCTGGATCATCGCAACAGACGTGGCGAAAGCCGACGAACTGGAGGAGTTCCTCTCCGCCAAGCCGCAGGCATTGGGCAGCCATGTCATCGAAGGCTGGCAGTCCAACTTCACGCAAGCCGAATACGAGTCGGCCATCGCGCAAACAGTCGAATACATTCTGGCGGGCGACATCTTCCAGGCCAACATCACCCAGATGTTTTCGGCACCCGTTCCTGATGGCTTCGACCCGCTATCCTTTTATCGCGTGCTGCGGCTCAAGAACCCGGCGACCTTCGCCGCCTTCATGGACTATGGCGACATTCAGATCGCCTCGTCCTCGCCCGAGCGCCTGCTCCGCTGCGCCGGAGCCACGGTCGAGGCCCGCCCCATCAAGGGCACGAGGCGCCGCGATTCCGATCCCTCGCGCGACGCAAGCCTCATCGCCGACCTGACGTCGAGCCGCAAGGACCGCGCCGAGAACGTGATGATCGTGGACCTGTTGCGGAACGATCTCTCCCGCGTGTCGAAGCCGGGTTCCGTGAAGGTCCCGGTGCTCTGCGGGCTGGAAACCTATGCCAATGTCCATCATCTCGTCTCGGTCATCACCAGCGAATTGAAGGACGGCCATGGAGTGGGCGATCTCATCGGCGCCACTTTCCCCGGCGGTTCCATCACCGGCGCGCCGAAGATCCGCGCCATGGAAATCGTCGCGGAGATCGAGAAGGCTCCGCGTGGCGTCTACTGCGGCGCCATCGGTTACATCGGCTTCAACGGCCGCACCGACCTCAACATCGCCATCCGCACCGCGCAGTTCTCAGGCGGCATCGCCCGCGTGCAAGGCGGCGGCGGCATCACGGCGCGCTCGCAGCCCGCCGCCGAATACGAGGAAAGCCTCACCAAGATCAGGCGCATCATGGAGGCTTTCCGTCCATGATCCTCATCGTCGACAACTACGACAGCTTCGTCCACAACGTCGCGCGTTATTTCGAGGAATTGGGCGAGCGGACGCGTGTCGTCCGGAATGATGCCGTCACGCCGGGCGATATCGCGGCCGCAAAGGCCATCGTCATCTCGCCCGGCCCCTGCACGCCGCATGAGGCGGGGCAGTCGATGGAGATCATGCGCGCGCAGTCGGGCCGGGTTCCTATCCTCGGCATCTGCCTCGGGCATCAGGTGATGGGCGAGGTCCTCGGCGGGCTGGTGAAGCGCGCCCGCCGCCCCATGCATGGCGACAGTTCCGAGATCAACCATGACGGCAAGGGCCTGTTCGAGGGCCTGCCCCAACGCTTCAGCGCGGGGCGCTATCACTCGCTCATCGTCGATCTCGAAGACCGTAGCACGCCGCTCGAGGTAACGGCCAGGAGCGACGAGGGCGAGATCATGGGCCTTCGCCACAAATCGCACCCGACCTACGGCGTACAGTTCCACCCCGAATCGATTCTGACGGAGGGGGGCTATGACATGCTGCGCAACTTCCTGAAGGTGGCCGGATGAGCCGTGTCTGGTTCAATGGCGCGCTTCACATCGGCGCATTGCCGCTCGACCCAAGGGAACGCGGCCTGCTGCTGGGTGACGGAATTTTCGAGACGATCCTCGTCCTCAACCGCACTCCATTGTGGGCCAACATGCATCTCGCGCGCATGGAGGGTGCCGCGAAGGAACTGGGCCTCGGCTTCGATCGCGACGGGCTGGACGATGCCATCGCCACGATACTCGATGGCATCGACGAGACCCATCACGTCCTCCGCATCACCTTGACGCGCGGCGCTGCGGTGCGTGGTCTCGGCGCCAATGGCGGCGTCCCCACGTTGATTCTGTTGCTCGATCGCTTCGACCCTGACCTGATGTTCCAGCCGGTGACGCTCGCCACCTCCTCGTTCCGCCGCAACCCCTGGTCGGTGACATCGCGGCTGAAGACTGTGTCCTACATTGACAACATCGCCGCCGCCCGCGAGGCCGCTTCGCGCGGCTTGGAGGATGCGCTGATGCTGAACACCGAGGGCGCCGTTGCCTGCTCCACCATCGCCAATGTCTTCCTCCTGAAGGGCGGGATGCTGTCAACGCCCGCGCGCGAGCATGGCATCCTCACGGGCGTCATGCGCCAGGCGCTGATCGCGGCAGCGGGCCAGCTCGACATAACCACCGAGGAGCGCGCCATCCAGCCGCAGGAACTGATCTCGGCCGATGCCGTTTTCCTCACCAACAGCCTGCGCTTCATCAGGCCGGTGAAGTCGCTGGACCTGCAACCACTGGCCATGGCCGACCTCGGCCACCTCGTCAACGCGCTGTGCGAAACCGCACGCCTGCAATGCGGCCGAGATCCGCGATTGATCTGAGGCCGTCGCGGCGTTAAGTGTCGCCCGCAACAGCCAAGGACGAAACCCATGAAATTCTTTGTCGATACCGCCGAAGTGAAGGACATCAAGGAACTGGCCGACCTGGGCCTGCTCGATGGCGTCACCACCAATCCCTCGCTCATCGCCAAGTCCGGCCGCCAGTTCAAGGACGTGATCGCCGAGATCTGCGCCATCGTCGAAGGCCCCGTATCGGCTGAGGTGGTGTCGCTCGACTATGACGGCATGATGCGCGAGGCCGCCGACCTGCGGAAGATCGCCAAGAACGTGACCGTCAAGGTGCCGCTGACCCTCGAAGGCCTCAAGGCCTGCAAGTCGCTATCCTCCGATGGCTGCATGGTGAACGTGACCCTCTGCTTCTCGGCCAACCAGGCGCTGCTCGCCGCCAAGGCCGGCGCATCCTTCATCTCGCCCTTCATCGGCCGCCTCGATGACATCCACCTCGACGGCACGGAGTTGATCGCCGAGATCCGCCAGATCTATGACAACTACGCTTTCGAGACCGAAATCCTCGCCGCCTCGGTCCGTACACCGCTGCATGTGAAGCAGGTCGCCCTGATCGGCGCCGACGTCGCCACCTGTCCGCCCGCCGTCATCAAGTCGCTGGTGAAGCACCCGCTGACCGACAAGGGCATCGAGCAGTTCATGGCTGACTGGAAGAAGACCGGGCAGACGCTCTGAACCGATGATCCTCGAACATGCCATCCTGAACGTGAGGCCGGGCGAAAGTCCGGCCTTTCTCGTGGCGATTGCGGAAGCCCTGCCGCTGATGACGGCAACGCCGGGCTTCATCGGCTTCGAGCTCAGGCGCTGCCACGAGAACGCCGACCGCTTCCTGCTGCTCGTCCGCTGGGAAACGATTGAGGCTCACACCATCGGCTTCCGGGGTTCGGACCGCTACCAGCAGTGGCGCCAGAAGCTCCATCACTTCTACGATCCGTTCCCCGTCGTGGAACACTATGGCGAGCCGGTGGTCACTAGCTAGACATAGTGCCCCATGCTGATCAACTCCGCGACCTCGCCCATCAGCGGCGCGCATTCGGAGTCCGACATCACCTTCTCTCCAGCCGCGCGGGCGTCCGCGAGGCTTCTCCACGTCACGATATCGGTGAACACGGCCGGATCGTCCGCCGATGTCACGGCATGCCAGCCGAGAAAGCCGGGAAAACCTGCCACATGCGGCTTCATCGCCCGGCGCGCGGCTTCGGCGGTTTCCGCATTCTTCACCTTGTAGACAACCACTTCGATGCAATGTCCCGTCATTTGCTATCCTCCTCAGCTTGCGAAACGCCATATCAATAAGATTGGCGTACTGACAGGGTGGGTCAGTATCGAGGGACTAAGGGGTGATTCCAGATTTCATCGGCAATGCCGGGCATGAGCTGCCGTTCATTCTGCTGCTGATCGCGTTGCTGGGCTTCCGCTCGCGCGTGACCCCGCGGGCGAGCGTGTTCATCAAGGCGCCGCCAGAAAAAGTATTCGCCTTGGTGGATTTCACTGAGGGCCCCAACCAGCGCTGGCAGCGCACGCGGGTCATTTCGACCCTGGTGGACCCCGAGACCCGCACCTATCGCCTGAATTTCGTGACGCCGCTGGCCACCGGCGCGGTCCAGTCGTCGGAAGCCCTCTTCCGCGTGGCACGGCGAGACGCGCCGCACTTCCTCGAAATCGACCGCGCCGGCCTCGAAGGCCAGCCCACCAACAACCAGCTCCTCAAGATGACCGCGAAGCTTGTCCCGGAGGACGGCGGCACGCGCCTCACCTTCACCTATCACTGGGGGCCGCGCCCGCTGCTGGCCCAGCTTCTCGCCCGCGCCGACCTGTGGGGCAGCGTATTCCGCCTGAAGGGTGTGGCCGAAACGGGCACGCCCGACTATCGCACCGATGCCCTGATCTCGGCCGGCGTCGCCATCGTCACCGGCGTCGTCTCGCTCTATACCTTCGTGCTCGCCTTCGGCTGGCTCATCGCGCCCTTGCTGGTGGCAGCACTCCTCATCCACGAATTCGGCCATCTCTTCGCCTACCGTCTCATCGGCCAGCCCTGGGGCCGGCTGGTATTCCTGCCCTTCCTCGGCGCCATCGCCGTTCCGCGCATGGGCTTCACCACGCAAGGCCAGATCGTCTTCGCCGCCATCATGGGCCCCGCCATCAGCGTGGCCGTGCCGCTCGCCGCAGCCTTGTGGGTGTGGGCAGGAGGGCCTTACCCTGACATCGCCGTGATGATGGGGATCGTTGCCTGCGGCCTCAATCTCTTCAACCTGCTGCCCGTAGAGCCCTTGGACGGCGGCATCGTGCTCCGCTCGGTGCTGGCCAAGCTCATGGGCAACTGGGCCCGTTTCGGCCTCATCGCCATGGGAGCATTGATCATCATCGCAGGCTTCGCCATCGAGCAGGTGCTGCTCGTCATCTTCGGCGCATTGGCCCTTCTCATGAACATCCGCAGGCGGACGATCGACCACGGGCTTGAGCCCATGTCGCGTCTTGCGGTGTCGATCTCGGCCTTCGGCTTCATGTCGGTCATCGGCGCCTATGCCGTCCTGCTCCGGCACTTCATGACCTTTACTTGAGCGCGCCGGAGCTTTACGTCACCGCGCCATGAGTGTGGTTCTCCGCGAATACGAGCGCCGCCGCGATGCGGGCGAACTGAAGCCCGATGCGGCGCAACTTCCCGTGCTGGCGAGGCTCGACGCGCTGGCCGAAGCCCTGGCCGCATTGCCGAAGCCCGGCGGCCTCAGGAGCATTTTCCGCAAATCCCCCGCCCCGCCGAAGGGTCTTTACATCTATGGCGATGTCGGGCGCGGCAAGACCATGGTGATGGACCTGTTCTTTTCGCAGGTGCAAGTGGAGCCGAAGCGCCGCGTGCACTTCCACGCCTTCATGCAGGATGTTCATGCCAGGCTGCACAAGGTCCGGAAGTCGCACACGCAGGATGCGATTGCTCCCGTTGCCAAGGCCATCGCGGCGGAAGCCCGCCTGCTCTGCCTCGACGAGATGCAGGTGACCGACATCGCCGACGCCATGATCGTCGGGCGTCTCTTCGAGGGCCTGTTCGCGGCTGGCACCGTCATCGTCACCACCTCCAACCTGAAGCCGCAGGATCTTTACCGCGACGGCCTCAACCGCCACCTCTTCCTGCCCTTCATCAAGCTTATCGGGGAGAAACTGGAGACCATCTCTCTCGACAGCCAGACCGACCACCGCCTGGGCCGCGTCAAGGCGCACGAGACGTTCCTCGCTCCGCTCACACCAGGGAACGACGCGCACCTGCAAGACCTGTGGCGGAAGCTCACGGACACCGAGCAGGGCGACCCCATGGAGATCGACGTGCTGGGCCGCAAGCTGCATGTGCCGCAGGCCGCCCATGGCTGCGCCCGCTTCAGCTTCGCCGAACTCTGCGATAAGCCGCTGGGCCCGCCGGATTACATCGCTCTTGCCCACAATTTCAGGATCGTCTTCGTCGAGCACATCCCCGCCTTGAACCCGGAGCGCCGCAACGAGGCGAAGCGCTTCGTGCTGCTGATCGACACGCTCTATGACGGCAAGGTCAGGCTCGTCGCCACCTCCGCGCAAGCCCCGGAGGGCATCTATCCCGCAGGCGACCACGCCTTCGAATTCGGCAGGACGGTCTCGCGCCTGAAGGAAATGCAGTCGGCCTCCTGGTGGGGCAAGAAGATCGTGGAGACGTGATCAGCTTGCAAGACTGCCACGCTTGATGGCAGGCCTGTATGGCTTAAACTGAAGCAATGCAGGGCAACCCAGAGGTCGAGACGGTCGCCAGCGGTTGGCATTCAAGGTCACCCGAGGAGGTCATCGCTGCGCTTGGCACCAGCACTGCCGGCCTGAGCGATGCCGAGGCCATCGAGCGGTTGCGGGCCCATGGTCCCAACAAGTTGCCGGAGCCCCGCCGGCGCGGGCCATTGCTGCGCTTTCTGGCACAGTTCCACAATGTGCTGATCTATGTCCTGCTGGGATCGGCGGCAATCACAGCCGCGCTCGATCATCTCGTTGATACACTGGTCATTCTCGCCGTTGTTTTCGCCAACGCCGCAATCGGCTTCATCCAGGAAGGCAAGGCCGAGAATGCGATGGAGGCGATCCGCGGCATGCTGGCACCGCAGGCCGCGGTGCTGCGCGGTGGCAAGCGCCGCGCGATCGACGGCAAGGACCTCGTGCCCGGCGACATCGTTCTGCTCGAAGCAGGAGACAAGGTTCCAGCAGATCTTCGGCTCATACAGGCGCGCGGACTCAAGATCGAGGAATCGGTTCTGACTGGTGAATCGATGCCGGCCGAGAAGCATGTGCGCAGCGTGGCTGCGGGCGCGGCACTCGGGGACCGATCCTCCATGACCTTTAGCGGCACACTGGTCGCGGCAGGCCACGCCCATGGCGTGGTGGTGGCCACCGCGTCGGCAACCGAGATCGGCCGCATATCGGGCATGCTGTCACGCGTCGAGACCTTGACCACCCCGCTGGTCAGGCAGATGGACGGATTCGCCCGCTGGCTGACGCTTCTGATCCTGCTGATTTCAGGTCTTCTGCTGGTCTTTGGCTTTTTCGTCGAGCATTTCGACTTCGCCGACGTGTTCATGGCGGTGGTCGGGCTGGCGGTTGCCGCCATTCCGGAAGGGCTTCCCGCCGTCCTCACGATCACGCTGGCCATTGGCGTGAGGGCAATGGCGCGGCGCAACGTCATCGTGCGCCGCCTGCCGGCCATCGAAACCCTGGGCGCGGTTTCGGTGATCTGCACCGACAAGACCGGAACCCTGACCCGAAATGAGATGTTCGCCGCAACTGTCGCGACACATGGCGGAACCTACGCGGTGACGGGCGAAGGCTATGCGCCACTGGGTGGATGCACGCTGAATGGCCGCGCCGTTTCCTCCGGGGATCAGGCCGCACTCATGGAACTCGGCAGGCTTGCCGCACTCTGCAATGATGCCGCTTTGCGCTGGCAGGAAGATCAATGGCTGGTCGAAGGCGATCCGATGGAAGGCGCCTTGCTGGCGCTGTCCGGAAAGCTTGCAGGCAAACACAATGACGTGGTGGCGGCATCGCCCCGCATCGATGCCATTCCTTTCGATTCGGCGCATCGCTTCATGGCCACCCTGCACCATGACGGCGGCAAGCATTGGATAGTCGCCGTCAAGGGCGCTCCGGAACGCATTCTTGCCATGTGCAGCAGTGAACGCACGAAGGGGGGCCGCGCTGTGCCCCTCCACGAGAGCCATTGGCACGAGGTGGCAAATGCCATCGCCGCCAAGGGTCAGCGCGTACTGGCGCTGGCCACCCGGCACGGCGGTCCCGCGCATGGCGAACTCAGCTTTGCCGATGTCGAGGGGCACCTGACGCTGGTCGGCCTCGTCGGCCTTATCGATCCGCCGCGCCCGGAGGCCATCGAGGCAGTCGCCGAATGTCACCGCGCCGGCATTCGGGTGAAGATGATCACCGGCGATCATGCCGGAACGGCGGCGGCAATCGGCGAGACCATCGGCCTGAAGCGGCCGGACAAGGTGCTTACCGGTGCCGATATTGACGGCATGGACGATGCGCTGCTCGCCGCCGAGGTCCTGGAAACCGACGTGTTTGCCCGCACCAGCCCGGAACACAAGCTGAGGCTGGTAATGGCGTTGCAGGGGCATGGCCTGACCGTGGCGATGACCGGCGACGGGGTGAACGATGCGCCCGCTCTCAAACGCGCCGATGCCGGCATCGCCATGGGCAAGAAGGGCAGCGAAGCGGCGAAGGAGGCCGCCGAAATCGTGCTCGCCGACGACAACTTCGCGTCGATTGCGGCCGCGGTGCGCGAGGGCCGCACGGTTTACGACAACATCAAGAAAGTGATCAGCTGGACGCTGCCGACAAGCGCCGGCGAGGCGTCGACCATCCTCGTGGCCCTGCTGCTGGGGCTGACATTGCCGGTAACTCCCATCCAGATTCTGTGGGTCAACCTGATCACCGCCATCACGCTGGGGCTGGCATTGGCCTTCGAGCCGACGGAGGAGAACACCATGCGGCGGCCACCCCGGCTCCGCCACGCCTCACTGCTCACCGGGGGGCTCGTCTGGCACATTCTGCTCGTGTCGGTCCTTTTCCTTGCGGGCGTGTTCGGCATCTTCGAATATGCCATGGACCGGGGCTATGCGGTTGAGACGGCGCGGACCATGGCCGTCAACACACTCGTGGTGATGGAGATCTTCCACCTGTTCTTCATCCGCAATATCTACGGCACGTCACTGACGTGGAAGGCCGTGACCGCGACGCCGGTGGTATGGGCCACGGTTTTGGCCATCACATGCGCCCAGTTCGCAATCACCTACCTGCCGCCGCTGCAGAGGGTCTTCGGTACGACGGCCCTCTCCCTGCTTGATGGTGTGCTGATCGTCGGGATCGGTGTGGCGCTGTTCGCCTTCATCGAGGTGGAAAAACAGATACGGCTGGTGTTCGCGGCCCGGCGTGACGGTTGGTAAGGCCGGCACAATCGCGACAGGCAATGCTGGGCATCCCGGTGGGGCAAAAAAATCGCTGAAACTTGACGTTTTGGTCAAGTTTGTACGTCGAATTGACTAGGCCAGCGTCTTGAAGCTGCTATTTAAGGGGTCTACACAAGCGTCGCTTTTGCACTGCAAAACGACCTGACGGCTCCCCTCGAGAAGGACACTCCACATGGCTCGGAAGAAAATCGCGTTGATCGGCGGCGGCATGATCGGCGGCACGCTGGCACACCTCGCCGCACTGAAGGAACTGGGCGATATCGTCGTGTTCGACATCGCGGAAGGCCTGCCGCAGGGCAAGACCCTCGACATCGCGCAGTCCGGCCCCGTCGAGGGCTTCGACGCGAAGCTCTCCGGCGCCAATTCCTATGAAGCGATCGCCGGCGCAGACGTCTGCATCGTGACGGCGGGCGTGCCCCGCAAGCCCGGCATGAGCCGCGACGATCTCCTCGGCATCAACCTCAAGGTCATGGCGTCCGTCGGCGCGGGCATCAAGCAATATGCCCCCAACGCCTTCGTCATCTGCATCACCAACCCGCTGGACGTGATGGTCTGGGCGCTCCAGAAATACTGCGGCCTGCCGCCCAACAAGGTCGTCGGCATGGCCGGCGTTCTGGACAGTGCCCGCTTCCGCCACTTCCTCGCTGAGGAATTCAACGTGTCGGTGGAAGACGTCACCGCCTTCGTGCTCGGCGGCCATGGCGACACCATGGTGCCCCTGATCCGCTATTCCACCGTCGCCGGCATCCCGGTGCCGGACCTGATCAAGATGGGCTGGTCCACCCAGGAAAAGATCGACAAGATCGTGCAACGCACCCGCGATGGCGGCGCCGAGATCGTCGGCCTCTTGAAGACCGGTTCCGCCTATTACGCGCCCGCCACCTCGGCCATCGCCATGGCGGAGAGCTACCTGAAGGACAAGAAGCGCATGCTGCCCTGCGCCGCCCTGCTCACCGGGCAATATGGCGTCAGCGGCACCTATGTCGGCGTTCCCGTCATCATCGGCGAGGGCGGCGTCGAGCGCATCGCCGAGATCGCGCTGAACGACGAGGACAAGGCAGGCTTCAAGAAGTCGGTCGATGCCGTCCACGGCCTCATGGCCGCGGCGAAGACCATCGCCCCCGATCTCGCTTGATTAACGCGCACGTAAAGTCAGGACAGCGCATATGAACATCCATGAATACCAGGCCAAGGAAGTCCTCAGGGGCTTCGGCGTGGCGACCGGCAAGGGCCACGCGGCCTTCACCGTCGAGGAAGCAGTCAAGGCGGCAGAGCAGATGCCCGGCCCCGTGTGGGTCGTGAAGGCCCAGATCCACGCCGGCGGCCGCGGCAAGGGCGGCGGCGTCAAGGTCGTGAAGTCGGTGGCGGACGTGAAGGCCGAAGCCACCCGCATGCTCGGCATGACTCTCGTCACCCACCAGACCGGCCCCGAAGGCAAACCGGTGCAGCGCCTCTATATCGAGGAAGGCACGGCGATCGCCCGCGAACTCTACCTCTCGATCCTGGTTGACCGCGAAACCTCCAAGGTCGCCTTCATTGCCTCCACCGAAGGCGGCATGAACATCGAGGACGTGGCGCACAACACGCCTGAGAAGATCATCACCGTTCAGGTCGATCCCGCGGCCGGTTACTCGGGCTATGTCGGCCGCCGCATCGCGTCCGCGCTGAAGCTCGAGGGCGACCTCACCAAGCAATGCGTGAAGATGATCGGCCAGCTCTACAAGGCCTTCGTCGAGAAGGACATGAGCCTGCTCGAAATCAACCCGCTGGTCGTAACGAACGACAACAAACTCGTCTGCCTCGATGCGAAGATCAACTTCGACTCGAACGCGCTCGACCGCCACCCCGAGATCAAGGAACTCCGCGATCTTTCGGAAGAAGACCCGAAGGAGATCGAGGCGTCCAAGTTCGACCTCTCCTACGTGGCGCTCGATGGTTCGATCGGCTGCATGGTGAACGGCGCAGGCCTCGCCATGGCGACGATGGACATTATCAAGCTCTATGGTGCCGAGCCCGCCAACTTCCTCGACGTCGGCGGCGGAGCCACCAAGGAAAAGGTCGCGGCGGCCTTCAAGATCATCACCGCGGACCCCCGCGTGAAGGGCATCCTCGTCAATATCTTCGGCGGCATCATGAAGTGCGATGTCATCGCCGAGGGCGTCATCGCGGCAGTGAAGGACGTGGGGCTTTCGGTTCCCTTGGTCGTCCGCCTCGAAGGCACCAACGTCGATCTCGGCAAGAAGATCATCCGTGACTCCGGCCTCAACGTGATCCCGGCAGATGACTTGAACGATGCTGCGGCGAAGATCGTCAAAGCGGTGAAGGAAGCGGCCTGATGTCCATTCTCGTCAACAAGAACACCAAGGTCATCTGCCAGGGCATCACCGGCAACAATGGCACCTTCCACACCGAGCAGGCGATTGCCTATGGGACGAAGATGGTCGGCGGCGTGACGCCGGGCAAGGGCGGCACCACGCATGTGGGGCTTCCTGTGTTTGATACCGTCTGGGACGCCAAGCAGAAGACCGGCGCGGATGCGACCGTGATCTACGTGCCGCCTCCTTTCGCGGCCGATGCCATCCTCGAAGCCATCGACGCCGAGATACCGCTCATCATCACAATCACCGAGGGCATCCCCGTGATGGACATGGTGAAGGTGAAGCGCGCGCTGTCGGGTTCGAAGTCCCGCCTCATCGGGCCGAACTGCCCGGGTGTCTTGACGCCCAACGAATGCAAGATCGGCATCATGCCGGGCAACATCTTCAAGAAGGGCAACGTCGGCATCGTCTCGCGCTCCGGCACCTTGACCTATGAAGCCGTGTTCCAGACGACGCAGGAAGGCCTTGGCCAAACTACCGCCGTCGGCATTGGCGGCGATCCCGTCAAGGGCACCGAGTTCATCGACATGCTGGAAATGTTCCTCGCTGACGACGAAACCGAGTCGATCATCATGATCGGCGAGATCGGCGGATCGGCCGAGGAAGACGCCGCCGAGTTCATCGCGAAGTCGAAGCGCAAGAAGCCGATGGCCGGCTTCATCGCGGGCCGCACGGCTCCTCCGGGGCGCCGCATGGGCCACGCAGGCGCCATCATTTCCGGTGGCAAGGGCGGGGCTGAGTCGAAGATCGAGGCCATGAAGGCCGCCGGCATCGCAGTCGCAGATTCGCCCGCATTGCTCGGCAAGACGCTGGTGAAGAAGCTGAAGGGCTGAACGTGATTTCCCCTCTCCCGTGGCAACGCCATGGGAGAGGGAAAACGAGTGAAGAAGACGAGGACAATGGGATGAACAAGACGGACCTGACCACCGCTTTCGAGCAAACCTCGTTCCTCTATGGCGGAAACGCCCAGTTCATCGAGCAACTCTACGCCAAGTACCTTGAGAATCCCGCCGCCGTGGACCAGCACTGGCGGCAGTTTTTTGCCGGTCTCGAAGACAATGCCGAGCAGGCGAAAGCCCAGGTGAACGGCCCCTCATGGGCCCGGAAAGACTGGCCCCGTGCTGAATCGGGCGATCTTGTCTCCGCGCTCGACGGCCAGTGGCCTGTCGTTCCGCCGCCTGCGGCCAAGGGCGGCAAGCCCGCTCCCGCGGCGGAAAAACCGCCCGGCCTTTCCGCCGACGACGTGCGCAAGGCCACGATGGATTCCGTCCGTGCGCTGATGATGATCCGCGCCTACCGCATGCGCGGCCATCTCGCAGCCGACCTCGACCCCCTGAAATTGAAGGAGCCCGAGAACCATCCGGAGCTCGATCCCGCCTCCTACGGCTTCACCGGTGCCGACATGGACCGCCCCATCTTCCTCGACAAGGTGCTGGGCCTCGAACACGCCACCGTCCGCCAGATCGTCGACATCCTGAAGCGCACCTATTGCGGCACGCTGGGCGTCGAGTTCATGCATATCTCCGACCCCGAGCAGAAGGGCTGGATCCAGGAGCGCATCGAAGGCGCCGACAAGTCGATCAGCTTCACGCCCAACGGCAAGAAGGCGATCCTCAACAAGCTCATCGAGGCCGAGGGCTTCGAGAACTTCCTCAATGTGAAA
Organism: Aestuariivirga sp.; assembly: GCF_041738905.1. Classification (GTDB taxonomy): domain Bacteria; phylum Pseudomonadota; class Alphaproteobacteria; order Rhizobiales; family Aestuariivirgaceae; genus Aestuariivirga. Next base: position 15,083 of record NZ_JBGSOZ010000038.1, read on the forward strand.
TACACCGGCACCAAGCGCTTCGGCCTCGACGGGGCAGAATCGATGATCCCGGCGCTGGAGCAGATCATCAAGCGCGGCGGCTCGCTGGGCCTGAAGGAAATCGTGCTCGGCATGGCGCATCGCGGCCGCCTCAACGTGCTGGCTAACGTGCTGTCGAAGCCATTCTCCGCGATCTTCCACGAGTTCAAGGGCGGCTCCTCGACGCCAGACGAAGTCGAGGGCTCGGGCGACGTGAAGTATCACCTGGGCTCGTCGTCGGACCGCAGCTTCGATGACAACGTCGTCCATCTTTCGCTCACTGCCAACCCGTCGCATCTCGAGATCGTCGATCCCGTGGTGCTCGGCAAGGCCCGCGCCAAGCAGGACCAGCGGAAGGACAAGGAACGCACCTCCGTCCTGCCGCTCCTCATCCATGGCGATGCCGCCTTCGCAGGCCAGGGCGTCGTGGCCGAGTGCTTCGGTCTCTCCGGCCTTCGCGGCCACAGGTCCGGCGGTTCGATCCACTTCATCGTCAACAACCAGATCGGCTTCACGACGGCGCCGCACTGGTCCAGGTCTTCGCCCTATCCGTCAGACGTCGCCAAGATGATCGAGTCGCCGATCTTCCATTGCAACGGCGATGACCCTGAATCGGTCGTCTACGCGGCCAAGATCGCGATGGAGTTCCGGCAGAAGTTCAAGAAGCCCGTCGTCATCGACATGTTCTGCTACCGCCGCTTCGGCCACAACGAGACCGACGAGCCGGCCTTCACCCAGCCCTTGATGTACAAGCGCATCGCCGGTCAGCCCACCGTGGTCACGGTCTATGGCAAGCGCCTCGTCGAGGAAGGCATCCTCTCGCAAGACGAATTCGACGCCATGAAGGCCGAGTACCGCAAGACGCTCGACGACAATTTCTCGTCCGCCGAAGGCTACAAGGCCAACAAGGCCGACTGGCTCGATGGCCGCTGGGCCGGCCTCAAGGCGGCACGAGACCATGAGGAGCCCCGAAAGGGCGAGACCGGCGTTCCGGTTGCCAAGCTGAAGGAGATGGGCCTCAAGCTCACCAAGGTGCCGAAGAGCTTCAAGGTCCACCGCACCATGCAGCGCGTGCTCGATGCCCGCCGCAAGATGATTGAGGAAGGCGTCGGCCTCGACTGGGCCATGGCCGAGCACCTCGCTTTCGGCACGCTGCTGCTCGATGGTTTTCCCGTCCGTCTGTCGGGCCAGGACGTGCAGCGCGGCACCTTCTCGCAACGCCATGCGGTGCTCGTCGACCAGGACAACGAGAGGCGCTACACGCCGCTCAATCATCTGGTGAAGGACCAGACCATCAAGATCGACGCCATCAACTCGATGCTGTCGGAAGAAGCCGTGCTGGGCTTCGAGTATGGCTACTCGCTGGCCGAGCCCAACTCGCTCACTGTGTGGGAAGCGCAGTTCGGCGACTTCGCCAACGGCGCTCAGGTGGTCTTCGACCAGTTCATTTCGTCAGGAGAGCGCAAGTGGCTCCGCATGTCGGGCCTCGTCTGCCTGCTGCCGCACGGCTATGAGGGCCAGGGACCGGAACATTCCTCCGCCCGCCTCGAGCGCTACTTGCAAATGTGCGCGGAAGACAACATGCAGGTGGCGAACTGCACCACGCCCGCGAATTATTTCCACATTCTCAGGCGGCAGTTGAAGCGCGACATCCGCAAGCCCTTGCTCATCATGACGCCGAAGTCGCTGCTCCGCCACAAGCGCGCCACCTCGCCGCTCTCGATGATGGACGAAGGCACCACCTTCCACCGCCTGCTCTGGGACGATGCCGAGATGAACCCTGCCGAGGGGATCACGCTGGTGCCCGACGACAAGATCCGCCGCGTCATCCTGTGTTCCGGCAAGGTCTATTACGATCTCTACGAAGAGCGCGAGAAGCGCGGGCTGAACGATGTCTATATCCTGCGCATCGAGCAGCTCTATCCCTGGCCGCACAAGGCGCTGATCAACATCCTGCAGCGCTTCAAGCAGGCAGAGTTCGTGTGGTGCCAGGAAGAGCCCTACAACATGGGCGCCTGGTCCTATGCGCAGCCCAACATCGAGCGCGTGCTCGAATTCATCGGAGCCGCCAAGACGAGGCCCCGCTATGCGGGACGCCTGCCATCGGCCTCGACCGCAACCGGATTGATGAGCCGGCATCTCAAGGAACTGAAGGCGTTTCTTGAAGAAGCCCTCGGCGACAGCAAGAATTAAGGGACAAGAGACATGGCGAAAGAAATCCGCGTTCCGGCTCTGGGTGAATCGGTCACCGAGGCGACGATTGCGAAGTGGTTCAAGCAGGCGGGTGACGCGGTGAAGGCCGACGAGCCTCTGGTCGAACTCGAAACCGACAAGGTGACGGTGGAAGTCCCGGCCCCTGCTTCCGGCAAGCTCTCCTCCATCGATGCCGCTCCGGGCTCGACCGTCAATGTCGGCGCACTCCTGGGCCTGATCGAGGAAGGCGCCGCCGGCGCCGTTCCTGCCAAGGCCGCCGAAGCGCCCGCAAAGAAAGCTGAGCCTGCCCCCGCTGCTGCGAAGCCCGAAGCGCCGCTCTCGCCCGCCGTCCGCAAGATGGTCGAGGAAAACAAGGTCGATACCGCAACTGTCTCGGGCACCGGCAAGGATGGCCGCATCACCAAGGGCGATGTGATCGCCCATCTCGAAAAGCCCGCGGCTCCTGCCGCCGAGGCAAAGCCGCTGGTCATCCCCGCAGCCCCCGCCCCCGCCGCGAGAGCACCCTCGGCCCCTGCCGATGGCGCCCGCGAGGAGCGCGTGAAGATGTCGAGGCTCCGCCTCACCATCGCGCGCCGCCTCAAGGATGCGCAGAACACCGCCGCCATGCTGACCACCTTCAACGAGGTGGACATGTCGGCCGCGATGGCGCTCCGCAACCAGTACAAGGAACTCTTCGAGAAGAAGCACGGCGTGAAGCTGGGCTTCATGAGCTTCTTCGTGAAGGCCTGCATCGCGGCGCTGAAAGAAATCCCGGCCGTCAATGCCGAGATCGACGGCGACGACATCGTCTACAAGAATTTCTACCACATCGGCGTGGCTGTCGGCACCGAGAAGGGCCTCGTCGTTCCGGTGCTGCGCGATGCCGATATGCTGTCCTTCGCAGGCGTTGAGAAGACCATCGCCGACTATGGCAAGCGCGCGCGTGATGGTCATTTGCAGATCACCGACATGCAGGGCGGCACCTTCACCATCTCGAACGGCGGCGTCTATGGCTCGCTGATGTCGACACCGATCCTCAACGCCCCGCAGTCCGGCATCCTCGGCATGCACAAGATTCAGGAGCGCCCCGTCGCGGTGAACGGCCAGGTCGTCATCCGCCCGATGATGTATCTGGCACTCAGCTATGACCACCGCATCGTCGACGGCAAGGAAGCCGTCACCTTCCTCGTCCGCGTGAAGGAAAATCTCGAAGACCCGCAGCGGGCGATTCTGGATCTGTGAGCAGGATGTTTGCAAGTTTGACTCGCGGGACCCCCACCCCGGCCCTCCCCACAAGGGGGAGGGGGAATTGAGGCCGGTGTTCAGTTACAAGGGAGTTGCAGCATGACCAATGTCGCCATCGTTACCGGAGGAAGCCGCGGCATCGGGCGCGCCGTGTCGTTGAAGCTCGGCAAGGCGGGTTACACCGTCGTCGTGAATTACGCTTCAAATGCCAAGGCAGCCGACGAGGTCGTCTCGGCCATCACCGCCGATGGCGGCAAGGCTGTCGCCATCCAGGGTGACGTTGGCGTTGAAGCCGATGTCCTCAATCTCTTCGCGGAGGCCGCGAAGCTCGGAGACCTCCGTGTGCTGATGAACAATGCCGGCATCATGGACCGCCAGAACCGCCTTGACGAAATGTCGGCCGAGCGGCTGAAGCGACTGTTCGACATCAACATCCTCGGCTCCTTCCTCTGCGCGCGCGAAGCCGTGAAGCTGATGTCGACGAAGCATGGCGGCAAGGGCGGCGCCATGGTCAACCTGTCATCCGCCGCAGCGGCTCTGGGTGCGCCCGGCATGGGTGTCGAATATGCGGCATCGAAGGGCGCCATCGATGTCATGACCATCGGCCTAGGCCGCGAAGTGGCAGCCGAAGGCATCCGCGTCAACGCCGTGCGGCCCGGCATCATCGACACCGAAATCCATGACAGTTCGGGCATTCCCGGCCGCGTGAAACTGATGCGCGACGTGATCCCGATCAAGCGCGAAGGCACAGCCGATGAAGTGGCCGACGTGATGATGTGGCTTGTCTCCGAACAATCCTCCTATGTTGTCGGAACCATCGTGGCGGTCGCGGGCGGCCGCTGCTGAGTTGAGAGAAAGAACATTCCATGGCTGAAGCTTTCGACGTCACCATCATCGGCACCGGCCCCGGCGGCTATGTCTGTGCCATTCGCGCGGCTCAGCTCGGCCTGAAGGTCGCCGTGGTCGAGAAGCGCACGACCCATGGCGGCACCTGCCTCAATGTCGGCTGCATTCCGTCCAAGGCCCTGCTTCACGCGTCTGAACTCTATGCAGAGTCGAAGCACGCCTTTGCGAAGATGGGCATCGTCGCCCAGACCTCGATCGATTTCCCGAAGATGATGGGCTTCAAGCAGGAAGCGATCGACGGTAACACCAAGGGCATCGACTTTCTGCTCAAGAAGAACAAGGTCACCGTGTTCCGTGGCACCGGCAAGATCACCGGCCCCGGCAAGGTGATGGTCGGCGAGCAGGTCATCGACACGAGGAACATCGTCATCGCCACCGGCTCAGACGTCGCTAAGCTGAAAGGCATCGAGATAGACGAAGAGCGCATCGTCTCCTCCACGGGTGCCCTTGAACTGAGCCAAGTGCCCGCCCGCCTCGCTGTCATCGGTGCCGGCGTCATCGGGCTTGAACTGGGCTCGGTTTACGCACGGCTCGGCTCGAAAGTGACCGTCATTGAATACCTCGATCGCATCCTCCCCGGCATGGATGGCGATGTCGCCAAGAATTTCCAGCGCATGCTGCAGAAGCAGGGTTTCGCCTTCAAGCTCGCCTCCAAGGTGACGGGTGCGGCGAAGGCCAAGGATAAGGTGACGCTCACCGTCGAGCCCGCGGCAGGCGGTGCCGCTGAAACAATCGACGCCGATGTCGTTCTCGTGGCCGTGGGCCGCGTGCCGTTCACCGAAGGTCTCGGACTCGATGAAGCGGGCGTCGCGCGCGACAATCGCGGCCGCGTGGACGTCGATCATGACTACGCCACCAACGTCCCCGGCATTTATGCCATCGGCGATGTCATCAAGGGCCCGATGCTCGCCCACAAGGCAGAGGACGAAGGGATAGCACTTGCCGAAATCCTCGCCGGCCAGGCGGGCCACGTGAACTATGACGTCATCCCCGGCGTCGTCTACACCGCCCCCGAAGTGGCCGCCGTGGGCAAGACCGAGGAAGAACTGAAAGCCGCTGGCGTCGACTACAAGGCGGGCAAGTTCCTCTTCCTCGCCAATGGCCGCGCCAAGGCCAACCAGACCACCGATGGTTTCGTCAAGGTTCTGGCCGACGCGAAGACCGACCGCGTGCTGGGCGTCCACATCGTGGGGCCGATGGCCGGCGAACTCATCCATGAGGCAGCAGTCTTGATGGAGTTCGGCGGATCGGCGGAAGACCTGGCCCGCACGTGCCATGCCCATCCAACGCTTTCAGAGGCTGTTAAGGAAGCGGCCCTCAGCGTTGCAGGCCGGGCCATTCACGCCTGACCACCTTAACGTTGGGTACACCAATCGCCTGTTACCTTTGACGCTACGATCTCAAAGGGTATCACATGAGCCAGCCGCCAAAGCAGGTCGACATCCTCGTACTTGACGACGACATCGACTTGTTGTCGAGCGTCGCGGACTTGTTGGTGGAATGCGGCTATCGCGTGAAAGCCTTCGCCGATGCCGATTCTGCAATCGAATTCGCCATGGGCCAGTCTTTTTCAGTCGGCCTCTTCGATTATCGCTTGGGAAGCCTCAAGAACGGCCTCGATGTCGTCGAGAAGATGCAGGCCCTGGGCTGCAAATCGACCTACGTGATGATCACGGCGGACGTCGAGCAGGCCACCCAGATGCGCGCCGTGCACCTCAAGCTGTTCGAGTTCATGCGCAAGCCCGTGCAGCCCGAGAAACTCCTCGAAACCGTGCAGCGCGCCCTCGACCACGCCCATAAGGCAGCGGCCTGACAAGTAAGTTCCGCTCTTTACCGTCATGGCCGGGCTTGACCCGGCCATCCACCAATGGCCCCGCATGAAGAAGATGCCCGGAACAAGTCCGGGCATGACGAACTACGGCAATCACAACCCCGTCGTCGGCCGCGGATTACTTCCGTCGAAAAACCGCGAATAGCGGAACGGCGAAGGATCGACGCAAGGCCTCTCGCCCGTCACGATTTCCGCCATCAGCTTGCCCGCACCCGGCCCGAGGCCAAAGCCATGGCCTGAGAATCCCGTGCACAAATGGAAGCCCTCGAGCTTTTCCACCTTCGAAATGATCGGCACGGCATCCGGTGTCGCGTCGATGCAGCCGGCCCAGCGCTCGGCGATCTTCATCGGCTTGAAGGCCGGATAACGCTCCACGAGGTTCTTCGCCGCCTCGTCCAGAATGCTGTCGATGGGCTCGGGATCGAGAACGCGCACCTCCTCGAAGGGTGACACCTCGTCCAGCGCCCAGCGGCGCTTCAACCTCGCCTCATCGATGAAGCGCTTGCCAAGCCGCAGCCTCAAGCCCGACCAGTCAACCATCAGCGCGGGCAGGAACTCGCGGAACAGCCGGAAGGAATCCGGCACGATGTCGGCAACCGAGATATGCTGGTGCGTAATGGTGAAACCGCCATCCATCCGCTTGCGGAAGGTGAAGCCGCCGCCGGAGCATGTGCGGGTGAGGCCCGTATCGATGGGGCCTGAGCGCATCACCGAACTGATGACGGAGAGCTGCGGCAGGGAAATCCCGATGTTGTGGCAGAAGCGCCGTGACCACGCGCCGCCCGCCAGCACAACGCTGTCGCACGCAATCGTGCCCTTCTCGGTGACGACGGCGGAGACGCGGCCGCCCTTCGTTTCAAGCCCGCGCACCGCGCAGTTGGTGAAGATCTTGCCGCCCTTCTTGCGCAGGCCTTCCGCCATGGCGGGGACCGCGATGAAGGGCTCGGCCCGGGCATCGTCGGGCGTATAGAGCGCACCCTTCCACGGCTTCGTCGAACCGGGTTGCAGGCCATCGGCCTCAGCGCCCGAAATCATGCGGGTCGATAGCCCGGCGGGCTTCGCGCTCTCCTCGAACCACTTCGCCTTGGCGGCCAACTGCTCGTCGGTGTCGCAGAGATAGAGGATGCCGCAACGGGTGAAGCCGGTCTCACCGCCGATCTGCACGTTCATGCCGTCCCATGCCGTCATGGCGACCTGGATCAGCGGAATTTCGCGCGGGTCGCGGCCCATCTGGCGGCACCAGCCCCAGTTCCGGCTCGATTGTTCGGCGGCGATCTCGCCCTTCTCCAGCACCACCACGTCGATGCCGCGCTCGACAAGCTCAAGTGCCGTCGCGATTCCGGCAATGCCGCCGCCGATGATGCAGACCGTGGCTTGTTTGGGAAGTGTGGTGTCGGACGCAACGCGGGCGATGGCGGGCACGGGAAAAACCGGATGTCAGTTGACGGGTGTCACCTTGTAGCCCGCCTGCCGGATCAGTGCCACCAGCCCCTCGTCACCGGGGAGGTGCATTGCGCCCACTGCAATGAAGGCGTTGCCCCGCGCCAGCAGGTCCTTCGCGCGGCGCTCCATCACATGGTTGCGCCTGGTGGTGAGTTCCTTCTCCATGAACACCATGATCGCCGCCGTATCGTCGTCCGGCGGCTCGATGCGGACGGAGAGCGGGATATAGGCCGTCACCAGCCGCTGGCTGTAGAGGCTGATCAGCGTCTCGAAATAGTCGACCGCCCGGTCGCCGAATTTCGCAACCGCCATCAGGTATTTCGCCTGCAGGTCGAGCGGCATGGAGGCAAAGACCGAGAGCTGTTCCTCCACCGTCTCAAGCCCCACAAGCTCCGCGCCCTGCGCCTCCGCCTGCCGGGCGATGGACTCGTCCAGCGAGGGAACACCCGCCTGGTTGCGGCGGTATTCGCAGATGGGAATGGACAGCATCGCCGCAACCACCCAGGGCTGGTAGCCGAACACCGTCTGCCCGCCTCCGGGCGGCATGTTGATGTTGTCGCGGATCGTCGCCTCCCGGTCATCGGGGATCAGGTCCCACAGGCTCCTGTCCGGCGGCAGCACCATGAGGCGCGCCAGCTTCATCGAGGCGAGCGCCATTTCCTGCGGGTTGCGGATTTCCTTCAGTTCAAGCGCCACAGTCTGCGCCCCGGCCAGCGCTTCCACTGCCTGGGGCGGAAGGCTGGTCACGCGCGGGTCGGTCACATGCGCAGTGCCGAAGAGCCATGAGGGGGCGACGCCTTGCCTCTCGATCTTCCACAGCATCGCCTCGCCATTGGGCGTCTTCTTCGCCTCCGCCATCACCTGAGCGTATGAAGCGGGGTCTTCAGCGGCCAGTTTCGCCAGCAGGTCGGTTCCCTTGCACAGCGGCGGCTCGGCGGCGGCAGACGCAACCCATAGGAACAGAAGGCCGAGAAGCGAGGCGATACGTTTCATGCGCGCGGGTGAGCCTTCTGGTATTGCGCCAGCAAATGGCTGCGGTTCACTTCGGTATAAACCTGCGTGGTCGAGAGACTGGCATGGCCCAGCAACTCCTGGATCACGCGGAGATCAGCCCCATTCGCCAGCAGGTGCGTGGCAAAAGAGTGGCGCAGCGCATGGGGTGTCGCTGTGTCGGGAAGTCCCAGCGCGCCACGCAGCCGCTCGATCAGCAACTGCATGTTCCGCGCATTCAGCACCCCGCCCTTCACCCCCCGGAACATCGGCTGCTGGGGATTCAAAGCCATCGGGCACAGCTCAAGATAAAGCGAAATCGCAGCCCGCGCGGCCGGCAGTATCGGTACGATACGGGTCTTGTTGCCCTTGCCCAGAATCGTCAGCACGTCCCCCGCGGCTTGCGCCGGGGTCAATCCCAGCGCCTCGGAAATGCGAAGCCCGCAGGCATAGAGCAGCGTCAGAACCGCCTGGTCCCGCGCCAGCACCCATTTCGGCGTATCGTCCATCGCCAGCGCATCGGCCTTGGCGACCTTTCCCGCCGCCTCGACCGACAAGGGCTTCGGCACCGAATGCGGCAGCTTGGGGCTTCGGATGGCGGAGAGTGCCGCATTGCGGAACACGCCTGTCCGCTCGGCATGGCGATAGAACGAGCGGAGGCTCGACAATTGCCGGGCAAGCGTCCGGCTCTCCGCACCCTGGTTCCGCCGCCGCGCGAGAAAGGCGCGGAAGTCCGAGGCGGTCAGCCCCGCGAGGTCGGCAACCGAGGCCTCGCCGCCTAAGTGATCCGCCATGAAGCCCGCGAACTGCCCCAGGTCACGCGCATAGGCTTCGAGCGTCTTCGGCGACATGCGCCGCTCGGACTTGAGCGAGGCCAGCCAGCCTTGCGCCACGGCGGCGGCATCGCTGGCGAAACTGAACGCATATCCGGTCATGGCGGCAAGGCTAAGGGCGAATGGTTACCATCCGCCCAAGCCGCCTCAATCCTCGATCAGCGGGACTTTTGGCGAGGCATCGCGCGGCATGTGGCCGGTCAGGCGCGGGTCGGGGTGGACTTCCACCATCACTTGGTAGGGCCTGAAGCCCGAGCGCTGGTAGAACCCGAGTGCTGCGGGATGATCGAGCGAGCAGGTGTGCACCCACAGCCGCGAGATAGGCCGCGCCCAAGCCCTTGTCAGCGCCTCGTTCATCAGCCAGCGCCCGGCGCCGCCGCCCACGGCATCCGGCACCACGCCGAAGAACGACAATTCGCAAGTGCCCGCCTCGCGGAAGTCGAGTTCCAGCAACCCGATGTCGCGCCCCTCATGCACCATGGCGAGGCTCTCGACCTGCGGATCGCCGATGATGCCGGCGAGTTTCTCTTCCCCGATGATCAGCCGCGAGAACCACATGATGTCGCGCCCGATCAGGCGGAACAGCGCGCGAAAGCGATCGGTGTCCGCCGCCCCCATGCGTTCCAGCGTAAAGTCCGATCCCGCCGGAACCGGACGCAAGGCCGGCAGCGCCGTCATCTCGAGGCAGGTGACCACATTGGCAAGGTGCCCCTTCGGCAACGGGTGATAGCCCACGGGCAATGGTTCGGTGTGCATCGTTTCAGGTTCCGGATTGAAGGATCAGCGCCGCCGCAACCGCAGCGCATTGGCCTTGGCGCGCCGCGAGGACGGCGCCATCACCGCCTGCATCATGCCATCGGCAGCCTTGGCATGAGCCTCCGCGCTCATGTTCCACCACGGCGACAGCGCCGCCTTGAACATCTCGGTGTGGAACGCAAAGCAGGCCTCCGCCATGGCCATCTGTTTTTCAACCACCATCTTCACCATCTCGGCATGAGAGGCGGATGTCGGCGACACCATCCCCCACCAGATGATCGGCATCCGCCGCGCAATGGTTTCAGCAGCGGCAAGGCTCGTGTCGTAGTGAGAATGTCTTGTCATGCAGCGCACAATAGCGGTTCTCCCGCGCTGCGTCACCCGCTCATCCCGCATGTCCGCACCGCGCCGCTGGACGTGACGCGAGACCCCCGGTTAGCTTCCCCGCGTGACGGCGCAACTAACTTACGCAACAGACAAGCTTTTGAATTCAACCAGGACAGGGAGCGTTGAACAAATCGAGACTTCTGCAACAGAGCGGGCGGTAAGTTCGTCGCCAGCAGCGCAGCTGGAAATGCGTCCAATGAGCGTCAGAGTCGCTTATCTACTCTGTGCCCGTCTCTTTCGCTGTGAGGCAGGTCAGCGGCATCCAGACTTAGCGCGGTGCTCGCTTTAAGCCTTGGTCGTTTCCTGTTTGCCCACGTCTTTCAGCACCAAATACCAGAGAACCATACCGATGACGATCTCGATAGGGGCTTGAAGATTATCATGGGCTATAATGGAAACGTCCTCCGAGATCAGGGTGCTGAACTGTACAAAGTCCCACAGCCAGTGGACGATCATCAGCGGAATGATGTTTTGCAACCGCAGCATCAATGGCGCGAACACTATGCCCCATCGGAATGTGTAGACCAGTTGCCAGAGCATGTCGGGCAGGGGTTCCCCGCCGAAATAGTTGACGGAGTGCAAGAGTGCGAAACCAACGGCGCTGACAAACATGGCAAGGGCGACACGCGCCCGGCTCGACTGCTTGCCGAGGAATGAATGCAGGAGGATTCCCCGGAAGGCCAGTTCCTCGCCAGTACCAATCAGCAATGTCACGAAGCCAAAGAAGGCAAAGGTGCGCCAGTTGGGGCTGTCGGCAGGAAAGGCCGACATCGCCCCGAGGCTCACATACCATTTGTAGGCCAAGAGGGCCAGGAACGGCAGGAGCCAGATCATCTGCTTTGCATCAAGTCTGCCGAAACCCACGTTGCGCCAGCCAAAAAAGCGCATGACGAAGAAGATGTTGACGATGTTGAGCGCTATCAGGATCGGCCAGAACGGATTGAACATCTCGGGCGAGCCGTAGGTGATCCCCTGAGAGCCCAGGTAGATCATGCCAGCGCCCATGATGGCGATGTACACCAGAGCTGCGACGATCCCGATCAGCGGCTTGTTTTCGGATTGTACAGTCATGAACGGCGCCCTCGTTCGTTGCAGGAGAGGGCAACTCTACGTGGTAGAATCTGCATTCTGCAAGATCAACCGTTCGGGAGGGGACCGAGAAGGCCTAGTGTTAATCTACTCTAACCCCGCATTCGCCAGATGACATACTGATTTGTGGCGGCATTGCGCCGATTCAGGTATAATTATCAGCAGTTTAACCTGAACCATATGAGGCCATCATGGAGAACCCAGCGGGTGAACCGAATGATAGTACTCTGCGCCTTGA
>NZ_JBGSOZ010000051.1:0-3498 GCF_041738905.1 Aestuariivirga sp.
GCCTCGGCGGGCGGCGGCGGAGGGGGAGCCTCGACGCGCGTGAAGCTCCTCTGCCCTGCGTAAAGCTCGGGATCGATCAGCGTCGTCGGCCCGCCTTCGGGCGCGGCCATGTGGCGGTCGATCTGCGGGCCGACCTTCACCTTGCGGCCGGCGGCCAGATCGTCGATCAGCTTTTCCAGCGAGGCGGGTGTCAGGTCCTCGTAGGTGTCCTTGAAGATCTGTACCATCGGCGCATTCACGCAGGCGCCGAGGCACTCGACCTCTTCCCACGAGAAATTGCCATCGGCAGACAGATGATGCGGATCGTGGTGGATCTTGTGCTGGCAGACCTTCTTCAGGTCTTCCGCGCCCCTGAGCATGCAGGGCGTGGTACCGCAGACCTGAATGTGGGCGACCTTGCCCACGGGGGCGAGCTGGAACATCGTGTAGAAGGTCGCAACTTCGAGGACGCGGATGTAGGACATGTCCAGCATCTGGCCGACATATTCGATCACCGGCTTCGACACCCAGTTGTCGTTCTGCTCCTGGGCGCGCCAGAGCAGCGGGATCACGGCACTCGCCTGTTTGCCCGCGGGATACTTCGCGATGGTCTGCTTGGCCCATGCCATGTTCTCCGCATTGAACGCGAAGCTGTCAGGCTGGACAGAATGAAGACGACGGACGCTCACCGGTCAACCTCACCAAAAACGATATCAAGAGAACCAAGCACCGCCGAGACGTCGGCCAGCATGTGGCCGCGGCAGATGTGGTCCATGGCCTGGAGATGCGCGAAGCCCGGTGCCCGGATCTTGGCGCGGTAGGGCTTGTTGGAACCATCCGAAACGAGATAGACGCCGAACTCGCCCTTGGGCGCTTCGACAGCGGCGTAGACCTCGCCCTCAGGCACCTTGTAGCCTTCTGTATAAAGCTTGAAGTGATGGATCAGCGCCTCCATCGAGCGCTTCATCTCGCCACGCTTCGGGGGCACGACCTTGCCATCGGTGGAGGAAACGGGTCCGGTGCGTTCCTTGCCGGAGAGCTGCTCCACGCACTGCTTCATGATCTTCAGCGACTCGCGCATTTCCTGCATGCGGATCAGGTAGCGGTCGTAGCAGTCGCCGTTCTTGCCGATCGGGATGTCGAAATCCATCTCCGAGTAGCACTCATAGGGCTGCGACTTGCGCAGATCCCAGGCAGCGCCCGAACCGCGTACCATCACGCCCGAGAAGCCCCAGGCGAAGGCGTCTTCGAGCGAGACGACGCCGATATCGACGTTGCGCTGCTTGAAGATGCGGTTGCCGGTCAGGAGGTCGTCGATGTCATCGAGCGCCTTGAGGAACGGATCGCACCAATTGCCGATGTCCTCGACCAGCTTTTCCGGCAGATCCTGGTGGACGCCGCCCGGACGGATATAGGCCGAGTGCATGCGCGCACCGCAGGCGCGTTCGTAGAACACCATCAGCTTCTCGCGTTCCTCGAAGCCCCAGAGCGGCGGGGTGAGCGCGCCGACGTCCATGGCCTGCGTGGTGACGTTGAGGATGTGCGACAGGATGCGGCCGATTTCGGAATAGAGCACGCGGATCAGCTGGCCGCGCTTGGGCACCGCCGTGCCGGTCAGCCGCTCGACGGCGATCGCGAAGGCATGCTCCTGGTTCATTGGTGCGACATAGTCGAGCCGGTCGAAATAGGGCACGGCCTGCAGATAGGTCTTGGCCTCGATCAGCTTCTCGGTGCCGCGATGAAGCAACCCGATATGCGGATCGACGCGCTCGACGAGCTCGCCGTCGAGCTCGAGCACCAACCGCAGCACCCCATGCGCAGCCGGATGCTGCGGGCCGAAATTGATGTTGAAGTTGCGGACGTTGTGTTCAGTCATGGTGGGCTCCCTTCGGGAGCGAGTGAGTAGTCAGTAGTGAATAGTGAATAGTGGATCGTGAATAGTAGGGATTCATTTTCATTCACCGCCATCCTTCACATCAAGCTTCCGAATCAGCGCCCGAAGCATCTTTCCAATTCCCTCACACGAACCGGCAACTCTCAAAGAACTTGCCTCTTCCATCAAACCGACCCTTCGTGCGAGCTCATTGTGTGTTTCCAGCTCTTTCAACGACCCTTGGGCAATGCGCAAGAACAAGACGAAACTCTTCCGTTGCTGACGACCAAAACCCTCCGCGATGTTGGCGGGGATCGACGCTGAACTCCTGCGCATCTGGCTTGTCAGGCCGAACAGTTCACTTTTGGGGAACCCGCGCGTTATCAGATAGATGTCAGTTGCGAGTTCCATGCCGTGCTTCCACACCTTCAGATCGCGGTAGTCACGTATCTTTCCGGCGTGAAGGTCGTCTTCCATTCACTATTCACTATTCACCATTCACACGCTCTTCTTCTCATCCCCCGGCAGCACGTAATCCGTGCCTTCCCAGGGCGAGAGGAAATCGAAATTGCGGAATTCCTGGCGCAGCACCACCGGTTCGTAGACCACGCGCTTGACCTCGTCGTCGTAGCGGACTTCGACGTAGCCGGTCAGCGGGAAATCCTTCCTGAGCGGATGCCCCTCGAAACCGTAGTCGGTCAGGATTCGGCGAAGATCCGGATGGCCGGTGAACAGGATGCCGTACATGTCGTAGGCTTCGCGCTCGAACCAGTCGGCGCCCGGAAACACCGATGTCGCCGACGGCACGGTGGCGCCTTCGGCGACCGGAACCTTGACGCGGATGCGCTGGTTCTGGCGCGGTGACAACAGGTGGTGGACGACGTCGAAGCGCGCGGCCCTGCCCGGCCAGTCGACGCCGCAGCCGTCGATGTAGTTGATGAACTGGCACTGGCTGTCGGAGCGCAGGAAGTTCAAAAGTTCGATCAGCGTGCCCGGCTGGGTGACGAGCGTCAGTTCGCCAAATGAGACGACCGCGCTGTCGACGAGGTTGCCCTTCACTTCGCGCAGGTAGTCGGCAAGTTCTCTCAAGGCCTCGGACATGGGCGCTCCTATCGCTCGATCGTGCCGGTGCGGCGGATCTTCTTCTGCAGGAGAAGAACGCCGTAGAGCAGCGCTTCGGCAGTGGGCGGGCAGCCCGGCACATAGATGTCGACCGGCACGATGCGGTCGCAGCCGCGCACCACCGAGTAGGAATAGTGATAGTAGCCGCCGCCATTGGCGCAGGAGCCCATCGAGATGACGTAGCGCGGCTCCGGCATCTGGTCGTAGACCTTCCTCAGCGCCGGGGCCATCTTGTTGGTGAGCGTACCGGCGACGATCATCACGTCGGACTGGCGCGGTGAGGCGCGCGGCGCGAAGCCGAAGCGCTCGGCGTCATAGCGCGGCATCGACATCTGCATCATCTCGACGGCGCAGCAGGCAAGCCCGAAGGTCATCCACATCAGCGAGCCGGTGCGGGCCCAGTTGATCAACTCGTCGGTCGAGGTGACCAGAAAGCCCTTGTCGGCGAGCTCGTCGTTGATCTCGGTGAAGAACGGGTCATCCGCCCCGATGGGCCGGTTGGTCCGCGGATCGATGGCGCCGAC
>NZ_JBGSOZ010000127.1:0-3966 GCF_041738905.1 Aestuariivirga sp.
GGCTTCCAGTCGCCGGATCGTATCGGGCTTCAGCCCGCCATAGGCCAGTTCCTGGATGCGGTAGGCCAGACGTGATTCAAGATAGCGGCGGTTGAAAGGAGGCGGTTCTGTTTCGAACAGGTCGCGCCACTGCGCCTTCAGCTCGGGCGTGGTGGTCGTCTTCAGCGCGGCCAGGCGCTTCGGGATGGGATCGGACTTCGTCATGCGTCTCTCCGGTGGCTTGGAGTTGCATGAAGGCATTGGTCGGCCAGACAGTGTAGGCAACTTTCTCCAGTCTGGTCAGAGAATTCACCCCGTACCTGCATCCGCAGCCGGATCAGGCCAAGCGCCAGCAGCCCGCACAGTTCGGCGCGGCGCTGTGCGTGGGTCAACTGGGTTGGCGGTGTGGGATTGGGGCGTTTCATCGTTGACCTGGCGGGAGCATACACAAGCCTAAAGCCACCCCGGATGCCCGCGTGGGACACGCCGGGCGTTGTCTCTGCAAGAATCTGATTGCAGCCGCCTAAAACTTCACGGAAGTTGATCTGGTTCAGTATTTAACAATCATTACGGGAGGTGAGATGGCGCGTCAGTCGAAACGTATGGGCCGGTCCCTGACATACGTCCTGGATAACGCCAGCACCGAGCATCTTTCGTTGTACTTGCAACAGCCGGACGAGAACTTTGCCGTTGTTTCGGCATCTTTGAGTAGCATCGAAGACCACGACGAGGATAGCCTGCGGAATGTTTTTGCCGCAGACCTATCAAAGTTATCATTGGAAGACCTTCAGCCGATTGAGACTGAGAGCCAGCGGATTTATCTGCTAGCAGAAGGAAAGGGCCCGGACTCATGTCCACCGGTCCTGAAACGCCATTTATCCAACGAAGAATTTGAAACGTGGCAGTCGCAACCAGACGACCTTTGTCGTGCGATTTGGCTGCACGTGAAGCACCGCAAGGCATTTGACGACTGTGTCGCATTTCGCAATGCGCGCGAATGGCGAAAGGCTGAGCATGCCTTCAGCGCGCTGGATGTTCCGTTGGAAGAAAACTTCGGCTTTGTCGGAGATGACGTGCCCGAAGTTGAATTGCTCACGGCCATCCAGAAGAAGCTGAAGTTGTCAAAACGATGCGGAATTAGCGTTATAGACCTGCCTAAAAACAAAGACTACCCAGCATCAGTAATGGCAATCGTTCGACATGGGGGGCGAAAGTCAAGCGTTGCTGAGCACCCTGATGATGGGAGCCGTCGGCTTCACTATTTCCTGCCACAGGATGAAGTTGTCCTGATCTTCACTCCAAGTAGCCAGAGGCTGGAGGTCTGCGCGCAAACGGCTGAAGTTCGCAGTGCTGTGTCCGAGACTTTTGCAAAAGTGGCGCTAAAGCATGATATCTCGAGCAAGCCACTGACATGGGCAAACTATGACACATCCAGATTTCTGCAATCGCTAGAGCTCGATGCCCCCGAAGTGCCGGGTTTTTTGATAGAGCGCGCTGCAGTCACAGAGATTGAGCTCCGTGTCGGGCAGTGGGAACGCCGCCTAAAACTGCGCGTCCCCTTCCGAGATGATATCTCGCAGTTTCTTGAACAGACAATCGGCCACAAACGCATATTGCGGCGAGCACTCGGGGTTAGCCGCATTGCTTTTTCAATCAAGTTCACTCGGGACGGTCACGATGTCGCCGAACTGTTGGAATTCGCAATATCAGATCGGAACCGCTGCAATTTGAGTGCTAACGTCGATTCCGAGTTGCGACGACTTGGGAGAGCGCTTCTTTCGCATTGGGGCGTGATGCAACCCTTTCGGGATCTGGATCATAGTGAGATCGATGCCCTGCTGCCGATTCTCGCGGAACTGTTTGATTTGGGTGAAGATAAAATATCCGCTCAATTTTTTGAAAAGCGCGGCGTTGACCCGACACGCCTTGTCCAAGCTGGACTACTGGTTCGACATTCGGCCGAACCGATACTGATCGAAGATATCGACGCGGAACAGGACCCCCCATCCCAAGACAGTCGAGTCGTCTACCAGGTCAAGCATGGTTGGCTTGAGCAACGCTTGGTCGATGCGCTGCAAGGATTGATCGATGATCGACCGCGAGCCCAATCTGACAGAGACTTCGTAAAGATCGGATCGGCAAGGTTCGGTGACCAAAGTGTCCCCTGCTACCTATGCCGCGGGCTCTCTGACACGAACCGCTACATGCAGGCAGACGGCAAGTTCCGCCAGGACGTATCGACGCTCCCCGGAATCGTCTTCACTGGCAAGGAAATTGGCTGGGAACACATCGGTCCCCACGTTGTGATCCCGATAGTGCGAAGCGGGACTCTCCCGACAACTGGCAATGTCCTGACTGCGAGTGACGTTGAGGCAGCCTTCCGGACCGGCCTTGCCGCTGCTCTTGGGGCCGAGAAGGTGAGTTTGGAACCGGGGCCTGGAAAGCAACTCATCCTGAAAGTGCCTGGCAAGCCGCATCTTCCAGTCGATGGCGAACATCAGCAAAACTGCATCCGTCTTCTGGTTGAAGACCACCATCGTGGTGGGGTCGGCGTCGAGACCTCCGCGTTGCTTGGTAACAGCAGCTCAAAGTCGGTTGGGCAACTTTTCGGAACACGATGGGATGCGATCAAAGACACCTACGTCCGAAACGTTCGGCGAAAATTCTGGGCTTTGAGCACTTAAATTCGTCCCCGTCCGAGCTTGATTGATGCTCCATTGATGTTTCGACCGGTCGTCAGTCGATGATTCCCTGATGCAATTCGGGTGCTCCACTCACAGAGGAGCACCCAATGCCGACTCCCTTCCCATCGCGCCAAGCCGCCCCGCCGAGCTGGCCCACCGGCGCGAAACCCAAGCCCACCATCCTGAACCCGGAATGGCGCTGCACGCGCTGTGACAAGCTGCTCGGCGTTTGCCGGGACGGCCGCATGCACCTGCGCTTTGCGCGGGGGCACGAGTACTTCGTGGGTTTCCCCGTCCAGGCCACGTGCCGCGGCTGCGGGACGCTGAATCAGGCGTCCAGCCCCACCGACTGACGCGACCCACGACCACCAACCCCCTGAAATCGCAGAGACGCGCGACGTCCTGACCTGGCCACACAAAGGCGCTGGACGCCTGGCCGCAAGGCAGGCGTCCAATGTCTTTCGCATGGCACGAGATCCGTGATCAAATCATGCATTCCGCTTCCACCCTCCGCTTCCAGCGCAGTTTCGATGCCATCCGGCGCGAACAGGGGCCGGTCCTAGGCTTCCGCGATCCAGCCGCCTTGCTGGATGCGCTGCATCAGAAAGCGGGCAGCCCGGATCAGAAGAACCTGATCCTCGCCGCTCTGGCCCGCGCTGCGCATTCCGATGGGCATACGGGCGATTGCGCCCTTACCCTGATGTTGCTGGCGCTCTGGCCCGGTCTCGACGCCATCCGGCGCCGTTGCATCTGGCGCAAGGTCGGCACCGGCGATGAAATCGCCGCCGACATCCTTGGCCGCACTACTGAAGCAATTCGCGGTCTGGACCTGCAACGGGTCAACTGGATCGCGGGCACCATCCTGCGCAACGTCGAGCGGGATA
The DNA here is from genome assembly GCF_041738905.1 of Aestuariivirga sp. Taxonomy (GTDB): domain Bacteria; phylum Pseudomonadota; class Alphaproteobacteria; order Rhizobiales; family Aestuariivirgaceae; genus Aestuariivirga. The sequence continues at coordinate 3,548 of NZ_JBGSOZ010000127.1, forward strand.
TCCTGCGCGCCCATCAGCGAGAAGCCGGTCGCCAAAGTCTGCGCAGCGAAACCGAACCTGACGAGGTTGCCGTCGATGATGGTTCCGCCGACGCGGCGATCAGCGAGGCACAACTGCTTCGCGATCTTCGGCTGCTGGTGGGTGCGGATGCAATCCTTGTGATCCGCGTGGCGGTCGAAGGCTTCAGCCAAGCCGAAGCTGGCGTCGAACTTGGCCTGTCCGAGGCGGCGGCGCGCAAGCGCTACCAGCGCGCCACCCAGCGGCTGCGCGACGCTCTTCAGAAAATCCACTGACCCCGATGTCCCGATCCGGACAGCGCGGTGGCTTTTCACATTCAGACGCCACCGCGCGTCTTCCTCCAACCGAAAGCCGACACGCATGAACAGCATTGCCGACCTTTCGCCCACGGACCTCAAGCG
>NZ_JBGSOZ010000129.1:0-23686 GCF_041738905.1 Aestuariivirga sp.
CCGCCGCATCGAAGCGGCCGCGCGGATCGGGGAAGGGCAATCCGGGCAGCGCACGCGCCGTCCATCCGTCACCGGCAGCTTCCTTCAGGATGTCGAGCGGAACCTCGATATAGACGGGACGCGGCCTCTGGCTCGCGAAGATCGCGAAGGCATGGGCGATGGCGTCGCGCACGTCCTTCGGCGTATAGGCGCGCATGTGGTGGGTGGTGACGGTGGCGGCCGCGCCGCGCTGGTCGAGCATCTCATGGAGGCGCCCACGGCCTTGCGCTGAATCGCGCATGTCGAGGGCCGTTGCGATGACCAGCATGGGGATTGAATCGGACCATGCCTGCCCCATGGGCATGAGGATATTCAGCACTCCCGGCCCGGTGATGGTGAAGCACACGCCAGGCTTGCCGGTGGCACGCGAATAACCATCGGCCATGAACCCTGCACCTTGTTCGTGGCGCACCAGCACGTGGCGGATCTGCGAGCGCGGCAATGCCCGGTACATCTCGATGTTGTGGACGCCGGGAATGCCGAAGATGGTATCGACGCCATAGTCTTCGAGAAGGCCGACGAGGGCTTCGCCGGTCGAGAGTTCCGCACGATTTGACATGTCAGGCTGCCTTTGTATCCGCTTCAGGTCTGTTCACCGCGTGGCATGCCACAAGGCTTCCCTCATGTGCAAGCAAGGTGGGGTTGACCTGCGGACAGAGGTCGAAGGCCAGAGGGCAGCGCGGATGGAAGGTGCAGCCCGTGGGCGGATTCAGCGGTGATGGGAGTTCGCCCTTCAGCACGATGCGCTCGCGCTTGGCTGCGGGGTTTGGTGTGGGCGTCGCCGAGAGCAGCGCCCTGGTATAGGGATGCTGCGGGTTGGCGAAGATCGTGTCCCTCGGGCCTTGTTCCACGACGCGGCCAAGATACATCACCATCACCTCGTTGGCGATGTGCCGCACCACGGAAAGGTCATGGCTGATGAAGAGGTATGCGAGATTGTGCCGCTCCTGCAGATCCGCCAGCAGGTTCAGCACCTGTGCCTGGATGGAGATGTCGAGCGCCGATACAGGCTCGTCGAGAACCAGGATGTCGGGGTCGAGCATCAACGCGCGGGCAATGGCGATGCGCTGGCGCTGGCCGCCCGAGAACATGTGCGGATAGCGGTCGTAATGTTCGGGCCGGAGACCCACGCTCGCCATCATGGCGCGGGCTTTCTCGGTGCGCTCGGCTTGGCGGATATTCGTGTTGACGAGGAGGGGTTCCTCCAGCGCATGGCCGATCTTCTGGCGCGGGTTCAGCGAACCATAGGGATTCTGGAAGACGATTTGCACCTTCGGGCGAAGTGCCCGGAGTGTTGCCGTCGAGGCGCCGACAATTTCCTGGCCCGCGATGTTGAGCGAGCCCGACGTCGGCAACTCGATCATGGTGACCATGCGGGCGAGCGTGGACTTGCCGCAACCCGATTCACCGACGACGGCGAGTGTCTTGCCGCGCTGGAGCGTGAAGCTTGCGCCATCGACGGCCTTCAGCAGGCCGGGCTTGGCAAAGGCACCGCGCGAGATCGAATAATAGCGGGTGAGATCAGAGGCGGTGAGGACCGTGCTCATGCGGCCTTCTCCTTGCCGGGGTGGCTGTCGGGGATGCCGTTCTTCAGGGGATAGTGGCAGAGCGTGCCCATCACCCGCATCGGCACGGAATTGTGGCAAAGCTCGGTCGCGTACTGGCAGCGCGGCGCGAAGAGGCAGCCTTTGGGCCGGTCGAACTGGCCCGGCACCACGCCCGGAATCGAAGGCAGGCGGCGGCCGGTGGCGCGTTCCGGCAATGCCGAGAGAAGGGCCGCGGTATAGGGGTGGTGCGGGTCGCGGAACAGGTCCGCCACCTTTTGCTCTTCCACCTTCTGCCCGGCATATTGAACGCTCACGCGTTCGGCGGTTTCCGCGACAACGCCCATCGAATGGGTGATGAGCACGAGGCCCATGCCGGTCTCTTTCTGGAGCCTGACGAGCAATTCGAGGATCTGCGCCTGGATGGTGACATCGAGGGCTGTTGTCGGCTCGTCGGCGATCAGGAGCTTGGGATTGCAGGCAATCGCCATGGCGATCATCACGCGCTGGTTCATGCCGCCTGAAAGCTGGTGCGGGAACGACGACAGCCGCTGCTCGGGCGAGGGGATTCCGACGAGGCCCAGAAGCTCGGTGGCGCGCTTGCGACGGGCCGCCTTGTCGAGGTCGAGATGAGCCTTCAAGGCTTCCATGATCTGGAAACCCACCGTGAAGCAGGGGTTGAGGCTCGACATCGGCTCCTGGAAGATCATGGCGATGTCCTTGCCGATGATCTTGCGGCGCTCCTTCGCGCGCATGCCGAGGAGGTCCACCCCCTCGAAGGTCATGCGGTCGGCGGTGACATTTGCGGTCCATGGCAGGAGCCCCATGACAGCCAGCATCGAGACCGACTTGCCGGAGCCGGACTCGCCGACGATCGCCAGAACCTCGCCCTTGTCGACGGTGAGCGACACGTTGTCTACCGCGCGGAAGAAACCGGAGCCCGTCTTGAACTCGACGGTCAGATTCTTGATTTCGAGGAGGGCCATGCGGTCAGCTCCGTCTCAGGCGCGGGTCGAGCGCGTCGCGCAGGCCGTCGCCCATCAGGTTGATGGCGAGCACGGTGATGAGAATGGCGAGGCCCGGCATGGTGACGACCCACCAGGCGCGGGTGACGTATTCGCGCGCGTCCGCCAGCATGGTGCCCCATTCGGGCGTTGGTGGCTGCGCGCCCATGCCGAGGAAGCCCAGGGCCGCGGCATCGAGAATGGCGCCTGAAAACGAGAGTGCGGCCTGCACGATGAGCGGCCCCATGCAGTTCGGCAGGATCGTCACGAACATGAGCCTGATCTTGCCGACGCCCGAGACCTTGGCCGCCGCCACATAATCCTTGCCCATCTCGGCCATCACGGCTGCACGTGTCAGGCGTACGTAATGCGGCTGCTGGATGAGTGCGATGGCGATCATCGCGTTGGTCAGGCTGGGGCCCAGCAGCGCCACCAGAACGAGGGCCAAAAGCAGGCTGGGGAAGGACAGGAACACGTCCATCACGCGCATCACCGCGGCATCGAATGCGCCGCGGAAGAAACCCGTGAGCAGGCCGATGGTGACGCCAAGCAGAAGCGAGATGGTGACGACGATGACGCCGATGAACAGTGAATAGCGGCTGCCATAGATCAGGCGCGAGAGGATATCGCGGCCCACCGCATCGGTTCCGAGGATGAAGCGCGGGTCCGCGCCCTCCTGCCAGAATGGTGGCTTCAGGAAGGCGTCACGGTATTGTTCCTGCGGCTGGAAAGGCGCCACCACATCGGCAAAGATGGCGATGAGGATCACGAAGACGAAGACAACGAGTCCGGCGACGGCACCCTTGTTCTCGCTGAAATAGGCCCAGAACTCGGAGAGCAGCGCCAGCCTGCCGGTCTTGCGCGTGTCAGTGACGGTGACGGTCTTTGCGGCGATATCGGTCATCGGATCATTTCCTGTGCCGGATGCGTGGATCGGCAAGGCCATAGAGAAGGTCGACGATCAGGTTCACCACCATGACGACACCCGCGATGAGCAACAGTCCCCCCTGCACCGAAGGATAATCGCGGCGCGAGATTGCGTCGATCATCCATTTGCCGACGCCCGGCCACGAGAAGATCGTCTCCGTCAGAATGGCGCCAGCCAGCAATGTTCCGACCTGCAGGCCGATCGTGGTGATGACCGGGATCAGGGCATTGCGCAGCGCGTGAACGCCAACCACCCGCACCGTTGGCAGGCCCTTGGCGCGGGCGGTGCGCACGTAATCATCGCTCAGCACCTCGAGCATCGCTGAACGCGTTTGCCTCGCGATCACCGCCAATGGAATGGTGCCGAGAACCACGGTGGGCAGGATCAGATGGCGGAATGCGGACTTGAAGGCTCCCGCTTGGCCCGACAGCAGGCTGTCAATCAGCATGAAACCCGTGACGGGCTGGAAGAAATAAACGAGGCCGATGCGGCCCGACACGGGTGTGAGACCGAGCGTGACCGAGAACAGGATGATGAGAAGCAGTCCCCACCAGAAAATCGGCATGGAGAACCCGACGAGTGCGGTGCCCATGACGGCATGGTCGAACACCGTGCCACGGCGCACTGCGGCCAGCACGCCCGCGGGAATTCCGAAGACAATGGCGAAGAGCACAGCCACGAGAGACAGCTCGATCGTGGCGGGAAAAAGCGTGAAGAATTCCTGGGTGACGGGGATCTTGGTTTTCAGCGAAACGCCCAGATCGCCCTGCAGCAGATTCCACAGATAGCTGAAATACTGTTCCCAGATCGGGCGGTCGAAACCGAATTGCTTGAGCAGCTCCGCGTGGCGTTCGGGCGTGAGGGAGCGTTCACCCGCCATCAGCAGCACGGGATCGCCGGGCAGCATGCGGATGAATCCGAATGACACGATCGAGATGCCGATGAAGGTCGGGACCAGGAGCAGGATGCGGTAGAAGAGGAAGCGGAGCATGAATGATGCGGGCGGCCCCGAAGGGCCGCCCGTCCAGTGTTGTTATTCGGAAATGTCGACGCCGTCGAAACGGTGCGAGCCCAGCGGGTCCATCTTGTAGTTCATCACCTTCTTGCTCATCGGCATGAAGACGACAGAATGCGCGATGGTGGCCCAGGGGGCCTGTTCCTTGAAGATGACCTGGGCTTCACGATAGACCGGTTCACGGGCATCGTTGTTCGGCAGGATCTTGGCCTTCTGGATCAAGTCCTCGAAGGGCTGGTGGCACCACTGGGCGCGGTTCGAACCGCCCACGGCAGAGCAGCCGAGCAGCACGGCCATGAAGTTGTCCGGGTCGCCGTTGTCGCCGGTCCAGCCGAGAAGCACCGCGCCGTCACGGTCCTTGGCCTTCGAGCGCTCGAGGTATTCACCCCATTCGTAGGACACGATCTCGACGCCCACGCCGACCTTGGCGAAGTCGGCCTGGATCAGTTCCGCCATCTTGCGGGCGTCCGGATTATAGGGACGCTGCACCGGCATGGCCCAGATCTTCATCTTGAGATCCTTGACGCCTGCTTCCTCGAGCATCTTCTTCGATGCTTCCGGATCATAGGGGTCGTCCTTGATGTCGTCGTTGTAGGACCACATGGTCGGCGGGATGGGGTTCTTGGCGGCCGTGCCGGCGCCCTGGAAGACGGCGTCCAGAATGGCCTGCTTGTTGATGGCCATGTTCAGCGCCTTGCGGACCTTCGGATTGTCGAAGGGCGCCTGCAGCGAATTGTAGGCCAGGTAGCCGACGTTCAGGCCTTCCTGCTCCATCATGGTCAGGTTGGCATCTTCCTTAAGGCCGGCGATGTCGGCCGGGTTCGGGTAGGGCGCCACATGGCATTCACCGGCCCGGAGCTTCTGCGTGCGTACCGAGGCATCGGTGGTGATGGCGAAGACCAGGTCGTCGATCGGCTGCTTGCCGTTGAAGTAATCCGGATTCGCCTTGTAGCGGATGACGGCGTCCTTCTGGTAGTCGACGAACATGAAGGGACCAGTGCCGACCGGCTGCTGGTTGATCAGTTCTTTCTTGCCGTCGGTTTCGAGCTTCGCGGCATATTCAGCCGAGAGGATCGAGGCGAAATCCATCGCCATGTTGGCGAGGAAGGGCGCTTCCGGACGGTTGAGGACGAACTTCACGGTATGGTCGTCAACCTTCACGATGTCCTTGAGAAGGGCCGGCATGTCCATGCCGTCGAAATATTCCCAGGCGATGCCGGCGGTATACTGGTTCCACGGATGGTCCTTCTTCCACTGGCGGGCGAAGGTGAAGATCACGTCGTCGGCGTTGAACTCACGCGACGGGGTGAAGTAGGCGGTCGTCTGGAACTTCACACCCTTGCGGAGCTTGAAGGTGATCTCCGTACCATCGGCCGAGACTTCCCAGCTTTCGGCAAGGCCCGGAATCGTGTTGGTTGTGCCACGCTCGAATTCCACGAGGCGGTTATAGATCGGGCGCGAGGAGGCGTTGAAGGTGGTGCCTGCCGTATAAGGGGCAGGATCGAAGCCTTCCGGCGAGCCTTCCGAGCAATAGACCAGCGTCTTGGACTGCGCCGCACCAGCCATGAGCATGGTGGAGGCCAGCAGCGCTGCGCCGAACAGTGTCTTTATTTTCATTGTTTTCTCCCTGAAAAGAACAGTCCGCCAACTTGGGCGTGAATGTACTTAAGCACGTTTTTTCCGGTTGATCAAAATTGCGCCGTCCACAGCCGCGGCGACCCTCCGGAAGGCCATCCGTTTTTCCGATGCCGGTCATCCATAAGATTTGTTTTACCTCCGTGCAGGCGGATGGCAGTCTCTCCGGCACCCCACGGAGAATGCACATGACCAGCCTCGTCGCGCCCGAAACCATCGATGCCTTCCGCCGGGACGGCGCTGCCGTGCTACGGGGCGTGTTTTCAGACTGGGTCGAGACGCTGCGAAAAGGGATCGACCGCAATCTGGCCGAACCCTCGGCGGATGTGAAGATCTACCAGGGCAAGGATGGCGCGGGGCGTTTTGTCGGCGACTACTGCAACTGGAACCGCATCCCGGAGTACAAGGAATTCATCTTCAACTCGAAGGCGGCGGACATCGGCCGCGAACTGATGGGCACGAAGACCGTGCGGCTGTTCCACGAGCATGTGCTGGTGAAGGAGCCGGGTGCCGACGTGCCGACGCCGTGGCACCAGGACCAGCCCTATTACTGCGTCGATGGCAGCGACACGGTTTCACTCTGGATTCCGCTGGACTCCGTTCCGCGGGAAAGGACACTCGAGTTTGTCGGCGGCTCGCACAAGTGGGGCAAGTATTACCGGCCCGAGCGTTTCAACAAGCAGGCGCTCAACGAGAATGACGGGCTCGAGCCCGTGCCGGACATCGAGGGCGACCGCTCGAAGTTCAATATTCTCGGCTGGGCGCTGGAGCCGGGCGATGCGGTGGCCTTCAACTACCTCACGCTCCATGGGGCACCCGCCAACAAGAGCAGGAACGAGCAGCGCCGCGCCTTCTCGCTCCGCCTGATGGGCGACAACGTGCGCTATGCGCGGCGCGAGGGCATCGTCACGTCGCCGCCGTTCCGGGGTGTCACGCTCTCCCATGGCGCGGTGATGGACGCGCCGGAGTTTCCTCTGCTGGCGGGGTGACGAACAGTTCAAATGGGGGGCCGATTGGAAATCTCGTTGAGCAGCACTTCGGCTTCTTCCCTGCTATCTTCCGTAATGTGGCGACTGGACATCGCCCGCATCAGCAGGTCAATGACCTGAGGCGTTTCATGGTCGCTGACATCAAGCAATTTTGCAAGTTCAAGCATTGCATCACCATCGCCAGATGCGATTGATTTCTCGAACCACTTTCTGGCTTCCCGGCAATTGCCGCGACCCCTGTGTGTAACACCGAGATTGTAAACTGACGTTAAGCTTCCAAGTTCGATGGCCTTCAAATCCCATGCAATAGAAGCTTCCAAATCAAATTCTGTGCCTAGGCCTGCTCCATACATCGTAGCAAGCATCGAGCAGCCGTCAGCATAACCATTTTCCGCCAGTTGCTTGAAGAGAACAAATGCCTGATCGTAACTGCGGTCTTCGTGCAAACGCACTGCTTGCCCGTAGATCGAATCCTGCTTGTCTTTGTCTATATCTGTCATCCAGCGAAACGATGTGGTGAAATCTCCCCCAGCACCAGTCCTTCGTCCATTATGTCGGACGGGGGAGCTTCATGCCGAACCAGCGCTGCCGCGAGGCGGGAGAGTGCGGGCGAGGACTGGATGCCGTAGCCTCCCTGGCCGATGAGCCAGAAGAAACCGTCTTCCGCCTTGTCGTAGCCCACCACCGGTTTTCCATCGGCCACGAAGGAGCGCAGGCCGCCCCAGGTGCGCTCGACGCGTGTCACTTCGTAGTCGACGGCATTCTGGAACCTATCGATGCCTTCGGCCAGCGTCATGTCGTCGGCATAGGCATCATGCGGATCGACCGGTGTCGCGTCGGCGGGAGACACGAGCAGTTTTCCCGATTGCGGCTTGCAGTACCAGGTCTCGCCCACGTCGCCCACCAGCGGCCAGTTCATGAAGTCCGAGCCTTCGGGGCCCGGCACCACCGCCATGGAACGGCGCTTGGGCTGGAGGCCGACCGCCGTCTTTCCGGCAAGGCCGGCGACGACATCGCCCCAGGCCCCGGCAGCATCGACGATGATGGGGGCGTTCAGCGTTTCCTGTCCGGCGCGCACTTTCCAGACGCCATTCTTCTCCAGCGCCGTCACCGGTGAAGAACAGGCGAGCACGCCGCCGCGCTGGCGGAACAGTTTCAGATAGGTCTGGTGCAGCAGGTCCACATCGATATCGGCGGTGCCGGCATCGAGCACGGCATGTTTCGCATAGCCTTCCCGCAGCAACGGGAATTTCGTGCGCGCGGCCGCAACCGAAATCTCCTCCATGCCCTTCTGGATGCTCATCAGGTGCGCGAACTCGGCTTCCTGTCCCTCAGGCGCAAAGAATACGGTCTCGCGCGGTGTGAGATAACCTCCGCTCTGGAAATGCCCAAGCGCGGCGCGGGTGAGAGCGAGGATGGGCGGCGGGCCATAATTGGGCTCGTAGGCCGCAGCCGAGCGGCCGGTGGTGTGAAAGCCGGGGCGTTCCTCCATCTCGCAGATGGCGACGCGGTGGGTTTCGGCGAGATGGGCCGCCACCGAAGTGCCCGCAATGCCGGCGCCGATGACGATGATGTCGAAATTCTTTGTCATTGCCTCTGTTTAGCTCGGCCTTCGGCGAGTTTCCAATACAACCTCGATGTGTGACGCAGGTAACAGACGGTACGCCAGGGCAACTCTACCCTGAATTGATCCTGCAGGGAGAGTCCGATGAGCCCCTATGACGCCTCACCCGATTCCGGGCCTCATATCATCGACGTACCGATCCGCCCGTCGCGGCCGAAGCAAGCGGTGCTGTATGGCCTCGTCCTGGCGCTCGGCACGGGCTACGGCCTGCAGTACGCGTCTGCCCGAATGATGGGGCTTGAGGGGGTTCAGCCCATGAGCGCGCTGCTGGTCATCCATGTGGTACTGGCAGGGTTCTTCACCGCGTTCCTTGTACTCTCCGGCAAGCTCTTCGTTCCGAGCCTCAGGCATTTCGCCTTCTTCCTGCCGGTCACGGTCCTGGTCAATCTCGGTCAGCTGGCTGTCGAACTGATCGCAGCCCATCATGTGCCTGCGGGCGAGCTCACGCTCATCATGTCGCTGCTTCCGATCTTCGTGTTTGGCATCGCAGCCGCCTTCCGTACGGAGCGGCTGACCGGCCGCAAGACGTTTGGCATCCTGCTTGGCGTCGCCGCATCAAGCGCCATCCTTCTTCCAAGCGCATTCGGAAGCCCGGCGCAGCTCTCATGGGTGGCCTTCACGTTTCTGGCACCCGTCACCCAGGCGATCGGCCTGGTGTTCATGGGCAGGTACTGGCCCAAGGATCTCGACCCGCTTCAGGTGGCCACGGGCAATCTGGTGATGGGAGGCTTGCTGATGATTCCTGTGACGGTTGTTTCGGGTGAAAGCTTCGACCCGGCGGCCTTCTCTGCCGCGGGCGCGCTGGCCACCGTGGTCTTCGCATTCACGATGGCGGCCGAGTTCGTCATCTTCACCACCTTGCTGCGGCGGGGCGGTGCAGTTCTGGCGAGCTGTGCCGACTTCATCGCCGTCTGCGCTGGCCTCGTCTTCGGGTACATGCTCTTCGGCGAAGTGCCGACGCTGTGGATGGGGGCTGCCGCGCTGCTGTGCCTTCTCGCGCTGAGGTTCGCCACCGACCGCCCCGCATAGCGTCATGCCGGTGTGGCGGCTTGCCTCGGGCCGGAGGACACGCCAGAGTAGGCGACCATTTCCGGAGTTCCCATGAGCCACGTCACGCTGCACTTCCCGCTCGCCGAATATCACCGCCGCATCGCCAAGACGCGAAAGGCCATGGAGGCCAGGGGCCTCGATCTCGTCATCGTGTCGGACCCGTCCAACATGTCATGGCTGACGGGCTATGACGGTTGGTCCTTCTATACGCATCAGGCGGTGCTGCTGGGGATGGAGGGCGAGCCCGTGTGGTGGGGCCGCGGCATGGACGCGCAAGGAGCCAGGCGCACGGTGTTCATGGCCCCTGACAATATCGTGGGCTACGAAGACACCTATGTGCAGAACCCGCTGAAGCACCCGATTGAAGACCTGTCGCGTCTCATCGCGTCACGCGGCTGGGAGCGTGCCCGCATCGGCGTCGAGATGGACAATTACTGGTTCTCGGCGGCGGCCAACCAGTCGCTTCGCACGCATCTTACAAACGCGGTCTTTTCCGATTCGACGGGATTGGTGAACTGGCAGCGGACGTTCAAGAGCGACCACGAGGTGGAATTCATCCGCAGGGCCGCGGCCATCGTTGACGCGATGCATGCCAGGGTGATCGAGCTTGTGGAGCCGGGCCTGCCGAAGAATGTGCTGGTGGCCGAAATCCAGAAGCAGGCGATCCTGGGTGCGGGCGGGCACTGGGGCGACTACTGCGCCTTCGTGCCCATGCTGCCCTCAGGCATCGATGCGACGGCGCCGCATCTGACCTGGGACGACCGGCCCTTCCTCAACAACGAGGGCACGTTCTTCGAGTTGGGCGGCTGCTACCGGCGCTACCATGCGCCGCTGTCGCGCACCGTTTATCTCGGCAAGCCGCCGCAGAAATTCCTCGATGCGGAATCGGCCGTGCAGGAGGCAACGCAGGCCGGCCTCGACCAGTGCAAGCCCGGCGTTACTTGCGGCGAGGTGGCGGAAGCCTTCTTCGGCACGCTTTCGAAGCGCGGCTTCACCAAGGACTCGCGCGCGGGCTATTCGATCGGGCTGTCCTATCCGCCCGACTGGGGCGAGCGCACGCTGTCAATCCGGCGCGGCGACAAGACGGTGCTCGAACCCAACATGACGCTGCATTTCATGCCCGCGCTGTGGCTCGACGACGGCGGGCTTGAGCTGTCCGAGACGATCCTCATCACGCCTACGGGTGTCGAGTGCCTGTGCAAGACGCCGCGCAAGCTGGTGGTGAAGGCCTGAGCTTCAACTCACGTTGAGCTTCTGGCCCGCGATGAGCGCCAGCACCGTGGGCGGAACGGCCAGCAGGTGAAGGCCGGAGCGCGTCATGGCGTCGGCCAGGCTGACGGCAAGATCATATAGCGTGTCGCCTGGCTCGTCTTGGCTCAGCGCACCTGCGGCCATGTCGAAGCAGAAGCGTTCCTTGTCCTGCGCGGCGGCGACCATGGCCATGAGGCAGCATTCGTCGCGGCACATGCGCCGGCAGTTGGCGGGGTAGAATTGCGGTTGCCTGCCACCTTGCTGGCGAAGGTGGCGCACCATCTGGGCGATGAGGAACAGGGGTTCGGCGGCAGCGGCAAATCCGAGTTCTGCGGTCAGGCTGTCGGAGGCCGTTTCCCAGCAGCTCATGCAGCCGGTTTCGTAGCCGCCATTCCACTGGCGCAAGCCTTCCAGTAGCAGGCGCTCCGGCTTGCGGGAGAGGTAATCGGCGATGGTCAGGCCTTCGTGGGCGGATGTCATTTCAGTAATCCGAGTAATTTAGTCGGATAAACCGTTGGCGCACATCTGCCGTCAAGTGGCAAAGGACCGATGAATGCGATAACACGCATGAGACCAAGCAGGAGATCAGCCCCGTGGACTTCAACCGACCCGTATCAGGCCTCGTCACGCCGCGCTTCGGCGGCATCGCCACCTTCATGCGCCTGCCGCATGTGCCGCTCGAGGAAGCCAAGGACATCGATATCGGCATCGTCGGCATCCCGTGGGACGGCGGCACCACCAACCGCCCCGGCCCCCGCCATGCGCCGCGCCAGATGCGCGACATGTCCGCCATGGTGCGGCCCATGCATCAGACCACGAAGGTGAGGCCCTATGACCTCGCCAATGTGGCCGATCTCGGCGATTGCCCGGTGAACCCCGCGAATGTCGAAGATGCGCTGAAGCGGGTGGAGACCTATTTCAAGAAATTGGTGGGCATGGGCATCCGTCCCCTGTCGGGCGGTGGCGATCATCTCTGTTCCTTGCCGGTGCTGCGCGCGGTGGGCGAAAAGGCTCCGGTGGGCATGATCCATTTCGATGCCCATACCGACCTCTATGACAGCTACTTCGGCGGCTTCAAGTATACGCACGGCACGCCGTTCCGCCGCGCCATCGAGGAAGGCGTGCTCGATCCGAAGCGCACGATCCAGATCGGGCTTCGCGGCTCGATGTATGACAATGACGATTTCGAGTATGGCGAGAAGATGGGCGTTCGCCTCGTTCGGATCGAGGAAGCGATGGAAAAGGGCCCGAAAGCCATTATGGCTGAAGCCCGCAAGATCGTGGGTGATGGCCCGACTTATGTAAGCTTCGACATCGACATGTTGGACCCTGTCTACGCGCCGGGCACCGGCACGCCGGAAGTGGGCGGTTTCACCACTTTCCAGGCGCAACAGATGCTCCGTGAACTGAGGGGTTTGAACATCGTCGGTGCCGACGTCGTGGAAGTCTCGCCGCCCTTCGATCCGTCCGGCATCACGGCGCATGCGGGCGTCACCATGATGTTCGAGATCCTGTGCTCGATGGCGGAGGACGTGGCCAGGCGCCGCAAGGCCTGACCCCCCCATGTCCGCGCTGTCCGGGTCATGGCTGTTCTGGGCGCTGCTGTCGGCGGTGTTCGCGGCCCTGACGGCGATTTTCGCCAAGGTGGGCGTCGCCGGCATCAATTCCGACTTGGCGACCTTGATCCGGACGTTCGTCGTCATCGCCGTGCTGTCAGCCATCGTTGCGGCAACCGGCCAGTGGCAGGCTCCGGCCGAGATCCCGGGCAGGACCTGGCTGTTCCTCGTGCTGTCGGGATTGGGCACTGGGGCCTCGTGGCTCTGCTATTTCCGCGCCATGAAGCTGGGCGACGCCTCGCGCGTGGCGCCTGTCGACAAGCTGAGCGTGATCTTCGTGGCGATCTTCGGCGTGCTGCTGCTGGGCGAGAAGCTCTCGCCCCTCAACTGGCTGGGCGTGGCGATGATGGGCGGCGGCCTTGTGCTGATCGCTCTGCGCTAGGCGAAGACGGCGACTTCGATCTCGGTGGGATTGAAGTTGTTGCAGGGGTTCAGCACTTGCGGGCAATTCGAGATGACGGCGAGCACGTCCATCTCGGCGCGGATGTCGACATGGTCGCCCGGCTTCGACGAGCCGAGCGCGATGGCGGCATCGCCCGCGGTACCCACCGGCACCGTCATGAACCAGTTGACGTTCGGCACGATGTCCTTCCAGCCAAGGCCACGGGGTTTCAGCGCGGCGAGGAAGTTCTCGCGGCAGCCCGTGTTCGGCACGCCGTAGAGCATGCGGTTCGATGGCTCGGAGCAGCAGCCGCCGATGGTATCGTGGCCACCAAACGTGTCGGCGAGAATGGTGAAGAGCGGGTTGGCGCGGTCGGAATAGAGCACGTCGCCCGTGCTCAGCAGGATGCGCCCGGCCTTCTTGATGGTGTTGGGTTCGTGGTAGCGCTCTTCTGGGTCATGCGCATTGTAGCAGAGGAAGTCGACCGCCTGCTGGCCATGGGTGTCGATGATGCGGAGGATCTCGCCCTTGTTGATGATGCGGCTCCACGGCGCGCGGGCGGCAATCGTCTCGCGATGAACCTCGTGCATCACGCCAGTTGCGCCTCGAAGAGCTTGCCCCATTGCGGCATCACATCCGTCACGCCCGCAAGACGGAGAGCGTGCCAGGCCATCGCATGATTTGAGGATGTGATGGGAACGCCCGTCTCCGCCTCGATGGCGCGGGCCGCCTCGGCGAGCCGGACGGAGGTGCAGGACACGAACACGGTATCGACCGCGGCATGCGACAGAATTGTCTCGACACCCCTCTTCACGGAGGCCGGCGTGATTCGCGAGACGGTGCGGTCGTCCTGCTCGTTGAAGGAGCCGAAGACCGGAACCTCGAAACCGCGCGCGGCGATATAGTCGGCGACGATGCGGTTCACATCGGCGCGATAGGGGGTGAGTACGCCGATGCGTTTTGCTTTCAAGGCCTTGAACGCAGCAAAGGCGCCGGTGATGGGCGTGGTGCACTTCACATTCGGCCTTGCGCTGCGAATGCGCTCGAAGACCTTTTCCTCTCCGATCGCCATCGAGGCCGAGGTGCAGCCATAGGCCACCACGTCGAGGTTGCTGCCGGGCAGGATCACGTCCGTCGCGGCGGCGATGCGGGGCTCCATGGCGCGGAGCGTTTCAGGCGTGATCTGTGCATCGTTGAGAATGCGGCTCTCGTAGAGCGCAACGCCGGGAAGGCCTCCCATGATGGCGCGCCATTCATGCTCGATGGTGAAATCGGTCGCGAGCACCAGGAGGCCGAGACTGGCGCGGCTGGCGATGCCGCCATCGGTCTCGAAGGGAAGATGTTCGATCAGGACCATCTCGTCCTGGGGCTTTGCGCTGGGCGACACGTCATTCATCCGCATTCTCCTCCGAATGTCGATTCTGTATCAGAGATCGGGCCTCCGACCTATAGTCCGGCCCGCATGATTCGATGGCTTGACAGCATGGCAGCACTGACCGGGTGGCGGCGCGGAGCGCTTGTCCTAGCCTGCGGTGCGGTGGCGGCGCTTGGCCTGCCGCCGCTCGGCTTGTGGCCGGTTCTGTTCGTCAGCTTCACGGTGTTTCTGGTCCTGCTCGAGAATGTCCCGGAAAGGTCATGGCGGAGCGGCTTCGGGACAGGCTGGCTCTTTGGCCTCGGCTATTTCGCGGTTGCCTTCCACTGGATCGGTTTTGCCTTCCTCATCGATGCCGCCACATATCTGTGGATGATGCCCTTCATGCTGGGCATCCTTGCGGGCGGCATGGCCATCTACTGGGGGCTGGCGGCCGTGGTGGCGAAGCGGCTCGGCGGGCGCGGCTTGCCATTGGTGCTGGCCTTTGCTGCGTCAATCGCCGCGACCGAATGGCTGCGCGGCCATCTGTTCACGGGTTTTCCGTGGGCGGCACCGGGGCTTGTGGCGGACGGAATGGGCGCTGTCGCGCAGTCTGCTTCCATCATCGGAATGACAGGACTCACGCTGATGATCGTGCTGTGGGCCTCGCTGCCCCATGCCCTGTTTGGCCGGACCTCGATGGCGGCGCGTGCCATGGCATCGTCACTGCTTCTGATTCTGCCGCTGGCCTGGGGATATGGCGCATACCGGCTGTCGACGGCGACCAACGCCATGGTGCCCGGCGCGGCGCTCCGCATCGTGCAGCCCAATATCTCTCAAGAGCAGAAATGGCGGCAAGAAAACGCGCGCAGCATCTTCGAGCAACTGAAGGATCTCTCCGCTGCCTCGACGCCTGAACGCCCGGAAGGCATCGGCGGCGTCACGCATCTGTTCTGGCCTGAATCAGCGGTGCCGTTCCTCATCGACGAAAACCCTGTCGCAAAATCGGAACTGAAGCCGCTTCTCGGCGGCCGCACGGTGCTGGTCACCGGCTCGATCCGGCGGGATGGCGACGGCGAGGACGCGGATGCCTTCAACAGCATCATCGTATTTGACGGCCATGCGGAGGTCGCCGCGCGCTATGACAAGTGGCGGCTGGTGCCCGGCGGCGAGTTCCTGCCGCTCGCCTGGCTGCTGGAGCCGCTGGGATTTCAGAAGGTGGTGCGGACACCGGGGAGCTTCACGTCCGGTCCCGGACCACGGACGATGGCGTTGCCGGGCGCGCCCGATGCCGGTTTTCTCGTCTGCTATGAAGTGGTTTTTCCGGACAAGCTTGTCGATCCTGCGAACCGGCCCGGCTTCCTCGTGAATGTCACCAATGATGGATGGTTCGGGCGTTCAACGGGCCCCTATCAGCATGTGGCCCAGGCGCGCATGCGCAGCATCGAGCAGGGGCTGCCTCTGGTGCGTGCCGCGAACACCGGTGTATCGGCTGTCATCGATTCTTATGGGAGATATCTCCATCAACTTCCTTTGATGGAAGCAGGTGTAATCGATTCGCCACTTCCAGTAGCATCCCCTGCCACTCTCTATGCGGGATGGGGAGACTGGATTCTTCTGCTGATGGTTGCGCTCTCCGCGGGAAGCTCTATTTTGATACACTTGTTCAGGAAGTCTTAATCGGATGTCGCGTGAGGGGCGCAAATGGCCCTGCCGCCGGGCGATACCGTTGAAAAGGAATTGCGCATGATGAACATGTATACTAAGCCTGAGTTGCTTGAGGTGTTGCAGTCAAAGTCATGACAGATAACTTTGCAGCAGTGCCGGGCATCAGACCGGGGGGCATCAGGTCTGAGGTAAATATGACAAGACGCGATCCGAACTTCGTCGACGTCCATGTGGGCAGCAGAATCCGCATGCGCCGTCAGCTAATCGGCATGAGCCAGGAAAAGCTGGGTGAGTTACTCGGCATCACTTTCCAGCAAGTGCAGAAATATGAAAAGGGCGCCAATCGCATCAGTGCGAGCCGCTTGTACTTCTCTGCAAAGATACTCGGCGTGCCGGTTCAGTTCTTCTTCGAGGAATTGCCTGGTGTCGAGGGACAGGGAGGCATGGGCGAGCAGCGTGAGGAAGACGCGGTTCTCTCTGCGCTGATGAACGTCGAGGGCGTGACTCTGGCCAAGGCGTTTCGCGACGCCGACAGCGTCAACAAGCGCAAGCTCATCTCGACTATCGCCAGGGTCATTGCCGAAACGAAAGAATAGACTGACGGCCAGGCCCCATCACAAGCCTGCTTGACCGGCGTTTCCTTCGCTGTCAAAACGTGCGCGGGTTCATGATGGGGTAACGGGACTTCATGTCGCGCAAGAATTTTGTCTTCACGAGCGAGTCAGTTTCCGAGGGGCATCCGGACAAGGTGTGCGACCGGATTTCCGACGAAGTTGTCGATCTGTTTTACCGTGAAGCGCTGGAACAGGGCTTCGACCCCTGGCAGGTGCGGGTTGCCTGCGAAACCCTTGCGACGACGAACTTTGTGGTGATCGCGGGCGAAACTCGCGGTCCCGCATCCGTTACCAAGGACAAGATCGAAGACGCTGCCCGCAAGGCCATCAGGGACATCGGATACGAACAGACCGGTTTCCACTGGGAAACTGCCAAGATCGTCATTCTCCTCCACAGCCAGTCGGCCGACATCGCGCAGGGCGTCGATTCCGCCGAAAAGAAGGAAGATGGAGCCGGCGACCAGGGCATCATGTTCGGTTATGCCTGCGACGAGACGCCGGAACTGATGCCGGCGCCGATTTACTATTCCCACAAGATACTGAAGCTGCTGGCCGACGCACGCCACAGCGGCAAGGAAAAGGCCCTGGGGCCTGATGCCAAGAGCCAGGTGAGCGTTGAATACAAGAACGGCAAGCCAGTCGCCGCCACGCAGATCGTGGTGTCGCACCAGCATATCGACGAGAGCCTCACCTCGAAGGATGTGCTCAAGCTGGTGAAGCCTTATGTGAAGAAGGCGCTGCCGAAGGGCTGGATCACCGACAAGACGGTCTGGCACGTGAACCCCACCGGCAAGTTCTATATCGGCGGCCCCGATGGCGACACAGGCCTCACCGGACGCAAGATCATTGTCGACACCTATGGCGGCGCAGCACCCCATGGCGGTGGCGCCTTCTCCGGCAAGGACCCGACCAAGGTCGACCGCTCGGCCGCCTATGCCGCGCGCTATCTGGCGAAGAACGTCGTCGCGGCGGGGCTTGCCAAGCGCTGCACCATCCAGCTCTCCTATGCCATTGGCGTTGCCCAACCACTGTCGGTCTATGTCGACCTGCACGAAACCGGCAAGGTGGAAGCCCGCGATCTGGAAGCTGTCCTGCCGAAGGTCATGGACCTGTCGCCGTCGGGCATCCGCAAGCATCTGGACCTCAACAAGCCGATCTATGCCCGCACTGCAGCCTATGGCCATTTCGGACGCAAGGCTGGCCGTGACGGATCCTTCTCCTGGGAGAAGACCGATCTGGTCAAGACCCTGAAGTCTGCGCTGAAGGCCCTTGCCTGAGGCATTTGAAAGCAGCGCGATGAACGGGGAACGCAAGAGCCGGTCGACGGAGGCCTTTTTCGGCCGCCGTCGCGGAAAGCAATTGCGTTCCCATCAAGCCTCCAGTCTCGGCTCGGTGCTGGAACGGCTGCGCCTCGACTTGGCCGCTCCGGCACCCGCCGACCTGAAAACCCTGATTGAAGCCGGTGTCGAGGACGTGCGCCTCGAAATCGGCTTTGGCGGCGGCGAACATCTGCGCCATGAGACCGCTCGCTTTCCGGGAACCGGCTTCATCGGGGTCGAGCCCTTCGTCAATGGCATGGCCAAGATGACCATGGTGCTGGAGGCCGAACCCCGCACCAATCTGCGCCTGCATGATGATGACGCGACCCAGGTTCTGGACTGGCTGCCGGATGCCTCGCTGTCAGGGATCGACCTCTTCTATCCCGATCCCTGGCCAAAGAAGCGCCACTGGAAGCGCCGCTTCGTCAACGAAGCCAATCTCGACCGCTTTGCCCGCGTCCTGAAGCCAGGCTCGCGTTTCCGCTTTGCCTCCGACATCGACACCTATGTCAACTGGACGCTCGCACACTGCCGCGCGCACCCCGCTTTCGAGTGGCAGGCGGCAGGCCCGGAAGACTGGCACACGCCCTATGAGGCCTGGCCCGGCACCCGCTATGAGGCCAAGGCTCTGCGCGAAGGCAGGACGCCAGCTTATTTGACGTTTGTCAGGGTATAGAAAATCCTGGCTCAGCCGTTGTGGAGCTGGTCTGCGCCGATCAGCGCCAGACCATGCGCGATGGACAGCAATTCCCCGCCGCTCTCGATGCGCTCTGCCCCAAACCGGTCGGTGAACATCGTGCGCACAGCCGGCACGAACGAGGTTCCGCCGGTCAGGAACACCTTGTCGATATCACCGACATTCATGTTCGCTCCGGCAAGCATGTCATCAACACATTGCCCCATCCGGGCGATGTCGGGCGCAATCCAGCTTTCGAATTCCGCGAGGCGCACCATGCGGCGGCTGTCTTCGCCAAGCGGCGCAAAATGGAACTCGGCCTCCCCGGCATCCGACAAGGCAAGCTTGGTCCTGGAGACGGCCTGGTACAGCGGATAGCCCTCGTCATAATCGACCAGATCAATGAAACGCTGCAGCTTGTCGGGCTCTTCCGCATAACGCGCGAGCGCCTTCAGCTCGGTGAATTCCTTCAAGGTCTTGAAGATCGACAACTGGTTCCAGCGGCCGAAATTCGTGTACCAGTTTCGCGGGATTTCCAGCCGCTTGTCGAAACTGCGGTAGTGGCTGCCCTTGCCGATGAGCGGGCTGACCACATTGTCCACGATCCGGTAGTCGAAACGGTCGCCGGCAATGCCGATGCCCGCATGAGCAATGTCGCGCGCCGCAATCGCGCCAGCCTGCCGTTCGAAGCGGATGATTGAATAGTCTGTGGTGCCGCCGCCGAAATCGGCCACGAGAACAGTCGTGTCCCTGGCCAGTGCCTGGGCGAAATAAAAGGCGGCAGCGACTGGCTCAAGCACGAACTGGATGGTTGGAAAGCCGAGACGCCCCAGCGCTTCATTGTAGCGCTCGATGGCGGTCGCCTCGTCCGGATCGACCCCGGCGAAGCGCACCGGCCTGCCGACGACGACACGGTCAATGGAGGACGGCCAATCGTCACCGGCATAGGACGCGATGCGCCGCAGGAAGGCTTCCATCAGGTCCGGGAAGGTCTGTTTGCGCCCGTGGACATAGGTCGCCGAAAAGGCGCGGCTGGCCGCAAAGGTCTTGATCGATTGCAGGAACCGGCAATCGCCCGGATTGTCGACAAAGGTGCGGATCGCCATCCCTCCGGCCTCGATAGTGAGCGTCCTCACGCCTTGCCGGGACACCGGGAGAAAGGACAGGCAGGTGCGCAGGCTTTGCGTCACCTCCTCGCAGTTCGAGAAGGTGAGCGACCGTGCGCCCGCCGCAGCCTTCACGGCGACGACAGTGTTGGTCGTTCCAAAGTCGAGCCCAAGCGCGGTCAAGGCGGCCTCCAGGCAGGGTGAAGGGGGAGGGGTGGAATCGGGATGCCGTCCGTTTGGCACGCAGGGCTGGGAAGATCAATCGCGGGCCCGGCAGGCCTGCATGGCCTTTGCAGGCGCGCTGATCTTGAAACCGGCTGCCTCAGCTCCAACTGGTTGGCATGGCAAAACCTGACACCCCTCGCCACCTGAAGCGCCACGGCCTGCCGGAAAAGACCTGCAAGGCCTGCGGGCGTCCGTTTGCCTGGCGGCGCAAATGGGCGCGCGATTGGGAGAACGTGCTTTACTGCTCGGACCGTTGCCGGACCGCGAGCAAGAAATAGGTCCCGTTGCTGCGGTGCAATCCGGGCAGTGACGTTCACCTTGCAATCGCGGCGAAACAGGTCTATATCGGCTTCAAATTCTTGGTCGTATGAGCGAGGGTGGGTCCAACCGGTCCCGCTCTTTTTTGTTACCTGACGCTCGCTGCGGCCTCCATCGGAGTGGACCATTTGACCGAAGACGTGCAGGAAACCGAACCCCGCATCGTGACCGAGACCGGCGTTGATGCCCGCATTGCGGCCATTGTCGAGCCGGTGATCGAGGCGCTCGGCTTCCGCCTTGTGCGTGTCCGTCTGACCGGCCAGAACGGCCTGACGTTGCAGATCATGGCCGAGCGGCCGGACGGCACCATCACGGTTGAGGACTGCGAGGAAATCAGCCGCGCCGTTTCGCCCGCCCTTGATGTCGATGATCCGGTCGATGGTGCCTACCATCTGGAAATTTCCTCGCCCGGCATTGACCGGCCGATGGTGCGCCGATCCGATTTCGCCGCCTGGGAAGGCCATCTGGTCAAGCTCGAGACGGCCATCATGGTCGACGATCGCAAGCGGTTTCGCGGCACCATCAGCGCAGTCGGAGATGACAGTTTCACGCTGACGCGCGATGCGGCGAGCTACGGCGATGCGCCGGATGTCGAAATTCCCTTCGATGCCATCGAAGAGGCACGGCTGATCCTGACCGATGACCTGATCCGCGACGCTCTGTCGAAGGACAATCAGGCCCGCAAGGCAGCCAAGAAGAACCGTGGCGCGGATGAGGATGCCGCCGCCGCTGAAGACGACAACGAGGATTGAACCGATCGAGGGTGCGGGACTTTCCGTTCCGCCCTTCCCAAGGGAGAATGCCATGGCAGTGAGTGCAAACAGGCTCGAGCTCATCCAGATTGCGGATGCGGTTGCGCGCGAAAAGAACATCGACAAGTCCATCGTCATCCAGGCCATGGCCGATGCGATCGGCAAGGCTGCCCGCTCGCGCTACGGCCTGGAAACCAACATCCGTGTCGATATCAATTCGAACACCGGCGAGATGAAGCTGCAACGCCTGCTGGACGTGGTGGAAAAGGTCGAGGATTACACGACGCAGATCGCGCTTGTTGATGCCAAGGCGCGCAACGCCGACGCCGAAATCGGCGACCAGATCGGCGAGCAGCTGCCGCCCATGGAATTCGGCCGCATTGCTGCCCAGTCGGCCAAGCAGGTCATCGTCCAGAAGGTGCGCGAAGCCGAACGTGACCGCCAGTTCGACGAGTTCAAGGGCCGCATCGGCGAGATCATCAACGGCACCGTCAAGCGCGTGGAATATGGCAATGTGATCGTCGATCTCGGCCGCGGTGAAGCCATCATCCGCCGTGACGAGCTGATCCCCCGCGAAATCTTCAAGTATGGCGACCGCGTGCGCGCCTATGTGCATGATGTACGCCGCGAGCCGCGCGGCCCGCAGATCTTCCTGTCGCGTTCGCATCCGCAGTTCATGGCCAAGCTCTTCCAGATGGAAGTGCCGGAAATCTATGATGGCGTCATCGAAATCAAGTCGGTTGCCCGTGATCCGGGTTCGCGCGCCAAGATCGCCGTCATCAGCCGCGACAGCTCGATTGATCCGGTCGGTGCCTGCGTCGGCATGCGCGGCAGCCGCGTCCAGGCAGTGGTTGCCGAACTGCAGGGCGAAAAGATCGACATCATTCCGTGGTCGCCGGATCCGGCTTCCTTCATCGTCAATGCGCTGCAGCCGGCCGAAGTGTCGAAGGTGGTGCTGGACGAGGATGCCGAGCGCATCGAGGTGGTGGTGCCAGACGAGCAGCTGTCGCTGGCTATCGGCCGTCGCGGCCAGAACGTGCGCCTTGCCTCGCAGCTGACCGGCTGGGACATCGATATCCTGACGGAAGAGGAAGAATCTTCGCGCCGCCAGCAGGAATTCGTCGAGCGCTCCAACCTGTTCATGGAATCGCTCAACGTCGACGAGATGGTCGGCCAGGTGCTGGCATCGGAAGGCTTCTCCTCGGTTGAGGAAGTGGCCTATGTCGATCTGGACGACATCGCCTCGATTGACGGTTTCGACGAGGACACCGCCCAGGAAATCCAGAACCGCGCCCGCGAGCATCTGGAGGCCATCGAGGCCGAGCTGGACGAGAAGCGCCGCGCACTCGGCGTCGATGACGATCTGCGCCAGATCCCGAACATGACCACCGCCATGATGGCGGCAGTCGGCGCCGATGGCGTCAAGACCGTCGAGGATTTCGCCGGCTATGCCGCCGATGATCTCGTTGGCTGGAAGGAACGCAAGGATGGCCAGACCACGGTTCACACCGGTGTGCTGACGCCGTTCGGCACCACCCATGCCGAAGCCGAGGAAATGGTGATGGCCGCCCGCCTGATGGTGGGCTGGGTGACCGAAGCAGACCTGGCCGGCACTGCCGCCGACGCGGATGCGGACCAGGAAGAGGCCGGCGCCTGATCATGGCGCGGCAACCGGGAGAAGTGATTGGACGATATGCCCGAGAGGACCTGCATCGTCACCCGCACCACGGGTGACAACGCTGCCCTGATCCGCTTTGTCGCGGGTCCGGACCTCTCGGTCGTGCCTGATCTCAAGCACAAGCTCCCGGGTCGCGGCTGCTGGGTCACCGCCACGCGTGCCCATGTCGACATGGCGGTGAAGAAAAAGCTCTTCCGTCGCGGCCTCAAGGCAGAGGTGACTGCAAGCGCCGATCTTGGCTCCATGGTCGATATGTTGCTGGTCCGTGACGCGCTTGGCTCGCTCGGAATGGCGCGCAAGGCCGGTCAGGTGGTGACGGGCTCGGCCAAATGCGATATTGCAGTGCGAACGGAAGAAGCGATCGCACTTCTTCATGCCATGGAAGCCGCCGCTGACGGCGAGCGGAAGCTCGACCAGGCCAGACGGGCAGTCGAATATACGGAAGGTCCGGTTATACCGGCTTTCAAACTCTTTACCCATGCTGAATTGGGTTTGGCATTGGGTGGACTAAATGTGATACATGCAGCCGTGCTGGGCGGAAACGCTGGCAAGGCAGCTGTGCGACGCATTGTTGCGTTGCAAGATTACCGGGATGCCCCCGGCCCCGAGAAGAATTTGGCTGCTGCCGAAAAGACGAGTGCGGCAGCTGCCGCGAAGGATGTGGAATGACCGACAACAAATCCGGCGACGACAAGACGCTTCATGTGCCTGCCAAGAAGACCCTGACGATCAAGCGTCCGGGCTCTGAGACGGGAACTGTGCGCCAGAATTTCAGCCATGGCCGCTCCAAGGCCGTGGTCGTGGAAACCAAGAAGCGCAAGTTCACGATGCCGGGCGAGAAGGTTGAGGCAGCGCCGGTTGCCGCGCCTGCCGCTCCGGTCGCAGCAGAAGCGCCGCGTCCT
>NZ_JBGSOZ010000172.1:0-4805 GCF_041738905.1 Aestuariivirga sp.
AGGCCTGCGAAAGACAGAGAAGCTTGCCCCCAAGAGCCGTCAGGCTTCCTGGTCAAGGCAAGCAACGGAAAACAAACCTTCATCACGACTCTCATGCAAAGCCCGCCGTTCCAGAAATGAAACGGCGGGCTTTGGCGTTTGGGAAGGCCACAGGTCTCAGCGAATGCCGCGCGCCGTTGTCCGGTACCAGCCTTCATCAGCCTGGGTGTTTCGCGCGATCCTTGTCCGCCTCAGTGCCTCCGTTTCAGTCTCGGCCCGGATCACGGCGTCAATCTGAGTGGCATCGCGGCGAAACGGAATGACCTGCAATAGCGGCGTTCCCTTCTTGACGACATGCACGCCATCGGGCGCGGTCGCGACAAACGGAAAATGGATGTGAGATTGATAGGTATCGGTATCAACCACGCCTGAAAACACCTGGAACAGGGGCTGGCTGCGGTTGTGCCGATGCTGAGGGCAGCCCCAGGCATCCGTTCCGTCGCCATCTTCGAAGAGGTGATCAGGCGTCACCCTGAACTGGGTGATGGCGTTCGCCGGACACTGGAACGGCGGGTTCGCGCATGGCGCGCCATCCATGGCGAGGAGCAGGACGTCATTTTCCGGCAAGATCATGTGCCTGGCCGAAGCGGCTTGTCGGATTTTACGGTCATGGACGATGCTGCGGTTACGATTGCGGGGGTGTCGCTCGATCATCGGCTCTATCATTTCCGGCTCGCCTATTCCGGTTTCCAGCACGCCCACGTGGTGCTTGGCGGAGAAAGTTTCGTGGCTCTCGCGGAGGGACTGCAGAATGCGCTGTGGTCGCTGGGCGGGGCGCCCCGTGAACATCGCAGCGACAGCCTGTCAGCCGCCTTCCGCAATCTCGATCGAGAGGCCCGGGACGACATGACCCGGCGCTATGAGGATTTGTGCAGGCATTACGGGATGACGGCCACCCGCAACAATGCTGGCATCGCCCATGAGAACGGTTCCATCGAAGGACCGCACGGCCACCTCAAGCGCGCCATCGCCGACGCGTTGCTGATGCGCGGCTCGGCTGACTTCGACGATCTGCCCGCCTATCGCTGCTTCATCGACGAGATCGTCAGCCGCCGCAACGCCCGCCATGCCAAACGCATCGACAGCGAGCGCACCGAACTGCAAGATCTTCCCGGCCGGCGCACCGCCGATCACGAGGAGGTCAGCGTGCGCGTCACATCCTCCGGCGGCTTCACGCTGCGCAAAGTGTTCTACACTGTGCCCTCACGCCTGATCGGCCACCGGTTGAGGGTACGCCTGTTCGATGATCGGCTCGATCTCTTCATCGGGGGCACCCACCTCACGACGCTGCCGCGTGGGCGCGCTGATGCCTCGGGCAAGCACGACCAGGTCGTCGATTACCGCCATGTCATCCATGCGCTCCGCCGCAAGCCGATGGCGCTCCTCAGCCTCGTCTATCGCGACCAGCTGTTTCCACGCCTGGCATATCGGCGAACCTTCGATGCTCTCCTGGAGCACCAGCCAGAGCGGCAGGCCTGCCGCGTCATGGTCGAGCTTCTGGCCATGGCTCACGAGCGCAACTGCGAGAGCGAGTTGGCAGAGCAGCTTTCCGCCTGTCTGGATGCCGGACAATTGCCCGACATGAGAGCCTTGCAGGTGCGTTTCGCTCCCGATCCGGCCCGGCTCCCAACCGTCGTCGTCCACCTTGCTCCGCTCAGTGTCTACGAAGCCTTGCTCGACTCCAGCCTGACGGGAGAGGCGGCATGAAGACCAACACTGCCGTCGATGCCGCCAGGCTCTGCCTGCTTCTCAGCGCACTCCGTTTGCCGGCCATCACAGCTGTATGGGCGCAGTTTGCCGAACAGGCCGACAAGGAAGGTTGGCCCGCTGCCCGCTTCCTGTCCGTCATCACCGAACACGAACTGGCCGAACGCGACCGCCGCCGCATCGAACGCCATCTCGCCGAGGCCCGCCTCCTGCCAGGCAAAACCCTCGACACTTTCGAGTTCGAGACCGTGCCGATGATTTCCAAGGCCCAGGTGATGGCTCTCACCGCCGGTGATGTCTGGCTGGAGAAAGGTGCAAACCTCCTGCTGTTTGGCCCGCCGGGCGGCGGAAAGAGCCATCTGGCTTCAGCCATCGGCTTTGCCCTCATCGAGAATGGATGGCGGGTGCTGTTCACCCGTACAACCGATCTCGTTCAAAAACTCCAGGTGGCACGACGCGAACTCGGCCTCGAAGCTGCCATCAGCCGGCTCGACAAGTTCCATCTCCTGATCCTCGACGATCTCGCCTACGTCACCAAGGACCAGGCCGAGACCAGCGTGTTGTTCGAACTCATCAGCGCACGATATGAACAGCGCTCGATGCTGATCACCGCAAACCAGCCATTTGGCGAGTGGGGAAAGGTCTTTCCCGATCCCGCAATGACGCTTGCCGCCGTCGATCGCCTCGTCCATCACGCCACCATCCTCGAGATGAATGTCGAGAGCTACCGGCGCCGTGAGGCCATCGAGAAAAAGCGTGGCCCAGGGCGCCCGGCGTCACACGCCACACCCGCCAATATCGCCCCTGATTGACGCGCCGCGACAATCAACCAAAAATACCGCTTGCCTGCGACAGTCAATGTCGTGATCATCAGCATCGCCGCGACACCAGACTCTCATTCAGATTGTCGCGCACTTCTCATCCAGATTGTCGCGCTACAGGCTGGGACGACTATTGGCGCAATACCACCTGTTACCGGCAGCAAGACGATCATGATCACCTAATGATTGGTTTGCGCAGTGCGGGGTTGCCAGCGTGACGGGGTGGTGCTTCCGCTCCTGGCCCTTCTGCGACATGGCAACGATAGACCATAATGACCGCTTTCACCCCGGAAGCAGACACACGTGCGTGACTAACTATGCCCGTTTATGAGTTCACGCCCTAGTCTTCGGCACGGCGTTCACGCGCCATCTGCCGTTGTAAACGCGCCTTGCTGTTAATCCGGCAGGGTCAGACTCTTAGCGTTCAGTTCGAGGCTGATGTCTACCGCTGCCCTGGAATGTTCCTTTTTTTTTGCTGGAGAACATAGGGCCTGCGCGCAAGATATATGTCGCACGAGTGATGAAGCCAACATTGACATATTTCACCATTTTGGGAGCATCTACTATCTCAAGCGCTGGTATTCGACGCTGAGCTGTTGTCGGCTTTGCCTCTCGATGTTGTCATCAGCATACTGCGGGCCACACACGCTGAACTGTCGCAAAAACTCCAACTGGCAGGCCGGTGATGCGTCGGTCGGCCAGCTACCGACGTCAACCCAACAATGTATCGAGAAACGGGAATCGTCTTCAACTGAAATTCCTGCCAGACTTGCGGCGCAAGCTGACTTCCCTTATTGCGTTGTCTAAGATATTGTCTGGAAATGGATATTCGTCAGCTCCAATACTTGGCTGCGCTTGCGCGAGAAAAGCATTTTACGCGTGCAGCCCAAGCATGCAATGTCACCCAACCAACATTGTCGGGACGCATTCGGCAGCTTGAGCAAGAGCTCGGCGTGCCAATTGTCGAGCGTGGCCAGCGTTACATCGGTCTTACCGCCGAGGGCGAACGGGTCCTCAAATGGACGCATCTGATCCTCGACAATTGGCAGTCGCTCAATCAGGAACTCGGGCAAATTCGCAGCAGGAAGGGGGAACTGGTCGGGCGCCTTGTGCTCGGTGTGATCCCCTCAGCATTGCCGAAGGTGGCGACACTCACGAACGCCATGCAGCAAGTGCATCCGAAGGTGGGTTTTACCATCCTCTCGCAGAGTTCTGAAGAGATCCTTCGCAACCTCCATGATTTCTCGATTGAGGCGGGGATCACCTACCTTGACAACGAGCCAGTCGAAGGCCTCTTGCAAGCACCACTCTATCAAGAGCGCTACTGCCTGTTCGTATCAGCGTCTCATCCACTGGCCCAACGCAGTTCGGTAGATTGGCTGGAAGCCGCACAAGAGTCCTTGTGCTTGCTGACCCCAAACATGCAGAATCGCAGGATTATCGACCGTGCTTTCACGGCGGCAAATGCCCACCCATCACCACGGCTGGAGACCAATTCGATCATGAACCTCCTCTCTTCGGTAAGGTCCATGGGGCTCGCCAGCATCATGCCCGAGTATTTTATCGATGTACTCGGTAAGCTCGAAGGGGTGCGCGCTGTACCACTCGCCAACCCAAAGGTTGAGCATGCGGTGGGTCTGGTCGCGATCAATCGCGAGCCCCGCTCCCCTTTCATCGCTGCGCTGTTTGCCGCCGCCAAGACGCTATAGCTAATCCGGAATGAGGCAGGCTAAAGTTTGTCATCGCCCACGAGGCTATTCGAGAACAAATCCGGTTCCGTCAGGAACCCTGGCCGGAACCTTTGCCGAAACTCGACATCGAAGAAATCATCGACCACATGGGCGTAGGTCCTGATCACAGTTTGCATGTTGAGATGACCGAGCTGCCGTGCCACGACAATGGGTGGAGTACCAGCTTGCAGTAACAGCGAGGCATACGTATGGCGCAACGAGTAGAACACAAGATCATCGGAGTACCCCAGGCTGCGGACAAAGGGCCGAAAAATCGCTGAAACGTAGTTAGACGACCATGGCGAACCATCGCGCCGCACCAGCAAAGGTTCCTTGCGTGACTTGCAGCGCGCAAGCGACCTGAAGAAGGGGGATGTCCCGTACTCTGTTGAAAATGCCAAGGCTGGCGTCGCTGGTTGAACCTTATGCAGCATCGGCCAAGCGGTCAACTGCATGGGAGGCTGGCTGCTCGGTCCGATGGTTTTGAAGTGCGGCCTTGAGGATTGGC
>NZ_JBGSOZ010000212.1:0-5467 GCF_041738905.1 Aestuariivirga sp.
CATCAGCGCCCCGCCCCGAACGCTCCGCCCCCAAACCCCGCCAGCGCGAAGACCGCCACCCCCAGCGCGACGTAAAGGACGCCCCGGATTCGCATGGCTTCCACGATGGCAACATGCCGGCGTTTCTGATGAGGTCTGTGAAGGTGGGGTGAATAGTGGCCAAAGGACTTGTAACTTTAGTTGGGGAGTAGGCCTCATTTCACGATAACACCCGCCAGATCTTTGATGGGCGGATGTCTCTCAAGTTCCCGAAATTCAAGTATATTGATTCTATGATATTAGGCGACCGAGATGTCATTGGCATTCAAATGACGCTCGTCAGAAATTCTCACGACAGGCTCTGGCCGATCTTGAGACAGTCCTGCCACTCTGATTTACAAACTACCTGAAGATAAATCCAAAGAATCAAGTGCGTTTACCCGCGGGCGCTGGAAACGCTGCGTCTTCACATGGGCTTCCTCGGTTACCATATGCATTACGATGGCGAAATCCGCATCGTCCGCGACTGCGTTGTGCCGGACGAGAGTTGCCGCACAAATGATCTGCAACGATCGCTACTATAGCAGGAAATCGACCTCGACCGGAACGCTGCCTCCAATGATCAGTATCTCGCTTCCATGGGCAATCCGCGTAAATCCACTTACACGCGTGGAAAGAGCAATATCGGAAAAATCCAAAACACCCCAAGCGCGGAGGTCAAGCAGATCCGTTCCGCTTTCGAAATCTGTGACAATGTCACGCGTAACGTCGGCCGCAAGTATGAAAATGTCCAATCCGCTTCCGCCGCGGAGACGGTCCTGTCCTGCACCATCCGCAATCACATCATCTCCTGCTGCGCCATGCACCCGGTCGTCCCCGGCCCCGGCATCGAGCCAGTCGTGGCCACCACGTGCTAGAATCAAGTCATCTCCACCAAGGGCGAAAATGGCATCGCTATTGCGGCTTGCCTCCATCAGATCGGCGCTGTCACCGCCGATTATGCGGTCAAATCCCAGCATCGCACTTTTCCAGACATCAACAGACTGGTCCAATGGTACGGCGCGGTTCCAAGCTGCCGCGACCTGGCTTCCGTCGCCGGCGATAGCGACCTCCCAGCCCATGGCGGGTATGCGCTGGTCATCACCCTCGACGAACTGCGCCAACAGCACCGCGTTGTCGTCTGAGATGTCATAGGCATAAACCGTGCCATCGTTCACATCCGAACCCGTTACCGTGTCGAGCGCGGTCCCATCCCAGCCAGGAGCCCCAACGAGCAATGTTCGGCCATCCGCCGTCAAGGAGATTTCCTGCCCGAACTGGTCGAGCGTATCGTTGTCATGGGCGGTGAACGAGAAACGCAGGACCGCTTCGCCGTCGACGACGTCGTAGACATAGACACTTCCGCCACCAGATGAATCGAAGGTGCCAGCATCGGACACATCATCCGCGCCGACCACCAGAACAGCGCCATCATCGGAAAGTGCCATGTGCTCACCGAAGCTGGACAGAGAACCCGAGTCCCGAGCGACAATCCGGTCGGTCTGCACTGGCACTGGGCCGGAGAGATCGTAGAGAAAGACTTCTCCTTCGTACAGGCGACCGCGAGTCGTGTTGTGAACCTGAAACGGTGCGGCAATTGCTGCGAAACCGCCATTTGCAGAAATCGCGAGGCCCCGACCGAAGTCAGCACCACTGCCGCCATCCGGCGCGACCGGGTTGCTGATGGTGTGAACCCAGGTCGGCTCGGTACCGTTGAAGTCATAGACATGGATACGTCCGGTATCGTTGTCACCCGGTTGGGTCGCCCAGATGAGCGCACGGCTACCGTCGGCGGACAGGACAAGCTCCTCTCCGAACCGGTCGAAGGCGGCAACCCCGTCGGGCGTGTGGAAAGTTGCGGCCAGTGAGGGCATCTCTCCCGTAAGGTCATAGACAAACACAGTCCCGGTATCGTTGATGTAGTCCGGATCGTAAACGCCGGGGTCGTCGTCTCGATTGTGATCGTCGCCCGGCGCGCTGACCAGTAGCAGTCCACCGTCTGCAGAGAGGCTTACGGCGTACCCGAACTGGTCGTTCGCATGAAGTGCTGGTTGCAGGATGGCGGTGGGAAACGAAAGATCGTTGGTGTGGTAGAGATAGACCGCTCCCTGCGCGATACCGGGCATTCCAGGCATTTCATGCCACCCCGCGCCAACCACCAGCTGACTGCCGTCGAAAGATATCGCGAGTTCGTCGCCGAATCCGAAGGCATTTACTACTCCACCGGGGCGCACGAGATCGGTCAGCATCGTAGTCATAGGCACACTTTCTTTTGCACAGAGCTTGATTGCAGGTCTTCAATTTGACCCGGCAAGGAAACTACAGAGAAATATTTCAATTACTTGCACAGTATTCTTGCGTCGCCGCAGAGATGTGCGGCAACTTTGGCAAATTTTGACCCTCGCGCTCCCCCGCAAATACGCGTTCATCGATGAACAGCGTGTCGCCCGCGAGAGCTATCAACTTCAGTGAATTCATTATCTCTCACCAATTTCGCGCATTGCTTCGTTAGCCCGCTCGTTCTTCGAAGCCGCCCCCTCCATTATGAAGAAGACCGAAGCGGGGATAGCGCAGCAAGCCTGATACGCCGCTGACAGTCCTGGTCAGCGAAATGTAGTTTTCAGCCAGCGCCCTTGCATAGGTCTGGATCTTTGAAATAGTCGAATGCCATTGCAATTGCCCCGTCGATCGCCAGAAATGCCTTTGAGCTGCAGTTCCTGTTATGCGGGTGTCGAGCCATGGGAGAGACGTTCAAGGGCATGATCAAGTTTGGCCGTGTCAATCTCAGGCGCTACCCGGCATGGCCCCCGCTCACCCAGCTTGGGTGTGACCCGATTTGTCAGGCGATTACCGTCTTATCTACCTGGACGCAAAAGCTGCCGCTTGAACAATGATTCCTGCACAGCGTGACCTGCCATTTGCGGTGTTGGATGCAATAGACCGGTCGATTTTCCAGCGGGTTCAGGCGGGACCACAAGTTAACCAGTTCTTCACGAGTTTTCTTCCCCTTGCCGATACGTTTGAGCCATCTGGCCTTTGTCCTGCTTCTCCCATGACTTGCATGAAAGAATGACAAACAGCAGAAGGCCCGCCCCACCTTTTTGAAGTGCGGAACAGGCCCTGCCTCTCACTAACGGTAGAAATTACTGCGGCGTATTCGGGTCGTTGTCGGCACCGCCGGGTGCGGGCGTGATGGAGCCGGTCTGGTCGCCCGGCACCATGCCGCCGCCCGAGTAGCGGCGGTTGTCGCGGTCATAGGCCGGCGCGGATTCGAGTGACTCCCTTGTGGCCTGGACAACGAGCCGCTGGGCGTCGCCATCCTGCACCATCTTCACGGCGTTGACGGAGACGGCCACATCCTTCTCGCCCATGCCGAGGAAGCCGCCGACGCCGAGGATGACGGCCTGGACATCGCCCGCCTGCGAGATGATCAGGTCGTTCACTTCGCCGATGTTGGAGCCCGTCTCGTCATAGACCGCCTTGCCGATATAGTCGCTGGCGCTCATCACCTGCGAGCTGTTCAGGCGGT
Source organism: Aestuariivirga sp. (assembly GCF_041738905.1). Classification (GTDB taxonomy): domain Bacteria; phylum Pseudomonadota; class Alphaproteobacteria; order Rhizobiales; family Aestuariivirgaceae; genus Aestuariivirga. The sequence continues at coordinate 3,548 of NZ_JBGSOZ010000212.1, forward strand.
CGGCGGGAACGAACAGGTCAGTGGTGCCGGTCTGCATGGTGTTGGCGATGCCCTTCTCCGGCGTTGCAGGAGTTTCCTGCGCGATGGCGGGCGTGAGGGCAAAAATGGACAGCGCTGTGCCCAGCGCGAGAACGCTCTTGTTCATGGTTTCAAGTCCCTGTTGTGATTCAGACGGCTGCGAATGCTCGCCTGCAGAACAAATGCGCGCGCGGCGCAATGGTTCCGGTCACGGGATCATGGAGTTCGTGGGTGTTGCCGTTCAGGCCCTCAGGCCGGCAGCGCCAGCTTCCGTTCGCGGACCTTGAGAAGGTACCACACGAGGAACACGCCCACGGCCTTGCTGAGAAGCTCGGTCGAGAAGGCGGCGGGCGTCAGGTAGCCGGCGAGATACTGGAAGGCCAGCGTATCGAGCGGCAGCGCGATCAGGCTGGAATAGAGGATGCGCTGCTGCAGCGGGCGCTTCGTGAAGGAGTAGACCGCCCAGTCCGCCGTCTCCGAGAGGATGAAGGCGGTGATCGAGGCGACCGCAATCGCGGGGTCGACCATGAACCAGGTGAGGATGCCCGCGCCCGCCGTGGCGAAGAGGATGGAGTGGCCGATTTCACGCTGCGCATAGTCGCGCAGCACGAAGACGAAACCGACCACGATGTTTGCGAGATAGAGGCCGCCCAGCGGCGTCTGCCATGGTGCGATCGCCGTGAACATCCAGTTCACGGTGACGATGGCGATGACGTAGAGGGCGGTCCACATGATGGCTTAGCCGACGATCTCTTCGGGCTTGAAGTTCTGCGCGATCTCGATGGCGGCGTTCTCGGGCGAGTCCGAACCATGGACCGAATTGGCCTCGATCGACTCGGCGAAGTCCTTGCGGATGGTGCCTTCGGCGGCATTGGCCGGGTTGGTGGCGCCCATCTCATCGCGATACTTGGCGACGGCGTCTTCACCTTCGAGCGCCTGCACGACGACCGGGCCTGAAATCATGAAGGTCACCAGATCACGGAAGAACGGGCGTTCCTTGTGAACCGCGTAGAAGCCTTCGGCTTGGCCTTCGGAGAGCCAAATACGCTTTTGAGCGATGATGCGGAGGCCGGCCTTTTCGATGACCGCGTTAACCGCGCCCGTCAGGTTACGCTTGGTCGCGTCTGGCTTGATAATGGACAGGGTGCGTTCGACGGCCATGGCTCGATGGGCTCCGGTTCAAATTGGGAGCCGGGTCTATAGCTGCACTGCAGCAAACCGCCAAGTGCGTCAGAAGCACCCGACAATATCCCCTTGGCGCGCGCTCGCGGCCTGTTCGCCTATTGAGCGCAGCAAATCACACGTCCGCTCGCGGCGCAGTCTCCTGCGCCGCGCCGGTCATCAATAGCATTCAAGCGAAGTGATCACGCCGTTAGCGTCGGTGAGGACGTTCAAGCGCTCGGCACGGAAATCCTGCGTCACCGGCGTGTTGGGCTGGATGATGCGGATATTGCTGTCGGCCGGGAACGTCGCCGCCGCGATGTTCGTGCCGACGAGTGCGGCGTATTGCGAGCGGCCGCACGTGTCTTGTGCTGTCGCCTCAGCTGGCGTTTGCGCTGTCGTCGCGGGCGCCTCAGTCGTGGCGGGTGTTTCGGTCGTCGCTGGTGTCGTGGTTTGGCCACACGCGACGAGGGCGAAGGCGGCGCAGGCCATCAAGAGTGCACGCATGATGGGACCTCCTCAGTAACAGTTGAGCGATGCGACGTTGCCGTCGGTGTTGGTGGTGATGTTGAGCCGTGTCGGCACGAAATCCTGCGTGACCATCGTTTCAGGCGTCACGATCCGCGTGCCAGCCGGAAGCGTGGCGAGATCAATCGAGCTCGCTGACGTCCCGACGAGCGCCAAGTGAGCCGCGGCGCCGCACGTGTCCTGCGCGGTCGCTTCGGCGGCATTGGTCGGGGC
>NZ_JBGSOZ010000019.1:0-2422 GCF_041738905.1 Aestuariivirga sp.
GGTAGAACAGTTCGGTTTCAAGGAAGATCTGGCCATCGGTGATCGAGATGACGTTCGTCGGAATATAGGCCGACACGTCGTTGGCCTGCGTCTCGATGACGGGGAGTGCCGTCAGCGAACCGCCGCCGAGCGAGTCGTTCAACATGGCGGCGCGCTCGAGAAGGCGGGAGTGGAGATAGAACACGTCGCCCGGATAAGCTTCGCGGCCAGGCGGACGGCGCAGCAGCAGCGACATCTGGCGGTAGGCGACGGCCTGCTTCGAGAGATCGTCATAGGCGATCAGCGCGTGCATGCCGTTGTCGCGGAAATATTCGCCCATGGTGCAGCCCGCGAACGGCGCGAGATACTGCAGCGGTGCCGGGTCGGACGCGGTGGCGGCGACGATGATCGAGTATTCGAGCGCGCCATTGTCTTCCAGCACCTTCACGAACTGGGCCACCGTCGAACGCTTCTGGCCGCAGGCGACGTAGACGCAGTAGAGCTTGTCCTTCTCGGGGCCCGTGATGTGGATGGGCTTCTGGTTCAGGATGGTGTCGAGAATGATGGCGGTCTTGCCGGTCTGGCGGTCGCCGATGACCAGCTCGCGCTGGCCGCGGCCGATCGGGATCAGCGCGTCGATGGCCTTGAGGCCCGTCGACATCGGTTCGTTCACCGACTTGCGCGGAATGATGCCGGGCGCCTTCACGTCGACGCGCATCATCTGCTTGGCATTGATCGGGCCCTTGCCGTCGATCGGGTTGCCGAGCGGATCGACGACGCGGCCGAGGAGTTCCTTTCCGACGGGGACTTCGACGATGGCGCCGGTGCGCTTGACGGTGTCGCCTTCCTTGATCTCGCGGTCCGAACCGAAGATCACGATACCGACGTTGTCGGTTTCGAGGTTGAGGGCCATGCCCTTCATGCCGTTCGCGAATTCGACCATTTCGCCGGCCTGCACGTTGTCGAGGCCATAGGCGCGGGCGATGCCGTCACCCACCGACAGGACCTGGCCGATCTCGGTGACCTCGGCTTCCTTGCCGAAATCCTTGATTTGCTTCTTGAGAATTGCGGAGATTTCGGCGGCGCGAATGTCCATCAGGCGGTTCCCTTCATGGCGACTTTGAGATTCTGGAGCTTGGTCTTCAGCGAATTGTCCAGCATGCGGGAGCCCACCTTCACGATGAGGCCGCCGAGGATCGAGCTGTCGACGCGGGTTGAAAGAGCAACGTCATGGCCAAGAGAGCCCTTGAGGGCGGCCTTGAGGTCGGAGAGCTGTGCATCCGAGAGCGGCTCGGCGCTGGTGACCTCGCCCGCGACTTCGCCCTTCGACTGGCTGAGAAGCGTGGCATAGGCCTTGATGATGTCGGGAAGCGCGTGAAGCCTGCGGTTCTGCGCCACGAGCTTCAGGAAGTTGAGCGCCGGGCCCGCGATGCCGAGTTCGCCGGCGACTGCCGTGATGGCTTCGATCTGGTCATCGGAAGAGAAGACCGGCGAGCGCACCAGGCGCTTCAGGTCCGCAGCGCCTTCGATGGCGGCACCGAACTTCGCCATCTGCTGGCCCACCGCTTCGGTGGAGTTTTCTTCGGCCGCGAGTTCGAACAGGGCGCTGGCATAGCGGCCCGGAACTCCGGAAACAGTCTGATCTGTGGTCGCCACGATCCGTCTTTCATTCAGCTTTGCGGCAAGGCACCTGAAGTGGCAGGCGCCGGGCCGCTTGAATTTCTGGGAGACCGGCATGCACGAGGGCACACCCACGGGCCGGGACCCCAGCCCCGCCGCGCGCGTTGGCTATCACAGTGGAAAAGGACTCGCAACCTTGATCGCGCGGCGGATTGCCGCGACCTTCGGCGGGGGCACTGGCAAAAGCATCAAAGCCCCCTGCATACTTACGTTTTTGGCTTGGAGGCGCTATCAGGGATGTGGCTTTCAGAGGAACGCAATCGGCATGGACATTGGAATCATCGGATTGGGGCGCATGGGCGCCAATATTGCGAGGCGCCTCATGCGCGCAGGCCACCGCGCGGTGGTCTTCGACCGCGACCCGGCAGCGGTGAAGATGGTGGCCGAGCATGGCGGCATCGCTGCCACCTCCGCCCCGGACGTGATCGCGAAGCTCACTCCGCCGTGTACCGTCTGGCTGATGCTTCCCTCTGGCGCCGTGACCGAGGATTCGGTTGCCGCCATGTCCACGGCCTTGAGTGAAGGAGACATCCTCATCGATGGCGGCAACAGCTTCTTCAAGGACAGCGTGAGGCGCGGCCAGATGCTGGCGGGCCGCGGCATCCGCTTTCTCGACGTGGGCACGTCGGGCGGCGTGTGGGGGCTGGAGCGCGGCTATTGCATGATGATCGGCGGCGACAAGGAAGCCGTCGACCGCCTCGACCCGATCTTCGACTGCCTCGCCCCCGGCCTCGGCGACATCCCCAAGACGCCTGGCCGCGAC
>NZ_JBGSOZ010000037.1:0-2763 GCF_041738905.1 Aestuariivirga sp.
CGTTTATTTGCCTTGCTCGAATGAAGCTCCAAACAGAAATCGCCGAGGCCAGCAGCAACCAAGCGCTTATAGACAACTTCAAGCGCGGCCATCTTTTCCGAGACAAAGAGGACTTTGCGCCCCAGAGCGATATTATGGGCAATGATGTTGCCAATCGTCTCGGACTTTCCAGTGCCTGGCGGACCTTCGAGCACGAAATCGCCATCAAGGCCGGATGCATGAATTGCAACAATCTGGCTGGAATCTGCATTCAGCGGTGCAAAGATTGAAGAAGCCTCAACCTTTCGATCAATTTCCTTTGGGTCAAGGAACTTGGTCCCGCTTGGGTAAGGGTCTCGTGGTGTTTCAATGAGATGACGAACAAACGGCGTTCCCTTTAGTGTCTCAGTCCGATCCGTCAGGTCTTTCCACATCAAATACTTTGCAAAGGAAAAGGTGCTGAGGAAGACTTCTTCGACAACCTCAAACCCGGGGACGTCCTTTACCTTGTGCCGAACATGGTTCCAAATGCTGCGAACATCGATACCGCTGCGGTCTTTCGGTAATTCGCCTGACAACTCGGAAAGGTTGATGCCGAAATCCTGGCGAAGCATCTGCAAAAGGGTAAGGTTGAAGACAGTGTCGTCATCGTGGCGCAGAATATAGGGCTTTGACCTTGCGCTGGCGCGGTCGAGGCGCACCGGCATCAGGATCATCGGCGCGCTGTACCTGGTCTTGTCGCCAGATGGGGTCCAGCGCAGCATACCAAGTGCAAGAAACAGCGTGTTGCTGCCGCCTTCTTCGAGATCCGCCTTTGCCTTGCGGTAGAGCTCGATCGTGCCCTTCTCGAGCTGTTTTTCATCTGTGTTGGCGACGATCTCTCCGCGCTCCATTGCGTCGCGAGCGAAGTTCACGGACCAGTCATCACCGGTTCGGAGACGAAAGAGTGCCTCGTCGGCTTGCGAAGCCGCATCACGACGTGCAGGCGGCGCTATGATACGGATCCGCTTTCCTTCAGCGATCTTGTCTTCCAGTACAGATGGGTCAGGACAGAAGATCGGAATCGCCGAAGCAGAAGGTTTCAGGTTCAACAGGCGATTGCGCTTGGAAAGGTCCAGCAGGCTGCGACGCCAGATGGCCAGGCGTTCCTCTGGTGTTCTTTCGGCTTCGTCCAGCTCTACGGGCGGATCGAAGACGGGCAAGTCGGGCGGTAGGTCCAAGGGCGGCGCTGCGCCACGTGGTTGCGCTGCGCCAGTAGGCGTATCGGTCATGCCTGCAAGTGAGGATAGTGGTTGAATTCCCCGCCGCCGAGCCTGACGAACATCAACGGCATAGACGAACTGCGCATCGTTCTCTTCGGCAAGTTGGCGTTCCGCCTCGGCGATTGCCTTTGTGAAGGGAATAGGGTGGCCAGTCGTGGCAAGTGTCGTTTCGAAAATCACCAATTCCTTCATGGCGATAGCTTTTCTGACGATGATCGGATCATCAACTGTCAGGGTCGGAAAGTACTGAGGCTGCAACCAGGCACCCGCAAGCGCATGCTCTTTTGTAAAAACGACCACCGGGTGCAGTCCTGCCTGCTCGAACGCCGCAGCAAAAAGAAGTGCTGTATCAAGACATGTCGAAAGTCCGGTCTTTTCGATCTCGGATGGCAATCGGATCTTCTGGCCGGTGGTTTCGAAACTGGCGGGCGGAACGGCATAGGTGATGGCGCGCGCCGAGACTGCCGCCCAAACTCCAGACATTACCTCCCAAACACGCTCCCTCGACTTCTTCTGGTAACCATCGATCGAGCCGTCCCTGCCACTGCTGGTCAGAATGCCGGAGCTTTCCTTCAACAGATGCTGAACGGTGCCATCGTTCGGCGTCACAAAGGCTGCCAGTAGTTCCGGCATAAAGCGGGAACCGCCCCATTCGTTTCGCGCCAAGGCTTCGACGGTCATATGCTCCTCAGCCAGCACCAACTCTCCTTGGCGCAGCGTGAATGTCACGTCAGACCGTAGCCTGTCCGTCAGTTTGTCGAGCAGCCCACCGGCCAGCGGCACACGCACGTCCTTTGGCCGGAGCTGAGACCTGGCAGCGATCCGGTCAATCGTCCAAGTGCGTTCGCCGAGGACTGCGGGATCCGACTTGACCGTGAGGGTCAGGCTCTCAAGGTCGTCGTCAGAGTTGTTCTCGACGGCCAAGTCGAGGATCGTCGGAACGTCGTTCTGGTGCGATGCAAAGGTAATTTTCGGTGCCAAAGTAGCTCGAATATGGGCCGCTGGCGAAGGAGCAGGTTCGGCGGATTCGCTTGGATGATCAATCAGTTTATCCGTCACAACCCGCACCTCGTTTGCAAACCTTGTGCTTTATTACCAGCCCATCATAGGCGGCCCCAAAGGATTTCCTCAACCTGTAGTTTTGAGCATTGATCGCAGGGTTCGCAAAGCCATCCGCTGGCAGCGTGCCACTGGCATCAGACCTGACATAGCAAATCGCGCTGCAACGGAGCGAATTCATTGACCAACCAGTTCTGGCATTATGGCTTTTGCGTGCTTGGTGACGATATCCTGCACATCAGATGGCTTGAACGCGACATCCCAAGCCCACTGCCCAAATCCGCCGGTTCCATTGATCGCCTTGACCCATTCACTCAAGGCATCGCGCTTGGCCTTGTTCTGTGGGCTGTCAGTTCCCTTGATCTCGAGTGCCAGCATCTTGCCGCTGGCCAGTCTGACAAGGAAGTCCGGAACATATCGACGGCGCGAGCCGGCCCACATGTACTGGATCTGAAATCCAAGA
>NZ_JBGSOZ010000057.1:0-5320 GCF_041738905.1 Aestuariivirga sp.
CAGCGCCGCATTGACCGACAGCGGCAGGCCGGCGGCCCAGCGGATTTCGTCCCGCGTGACGCCGATGTCGCGCAGCATGTAGTCATCGAGCCGGTCGAGGCGCGTCACGGCGCGCCTGGCCCGCAAGTTACGGAGCAGCCGGCCGAAGACCGAAAGGGCTCCGGCGGCTTCGAACGACCGGGCGTGGTTCAGGGCATAGTCTCTCATGGCAAAGTCCTCCTCAGCCGCGGAGAAGACCATTCCCCTCCGCGTCGATCCACCCGATTCCGGATGGCCATCACTGTTGCGATGAGTGGAGGATGCCAGTTTCCAATTGATTTCTCCAACGAATGTATTTTATATTAGTCATCACATAAGTTGATGGATGGCCGCCATGATCCCCAACCTCGATATCGACCTGATGAAGACCTTTCTCGCCATCTCCGACACGGGGAGTTTCACCCGCGCGGCGGAAGAGGTGAACAAGACACAGTCCGCGGTTTCGATGCAGATGAAGCGGCTGGAGGAGACGCTGGGGCGCCCCTTGTTCGCGCGGGATGGGCGGGCCAGCCGCTTCACGCCCGATGGCGAGCGGCTCATCGAATATGCGCGGCGGCTTGTGGCGCTGAATGACGAGGCGGTCTCGACCTTCACCCGGCCCGAACTCACCGGCACGGTGCGCTTCGGCACGCCGGACGATTATGCCGACCGCTTTCTCCCCGAAATTCTCGCGCGCTTTGCCCGCACGCATCCATTGGTGACGGTCGATGTCGACTGCGTGAGCACGAGCGTTCTCTATGAGCGCACGAGGCGAGGCGAAATGGACTTGTCGCTCGTCACCTTCGGCTGCGACATCGTCACCGACGAACCGGTGCGCCGCGAGCCGCTGGTGTGGGTGACGTCCTCGCGGCATTCGACCCATCTTCTCGAAGTCGTGCCGGTCGCCGTCTCGCACGCGGGCTGCGAGTGGCGCTCGATGGTGCTGAAGTCACTTGAAAAGCTGGGCCGCAAGTACCGCATCGCCTATTCGAGCCCCAATTCCAACGCGGTCAACGCCGCCGTCCAGTCCGGACTTGCAGTCGGTGCCGTGCCCGACCTGTGCGTGCGCCCCGGCATGCGCGTGCTGACCGAGAAAGACGGCTTTCCACCGCTCGGCACATTCGACATCGGCCTCGTGCGGAAACCCGGCCGTCCGAGTTCGGCGGTCGAAGCCCTGGCCCGGCACGTGACCGATAGCCTTGCCAATCTCAATTCATCCGGGATGATGGCGGCGGAGTGAGGCCGCCTTCCATGACCGGCACAATCTTCGAAACCGACGTCTGCCGGGCGCGAACGGGTAACTTGCTTTCCGATGCCGCCATCCGATAACCTTGCCCCTGCGGGAAAAATTCTCGGGGCAGCACATGTTTTTGTTTCTCTTCTTCAGAACAGGCCTTGCCGCGCTGGCAATGGCATCCGTCATCGCCTTTCCGGCCACGGTCCTGGCCGCAAGCGCCGAGCTTCAGCCGAAACTTCAGAAGATCGCGGATCAGTATCTGGCGGAGCACGCGAAGGAGGAGGGTTTCACGGCCGTCTCGCTGAGCGTCAGCCTCGATGGAGCGAGCCCCAACCTCAATGCCGTTGCCGGCAGGATGTCGGCGGACGCAGAAGCAGCCCCCGTCACGTCAGCCACGCTGTTCCAAATCGGCAGCATCACCAAGTCGATGACGGCAACGGTGGTTCTCCAACTGGTTAAGGAGGGCGTTCTCTCGCTCGACGCGCCGATCGGTGCCTGGCTTCCCGAGTATCCGGAATGGAAGGACAAGACGCTCCGCCATCTCCTCACCATGACGTCGGGCATTCCAACCTACGATGACACCGATGCCTTCATGAAGGCCTTCGCGGCAAACGGCATCGGCCGCTACTTCAGCACGGCGCAGCTCGTCAGTTTCGTCGATCCTGCGCTCTCCGGCTCACCGCCGCCAACCAGGGGATACGACTACTCCAACACCAATTTCATCCTTGTGCAGATGATTATCGAACGCGCCACGGGCAAGCCCTTCGAGGATCATGTCACATCCCGCATTCTCACGGGCCACGGCCTGACCGATACTTACTACCGGGCCACGCACTATCCCGACGCCGTCGCCAGCAGGCTGGTCCCGGGCTATCTCTTCGCGCTCGCGCCGGAGCAGAAGCCGATGGAGCCGATGCTGGGCAAGGACGTCAGCCGGTCCGACATGTCATGGGCGCAAGGTGCGGGCGGCGCGGTTGCCACCCCCGGGGACGTGACGCGCTGGGCACGGCTTCTCTTTACCGGAAACATTCTGGACGAGGCCCAGCGCAAGGAACTTGGCTCCATCGTGTCGATGAAGACGGGTGCGCCCATCGCGGATGTGACGAAGGACGATCCCAAGGGCTTCGGGCTGGGCGTGATGAAATCCATGTTCGGCCCCGGTCAGTACATCTGGGCCTACGAGGGCGGCACCATGGGTAACCGCGTGCTCTATGCCTATTTCCCGAAGCACGGCCTCGTCATCGCGGCAGGCTTGAACAGTTCCACCAGCACGGTGGACAAGATCAGCCTCATGATCCGCGACGCCTACGTGGCCGCCACCGGAGACACGGCCATCCTCGGAGAAACGCACGTGCAGCCGGCACAATAGACTTCATCAAGCGAAGTCCCGGAAGACGCCGTCAACATAGAGGGCGAGGAGGCTCTCGGCGGAGGAATGTCTAATAGCCCAGCCATGCGAAGCCGAATACAATGGCGGCAAACAACGCGATGAAGAAGATGCCGAACAGCCTGAAGCCGCGTTCGTCGTTGTAGGAGATCATTTTCTTGTAGGCTTCATCTCCCATGGCCTCACGCTCAAGCCGCTGCTGGAGAAGCCGCTTGGCGCTCGGACCATGACTTCTTGTCTCGCTCCTGTATCGGGACATGAACCCTCCTAACCCTGAAGCTGAGAATTGCCGATAGCACGTTCCAATGCAACCCGGCAGTTGCTCATGGCGGTGCGTTGGCAATTCCGCACGAAAAAGGGCGGAGGTTGCGGCCTAGTAAGCGAAGTCCCTGAACACGCGGGTGATGTCGCCGTTCCAGCTGCCGTGATAAAGGGACAGCAGGTTTTCCGCGGCGGTCTTGCCGGTTGAAACCGTCTCGTCCAGCACGTCGAGGAAGGCGGCTTCGGTCTTGCCCTTGCAGCCCAGCTCGTTCCGCGCGAGGAGTCCGGCGCGAGAGATCGCCAGAACGTCGCGTGACATGTCGCGAACGCTCCGTCCACGGATCGTTGCATTCAGCGCCTGCGTGGGAACGTCGTCACGGAGTTTCTGGCGTTCTTCCGCAGTCCAGTCCTTCACCATGTCCCATGCCGCATCGAGAGCGGCCTGGTCATAGAGCAGGCCAACCCATAGGGCGGGCAGCGCGCAGAGGCGCCACCACGGGCCTGAATCGGTGCCGCGCATCTCGAGGTATTTCTTGAGACGCACCTCGGGGAAGATCGTCGTCAGGTGATCGGCCCAGTCCTTCACCACCGGCTTCTCGCCCGGAAGCTGCGGCAGCTTGCCATCGAGGAAGGAGCGGAAGCTCTCGCCGGCGCAATTGATGTACTTGCCATCGCGCATCACGAAATACATCGGCACGTCGAGCGCATAGTCCACGTAGCGCTCGAAGCCCATGCCAGGCTCGAAGGCGAAGGGCAGCATGCCGGAGCGCTGGTTGTCGGTGTCGCGCCAGACTTCCGAACGGAACGAGAGAAAGCCGTTGGGCTTGCCTTCGAGGAAGGGCGAGTTGGCGAAGAGTGCCGTTCCGATGGGCTGCAGCGCCAGCGACACGCGGAGCTTCTTCACCATGTCGGCTTCGGAAGCGAAATCGAGATTGACCTGCACCGTGCAGGTGCGGAACATCATGTCGCGGCCATATTTGCCGACCTTGTCCATGTAGGGCGCCATGATGCCGTAGCGCCCCTTGGGCATGACGGGCGTTTCGGCACGCGTCCACATGGGCGATGCGCCAAGGCCGAGGAAGCCGATGCCGAGCCTGTCGCCGATCTCGCGCACCTCGCTCAGGTGTTCATGGACTTCCTCGCAAGTGTCGTGGACGGTCTTCAGCGGCGCGCCGGACAGTTCGAACTGGCCGCCCGGCTCAAGCGAGACGTTGCCGAGGCCGTCGGGATCGGACAGCGCAATGATGTTGTCGCCCTCGTAGACACCGGTCCAGCCGAAACGGTCGCGCAGGCCTTCAAGGAGTGCCCGGATGGAACGCTGTCCTTCATAGGGAACAGGCCCCAGCGTGTCGGTGAGGAAAGGGAACTTTTCGTGCTCGGTGCCGATCCGCCACTGGTCCTTCGGTTTGGAGCCGGAGGAGAGTTCCTCGATGAGCTGTGCCTTGGATTCGATCGGTTGCCGGGCTTTTGGCGTGTCGGGGGTGGGTCCGCTCACGAGATACTTCCTGTCAAAAATGTGTCCGAGGATGTAGGCGGGACGGTTTCATCGGGCAAGACAAAGATTTGACGACGATCCATCAGGAATTGTGATGCCAGTCGCCCAGCACAGCCTGCACCAGGGTGAGAGCGGCAACGGCCGCGGTATCGGCCCGCATGATGCGGGGGCCGAGCGAAATGGCGGTGACGAAGGTACAGGATTTCAGCAGCGCCTTTTCCTCGACCGTGAATCCCCCTTCGGGGCCGATCAGGATGGCGGCAGGGGCTTTGAGAAGTTTCAGCGCCTCCACGGGATTGGCAATCGCCGCCGTCTCGTCGCAATAGACGAGTGCCCTGCCCTGCTCCCACTCGTGCAGGAGCTTCGGCAGTTTCACCGGTTCATGGACCTCCGGCACGAAGACGAGATTGCATTGCTCGGCCGCCTCGATCACGTTCGCCGTCATGCGATCGAGGTTCACGCGCTCCGCAATGGTGCGCTGGGTGATGACGGGCCTCAGCCTGCGGGCGCCGAGTTCGGTCGCCTTCTGCACAACATAGTCCAGCCGCGCGTGCTTCAGGGGCGCGAAGACATAATCGATGTCGGGTGGCGGCTTCACCTCCGAAACGCGGCGCTCGCAGCGGATGCTGGCGGTCTTCTTCGAGACGGTGGCGAGATAGGCCAGCCATTCGCCGTCGCGGGCATTGAAGACCGAGACGGGGTCTCCGCTGCTGAGGCGCAGCACGCCGGTGAGATAATGCGCCTGCTCGCGCGGGAGATCGACTTCCCGGCCGGGAGACAGCGCTGCATCGAGGTGGAGGCGAGGGGTGGTTTTCATGAATGCCTTCATGTACACCGCGCCCATGACCGATGCCAGCCGCAACGATCGAGGTGTCGCCGACGCGCTGCCCGGCCATTGGGCGGACCGGCTGCTGCCCGCCGC
>NZ_JBGSOZ010000154.1:0-16951 GCF_041738905.1 Aestuariivirga sp.
CGAGATCACGTCGCCTGTGGCATGGCCGCCCGCTGCCAGATTGAGCCCGAGGTCGATCGTCACCGCGCCGTTGGAGCCGGAATAGGACAGCAGGTCGTTGCTGCCGGCACCGCCATCCAGCGTATCGCCGCCATTGCCGCCGCGGATGATGTCGTCACCCGCGCCGCCGTCAATATCGTTGACACCGAAGGTGCCGAAGATCTTGCCGTTGCCACCGCCGTCCAGGTAGTTCTCGAAGCCTTGGGCATCGCGGGCAGAGCTACCGAATGTGAAGGCACCGGTGAACATGTCGAAGAATATGGTGCCAATCGTCGTGGAATAATCCAGCGTGTCGGTGCCATCGCCACCATAGGCATTGTCCAGGCCGTCGCCACCGGCAATGATGATCAGGTCATCGCCGGCGTCGCCGAACACGTCATCGGTGCCGGTTCCGCCACGCAGCGTGTCGTTGCCGTCGCCACCAAGGATCGTATCGTCACCAGCACCGCCGTTTACCGTATCGTTGCCGATGCCAGCATCGATGGTGTTGACGGACGCGTTACCCGTTACGGTGTCGTTGCCATCGCCCATGATGGCGTTCTCGAAGTTGATGTAGGATTCGCCGCCGAATTGGGTAGCGCCCGTCGCCATGTCGAAGATGTAGTTGAAATCCCAGATCGTGTGGTCGATGGTATCGATGTCGGCGCCGCCGTCCATGGTCTCGCCGCCGAGGCCCGAAGACATGTAGTCATTGCCGGTTCCTCCAAGGTATGTCCCGTTACCGCCGTCGGACGAAATGATGTCGTCGCCGCCCTGGCCATCGATGTAGGAGATGTCGTTAGCGCCACCCGGGTTGACCGTGATCGTGTCGCCGAACTGCGTGCCGATGATCCGCTCGATGTTGGCGATGGTGGCCGGGCCGCCATACCCCGGGAAGGACCCATTCATCGTCCAGGTGCCAGCCGTGGTGTCGATCACGACGGCGCCAGACTGGCCTCCAGTGAGATCGGTTCCGTCAACGTCGCTCAGGCTCAACGTATCGACATTGGCGCCGCCATCGACATTGTCGATGAATTCGCTGTCGAGAACCGTGATCGAATCGTCGCCATTGCCGCCATAGATCGTGTCGGTCGAGAAGCCTCCCTGCAGGGAATCGTCGCCATCGCCGCCATAAAGGGTATCGGAGCCGCCGCCGCCCTTGATGATGTCGATGCCGTCTCCACCTGCGATCTCATTGCTGGAGCCATTTCCGGTGATGATGTCGGATTCCGCGGACCCGTTGACATTCTCGATGCTGGAGAAGGTGTCGCCAAAGGCCTCGCCACCCGAAGCGGTGTTGGCTTCGAGGTCGACGATGACAGCCGTCGAGAGGGAATAGTCAACGGTGTCGATGCCGTTGCCGCCATTCAGCGCGTCGGCGCCGCCGCCGCCCTTGAGCGTGTCGTCGTTGTCGCCGCCGTTGAGCGTGTCGGCACCACCACCGCCTTTCATCAGGTCTTCGCCGGCACCGCCATTCAGCGTATCGTTGCCGTCGAGGCCCTGCAGCGTATCGTCGCCGGCATTGCCGGTGAGAACGTTGTTTGCCTGGTTGCCATCGATCACGTCATTGCCGGAGCCGCCAATGGCGTTCTCGATCAGCGAGGCCGTGTTGCCCTGATACATCAGGGCGTTGAACACGTTGCCGCGGGCAATGTTGCCATCACCCAGATTGGCCTGTTGGGTCGCCGAGAACACTGAATACTCGCCCGCCGCGAGGTTGACGTCGAGGTCCGTACTGTAGGCCGACATGTCGTAGGTGTCGGTACCGCCACCATCCCAGATGGTCAGGAAGATGCGGTTGCCGCCGGGGGTGATGGTCGTCAGGCCATTGACCACCGTGTTGCCGTTCAGCGGGTTCCACGTATAGGTCGTGTTCCCGCTGTTGGTGGAGTAATCCGCGCCATACATGTGCTGCAGTGCGGCGATGTCATACATCATGTAGGTCTGGGCATAGCCATATTGTTCGTTGCTATACCCGCCGATCAGCGGATCGCCCACATAGGAGCGGTAGGTCATCACCGAGTATTCCATGGAATCCAGGTTCGCCGGCATCGCGCCGAAGATATTGGTTTCCTGCCCGTGCTTGAGGCCCAGCGAATGGCCAAGCTCGTGCAACACGGTGTGCCAGTCATAGTCACCCATCACCGGGGTCCGGCCCGATCCGCCGAAGAAGGCATCGCCACCTTCGACGTCGTTACTGGGGTAGTAGGCATAGGCGGTGCCGGGATTGGACGTGTTCGCCAGCCGGATGGTGCCCGTACCATTCGCGCCGTTGTAAGTAATACCCAGATTGGTGAAGCCTTCGACGGAGAAACCGGCAGCTCCAGCAGGCTGGGTATATTGAGCGGCGTTCAGCGCGAAATGCATCGCCACCACCTGCTGAGCGTCGATGTGCTGGAAGTTGGTGAAGAGCTCGTCATGCCCAGCCTGATACTGATTTGCCGCCGTCGGATCGCTGTAGGTGATCGCACCGCCAGCCCAGCCATTGCCGCGCAGCAGCCCGTCGATCCCCTGATTGCCGGTGGCAGCAACGGCGAATATGGTGCCGCCACTGCCGTTCTCGGCCCGGTCATCATTCCCACCGGCGGGCGCGGCAGATGCGCTGTCTCCGCCGCAGGATGGGCAAGCGCATCTCCCGATTGGAGCGTCGAACTGCGTATCGTAACCAACATCCGGGACTCCAACTCCATAGTCGGCCGACAGGGACAGTGCAGAGCCTCCCGTCATCCGTCCCGAGAAAATACTTCCCATGCTGGGCAGATCAGGTTGTCCGAGGTCGCTTGGTTCCAGACCGGTGCCGTCAACGGTTGCCAGGGAAGATGCGCCTGCGACAGCGGCCAGCAGCGCCAGTTCGTCGCTCGAGAGTTCGTCAGTACCAAGAATGTCGAGTTTTGCCATGAGTTTTCTCCCTGGGCGATAAAAGCCCTTCAGCTACCGCGTGGTTGCCTGTCAGTTTGAAGTCGGAAGTGTTGTCTCCGGGGACCCGCCGCGACAGCGACGGCCGGCTTTCCTGTCCGCGCACGAGTAGCTGCCGTTCCGCCTGGCTCCGCTCCTCAGTCCGCCGACATCTGGATCGCCTGTGGCGTCTTGAACGACTGGAATAGCCATGTCCGTCAATCTCCTTTGAAAGTCAAAAACCAGTTACTGCCTGCCGCGCTCACGGCAGGACATTGGTTTGGAATTTAAGTCTGTTGACGTTCAGGCCATTCGGCCCGATGCCAAAAAGCCGAACCCGCAGCAGTGGCGCATCCCGCTACTGGTATCGATTACTACTTGCAGGCAAAGCGTTGCCTGATGTCAGCAACTCGAAGCTGTTTGGTTTATCTCAAGACGCCATGCGGGCCTCACTTGGCTATCGCCTAAGGAAAGAACCGCCCCCTCATAAGAAATACAACTCCATTGAACCTGAAAGTCAAGACACATTATTACCATTCTCTTACCAACGGCCTGTACGATATTCGTCCAGCGCAAGGCGGATTGAGGCCATGCGAACATCAATGCCAAAGCAGGCGCGGTGTCAGTTCGGGAGGGTTCCGGAGGGAGTATGTGTGGCCGCTTCGCCGTCATCGGCGGCCTGCCCGTTCTGCGATTTCCGCTTGATGTGCTTGCCGACGAAATCATTAACGTTCAGGCGCACGGGGCGGGTCGAGCCATCCGGATAATAGCGCTTGAAATACATGGTCTGCTTGCCGCTGATGAGCTTGCGCGCTTCATCGACCATGAATCGGTGGACGGCGAAATCGGTCGCCGACCATGCGTTGAAGACAATGCACTCGCCCTGCAGGCAATCCTGATAGGAGAGGCCCGCCCTGCCCTCGACCCAATCCTCGGCCTTGTCTCGTGTCACGAAGCCCCAGCCCGCAAATCCGTGCACGTTCTTAGTGGCATCGACCACGAAGCTGTAATGGCCACGGTTGATTTGGCCGGCAAGGATGCGCGACCAGTTGCCGAACTTGAGATTGGCGAAGGCAGGTTTTGTCATCAGATGCGCGACGGCAAATCCCAGTGCGGTCTGGGGCAGGCTCGGCCGGAAGATCCTGAAAGGAGTATGAGGCTTGGAGATATTGTTCGCCATGATGCAAACCTAATGAGATCACGTGAAAGAGTGGCCCCATGGGTGCGGCTTGTCAAGACGGCGAGACACGAGATCGTGTCCCCGTGCGTTCTCTAATCGCGTCTGTCAAGCGGGATATCAGGATATCGCTGGTCAGGCTCAAGGTTCTCTTCGAGGTCAGCGCTGCGTGGTTGCCTCATCATGGCGTTGGATACGCTCAGCCAACCAATGTGGTGTTCGCGGTCACCGGGCGTGTCCGGCACTCGCATTCGTGGGATCGGTCTCGGCTGCGCCATTGTCCTGACCGGACGATTACGCTGATGTCAGCGTAACATGATGCGTGCTGTTGTCATGCGGTTTGGCTCGCTCCCTTGGCCGACCACCGGAATGGCTCCCCGGATGTCCACATTGCATGAAGGATCACGGCGAGTTTACGCGTCACGGCAACCTCTGCCTTGCGGTAGCCGCCTCGACGGGCATTACGCAGCCCCCAGCTCTTGAGAGAAGAGAACTGAGGAACACGGGTCAACAGAGCATTTGCCGCTTCATAGAGACTGCGTCGGAGAAAGTCGTCGCCCCGCTTCGAAACACGTCCGGATCGCATCGTCTCGCCGGAGGCATATATGCGGGGCGTCAAGCCAAGGTATGCCCCGGCACTCGACGAACGTCGAAACCGTGCGGGATCATCGATGGTTGCAACAAAGCCCAACGCCGTTATCACCCCGACACCGGGAACTGACATGAGGTGCCGAACGGCAGAATTGCGCCGCGCTGTCGAGCGAACCTGCGCATCAAGAAGGCGTATCTGTTCTAACATTACTTTGGCAGATTCAATCATGAAGTTCTTTATCCAACCATTGGCGGCAGTGCGGGCATCGCGAAGGTGTTGACTGCAGCATGAGAGTGGTGATGGCGTGACGAACGGTTGGCAGGCTTGGCCGAGGTGGTGGACCGTGGTGTCTTTTTTTCCCGCCCCGCTTCGGCGAGGCGACGATGCTGCAAGAAGGCGTAAGCGATCATCGTCAGCAAGGCGTGTCGATGAAGCCCTTGCCAGGATCGTCCTTCGAAGTGATCGAGTCCCAGTTCCTCCTTCACCTGCTGATGCGCCTGTTCGCAAATCCAACGGGCTTTGACGATCGCCGCCAATCTGGGCAGTTTCGTTTCGGGCGGCAGGTTGGCGAGATAGTGCTTCGTCTCGCCGCTGGTGCGGCGCTCACCGATCAGCCAGACTTCTTCTCCGGGGAGATGCTGCTGCCCCTTATCGCCGATCCGCTGTGGCGGCCCATCGGCGACACGCACGCGGATAGCGGCAAAACGTGCCTTCAGTGCCCCCTTGGTTCCCTGCCGCCAACTGATGGTTCGCCATCTGGTGGCCGCCAGCATCTCTTCGGCTGGCTTTGAGAGGATGTCTGGGATGTGGCGCTGGCGAGGACGCCCCCGGCCCGCGACAGGAAAGATCAGCTTCACATCCGCCGAATAGACCTTCTGGCGTCCGGGAATGCCGACCGCCCATACCAGGCCACGAGCGGTAAGACCCTGTCGGAATGGCGCACTCAGGCCGTATCCGGCGTCTGCCAGTACAGCCCCAAAGCGAACGCCTGCGGCGATCACCCGGTCAATCTCCGCAAGCGCGATCTCCGGCTTGCTGCGCGCATCACGATAATCCGCAGGGAAAGGTTGGCTTTCACGGCGGCATGATCGAGGTTAAGCGGCCGCGGGTCCGCACGCCGAAGGGCAAGGAGATCCCTCTTCCGAGCTGGGAGGCGGCACGGGATGCCGGGTTCCTTGAGCAGTGGGCGGTGAACCTGACGCTCATGAATGTGGCGATGCGCAAGTTCGGCCGGGCGGTGCGGCTACCTGAGGCGACGGTTCCATCTGGAAAGGAGTCCGGGCTCTCGAAGTCGGCGGTATCGCGTCGGTTTGTTGCGCTGACGGCGAATGCGCCACCAACATGACACGGGGTTCTTCAATCTCCCTTCTTGGACAGCGCGCGGTTGATGCGGCGCACGCTCTTTGATGCCTTCGACAGCAGAAGCAGATCCGCCTCGCTGACCTCCGAAAGGACACTACCTAGCTTGGCTTCAACGACGCCCACAGATTTATTGCCGGAATTGGTTAGCGACAGGCGGTTGATGGATTTGCCGTCTTTCAGCGCTGTCGTCTTGATGGAAATGAACTCAGCCTTCTTGAGGCCCTCGAGAATCTTGGACACCCGCTGCCGCGAGAACCCCAGCTTCTTGGACAGAACCTTCTGCTGGCACTCTTCATCCGCCAGGATGGTCTTCATGACCAGCCATTCCCCGATGGTGACCTTTCCTTCGAGGAAATCCTCGTTCCTATTCAGGATCGTGTTCAGGTGGAGCGAGGCGCGAAGGAACTCCGCAAGATATTCATGTGGCAGGGTAATCATCTGTAAATCTCCATACTTGTGTCATTTCGTACGCCGACGCGTCAGCGCCTCTTTCCGGAATCGCTGCCGCTTCGGGCCTAGTATTTGGCGAATGTGGAAAATCTTGTCAATAGTGTTGACAGATTCTGCGGTCTAGAAGCGCCGCAAGCAGGCGTCGTCAACGAGGTGCTCGGACCTTGATCTGCCCTCACCTTGGCAGTATGGCTAGCGCGCGAGAACGCGCTTGATACAACTGAAGTTTCCTGATCCGGTAGGGACGGCGGGTGACGGCATGACATGCGTAACCGCAGACGATGAAAGTTGCGCGGTATTTGATTGGGTGTTCAAAAATGACGACGTCTTCCGCTGGTGCGGACGGAATGCAAAGGTCACGGCTGTTCCTTCATATTGGCCAGCCCAAGACCGGGACAACTTCGCTCCAGTCGTTTCTGGCACTGAACCGCGGCAAATTGATTGAAGAGGGTTGGCTCTACCCCAAGGCGGGCCGGCAAGCCTCTGGTCATCATCAGTTTGCGAAGTTTTTTCGCAACGATCCTCCGGATTGGATTCAGGACGCCGACCCGGAACTGGTGAGAAAGCAACTACGCGGCGAGATCAAGCGGACCGGTGCTCAGAACGTTGTCATCAGTTCAGAGGCGTTTTTCATCATTCGTGAGCCAGCCAAGGTCCATGACTATTTCAAGCTGTTTGACGTGACCATCGTCGTCTACTTGCGGCGGCAGGACGAATGGCTGGAGTCCCTCTACCGTGAACAACTCAAGAATGGAGCGACGGACCTTCCGCCTGCGGAATATCTGAAGCGTGTCTCCAAGTCATTGAATTACTGGCAGGTGCTGGAGCGCTGGCGGAAAGTGTTCGGCGAGGCCAAGATTATCGTGGTACCGTTCGAGAGGTGCGGAAAGGCGATCTCGTCGGAGGCCATGTTCCTCAAGGCCGTCGAACTGGAAAGCGGCACAGGACTCACCCCGGTCACGGCGAAAAACGAGCGGTTGAACCGGGATTGCCTGCAATTCCTCGCCCGCATGAAAACGTCGCGCCGCATCGGTCGGCGATTCGCGCTGATCAAGGATGCCCTGGCCGAGTATTCCAAAGCCAATCCGGATGAGCCGGCCCATCTCTACTTCTTTCCTCCGAAAGTCCGGGCACAACTGGTCGCAAGATACCGGGAGTCGAATGACAGGGTTGCCAAACTGTACTTGGGTGAATCCCAGGGTGCGCTGTTCCATCAGGCTCCGCCCGACCCGTCTGAGCCCTGGAATCAGCATCCGGAACTGAGAGCACAGCGTGCAGTGCTGATCTCAGAGTACCTTCTGGAAAGATTCATTGCTTTGGAATGAATTGACCTTCTTCGCTGGGTCTAACATTTGGCGTCCAAACCCAGTCGACAATCACGATGCTGCATCGCAATAGCTTGGAAAGAAGACGAACAACCTCAAGCCATCCGACGCAGCCGTTCATACCAGCCCTGTGAGGTACACGCCCCCAGCAAGAATGCTGCAGGGACTTGTCGCCAATGACAAGCGTGGAAACCGCCACAATGCCGGTTGAGTTCTTCACCTGGCTTCTGGAAGCGGCCCTATTCATGGGTTTTGACTTAGCGGCTTATCTTTCAGACAATGCCGACGTGTAGGAAGGGGTATCGACCGGCCGTATCCCAGGGCTGCGGCACTTCGCCTTGCATGGGCACTTATACCAGAGGCTCCTGGGTGTGACTCACGGGGATTCCACTGAAGTTGTAGTTCTGATTCACTGGGCGCGAGGAGGATTCGCACCATGCCATCAGCAGTGCCCTTGCGGACGGATTTTTCGGCACGGGAACTTCGCCGGTTGGCGAAGCAGTCTCGGGACAGCAATCAGAGCCGACGGCTGCTGTCGCTGGCGGCGGTGTTGGACGGGATGAGCCGCGACGACGCGGCCCGGATCGGTGGCATGGACCGACAGACGCTTCGGGACTGGGTTCACCGGTTTAATATGGGCGGTCCCGATGCATTGCTCGATGCCTGGACCAACGGCCCCACGCCACGCCTGTCAGTGGAGCAGAAGAGCGAACTGGCGGCCCTCGTCGAAGCGGGCCCCGACAGACGGGCCGACGGTGTGGTGCGGTGGCGGCGTATCGACCTCAAGCTGGTGATCAAGAAGCGCTTCGGTGTGGACTTTCACGAACGGTATGTCGGAACGATCTTGAAGAAACTGGGGTTCTCGCACGTCAGCGCCCGTCCGCGTCACCCCGGGCAGGACGTCGAAACCATCGCAGCGTTTAAAAAAACTTCCCGCAAACGCTAAGTGCCCATCTCGCTGATTTGCGAGAGGCCACACCGGTCGAGATCTGGTTTCAGGACGAGGCCCGCATCGGTCAGAAAAATGGCATCGTCCGCCAATGGAGCAGACGCGGATCAAGGCCCCGCCAACCGGCCGATCAGCGCTATGAGAATGCCTATCTCTTTGGCGCCATATGTCCGGCACGAGGAACCGGGGCAGCTATTGCCGTGCCATACGCCGACACTGAGGCCATGCAACTGCATCTCAATGAGATATCCCGCCATGTCGCCAGGGGCGCCCACGCCGTTCTCCTTCTCGACCGGGCCGGTTGGCACACAACGACAAACCTCGACGTGCCCGACAACATCACGCCAATCCTCCTGCCTTCGCGCGCGCCCGAACTTATTTGCCGCCACGGCCGGGATGATAGTGGAATACGACACCGGGCGGGGCGGGGCCACCCCAACCCCGGTCATCGCGCAGCACAGCCCCACAGGTAGCCAGTCTTCGTCTTGCCGCGTCCGGGATCGAGAACCGGGGCCGTCGTCTCGTCGACATAGAGCCGGGAGCTTCCGTTCTTCAGCAACACGGCCATGCGATCGACCACCGGCGCGATCAGGGCACCCGTGGCCCATCCAGTCGGCGAGGACCGAGCGGTCGATTGGCACCCCGTGACGGGCCATGACCACGGCCTGGCGGTTCAGCGGCATGTGCTCGGAATGCTTGGCCACCGCGATATGCGCCAGCAGCGCTTCCGTCGGCCAGCTTCTCTCCAGCAGATGCGCCGGAGCTGCGGCCTGAAGCACCCCTGTCCGCCCCTTGGGGCAGGCGTAGCGGGGGCGGATCGTCACGATGACCTGATAGCGCGCCGGGATGATATCGAGACGCTCCGAGCGGTCCTCGCCGATCCTGACCCAGACTCGCATGCGCAGGCTTCAAAGGGAATCCAGAAACGGACTCTTCCGTCAGGCGGTGACCAGTAGTAGGCGGCGTAGTTGGTGAGAATGACAAGCACTGCTTTGTCGTCCGGCACACGGGCGTTGATGGTCTTCAAGAAGCGGACGAACGCCTGGTGGCGATGGCGCTGCAGGATGCCGCCTATCACTGTTCCATCGAGCACGTTGAAAGCCACGAACAGCGTTGTCGTGCCGTGGCGCTTGTCGTCATGGGTCATGGTTCCAAGGCGTCTCTTCGTCAGCGGCAGGCCTGGCTGACCTCCCTTCTGGCGCCAGGGAATGCCGTGTGAGGCTGCGGAAGAAGGCGGAAGCCAGAGCGCGGATCATGATGGCGGTGGCGGCCAGTGCCGTGCGTCCCTCGATGCTGTCGTCGCTGTCCTGGCGCGCGGCGAGGTCTTTCAACTCGACGTGGAGCAGGACGAGGCGGCGGTAGATCTCGAGACCCGAGAGACGGGGCGAGCCCGAAGGCATTTCCGAAGGTCATCAGCGCCCGCTTGGTGGCATCGGTTTCGGCCGCCTTGGCGGCGACCTCGTGGGCTTGTCCCGGCGAGGCGACATTGGCCTCGCCAGCACCTGAGCCCTCGCGGATGATGGTGCGCTCCCCGGCCCGGACGGTGATCCGCACCCGCGCCGCGTAGGCGGCACAATAGCGGTCGCCTATCTGCTTGGAATAGACGCAAGTGGAAGCCAACGTCTCGCGATCCCAGCCCTCGAAGCCGAAGATGCGGTTGGCTTCCGCGATGACATGCCAGCCTTCGAGAAAGGAGAGGATTTGGCCCTCAGCGACCCGGCTCCTCACGTGATCGGGGTTGAGCCGGGCCCTGAGCTGACGCCGCTGTGTGGGGGTGAAGCTCATGGGCGTCACTTCGTCCGCACCGAGAGGCAGACCCGGGGGGTGGAGAGGGAGGTTCCCAGGACTGCGTCCCCGGCTTTCAGTACCTCGAGGATGCGGCGGCGGTCGAGCTTCGGGCCTTGCGGCACCCAGAACCATTCGGGGATCAGCGCCTCGTCCGTAATCTCCACCGCAGGCGGAGCCGGCCGGAGCGAGATCGTGACATCGGGAGCAGTGATCTTCTCAATCCGGGCCTCGCCCATGACACTCAAGGCCAGCTCGCGCTTCTTGTGCGCCCGCTCCTCGATGCGCGACAGCCGGGATTCCAGTTCATCCATGCGCCCGCGCAATCCGCAGGCCATGGCTTCATCCTCCAAAGCGGAGCGGATCACGGCGGTTACCGCCTCATGCAGGCTGGCGATGCCCTCGAGCGTATCCGCGAGGGTGGTGTCGTCGATCTCGGGGTCTTGGGCGAGGAGACGGCGACGAAGTTCGTGGAATCGGTTAAGTTCGGTGGCTATGGTTGAGGTGTTGTGCATCGCGTTCTCCTGTTTGTCATCACGCATGATATTAAATATATCACACTATCCCACTTGTCAACAACCTCGATTGGACTCCGTCTGATGCGCTATGCTGAACAACTCCGTGCCGCACGCGCCCTTCTCGGCTGGACCCAGGACCAGCTGGCGGCGCAGTCGGGTGTGGGAATCGCCACCATCCGGCGCATGGAGGCCCAGAACGGCCCGATCCGGGCCATCAGCGATACCGTGTGGCGGCTGCAGTCGGCGCTCGAACGCGCCGGCGTGGTGTTTTTCTCCGAGGACGGGACCCACGGCCCCGGCGTTCGGCTAGCGGGGGTACCGAAGAGTTGAAGCCCGGAGGGCGCTCGGTCAGCTTCAATCCTGACTGGACCGTGCGCCTTCCCCTTCAGGGCGTCAGATCGTGATGTCTGCGGTGTCCAGCCTGTCCCTGATCCATGGCGCCTGCGACAGGCTGGCCTGCAGCAGGTCGGGCCACTGGGCTGCCGCGATGGCCCAGGCCGCCCGGAGATCGTCTGGCCGATCCCGGATCAGGATGTCCAGGAGCGCCGTGGCCTGGTCCAGATCTGTCGCAGCCCGCTCCGTCCTGTTGGCCCCGGCATGGCAGTGCGCCATCAGCAGTGCGTGCAAGGCAAAGCGCTCCGGTCGCGGAATACGCAGCAACACGCCATGGCGATAGGGCAGTGCGGCCGCGATCGATTGCTCAATCAGGAACTTCATCAGGGGCGGTGCGCGATAATCGTCGGACGACAAGGGCCAGACCGGGGTGCCGTCCGGACTGACACGAGGCGTGAGGTAGGTGATCCGCACGTCGCGTGACGCGGAAGGCCAGGACAGGGGCCAGACGGGATCAAAGGGGACAGACGCCCGAAGCTTGAGTTCGCCTGTTACCTCATACAGTCCTTCGTCGACCGGTTCCAGGGCAGCAAGCGGGATGCAGGAGGGAACAGACCGCGACAAACAGGACTGCTGCGTGGTCGTCAGCCGGCAACCCAGTTCAAGGGCAGAGAGTTCAAACGCAGGCTCGCCCATCAATACCGCGCCGTGCCGGAAACCACCCAAGGCTGAAAAGGCCGAGAGGAAACTTCCCGTGCCGCCGTCGATAAGGGCAACGCGTTCTGCCTGGAGGAACCGCACGAAGCTGCGGCGCTCCTGCTGCCGGACGGCAAAGGCCGCGCGCTGCTCAGCATGGGCGCGAAGCTTCTCCTGCAAGGCCGAGCTGTCAGGTCCCAGGTAGCGGCTCTTCACGCTGGCGCCGACCCGGTAGCTGTCATACCAGAAACGCCCGCCACCCCGGGACTTGCAGATGGCAACCCCGCGCAAGCCCAGCTCCGGCTCTGCAGCGAGGCTGGCCAACAGTGCGCGGTAGGCGGCCTGCGCCAAAGGGCTGTGAGGGGTTGAGGTCTGAAGCAAGAACGATCCACCAGAATGAGGGGAGGTGATATGCAAACGTGACGGCCATGATAGCCGACCCCGCGCCCGCGCTCCACAGGACCGAATGCGTCTGTTGGGCAAAAGGCCCGTCTTTTCCTCCATCTTTGCCCAACAGATGCAATTTCGTTGGGCAGGCATGGGCTAGGGACTTTCTATCATGCCCAGCACGTCAGATTCTTGTTGGGCAAAGATTTCCGAGGGTAAAATTGCAGAATGCAAGAACAGGGATGCGGGAGGCTCATCACCCATGGGAAGTGAGACCCAGCGATTTTCCGCAAAGCCCGTCCATTGCACAGTGATTCCCGTTAGATTCGGTGCTGTTTCTGACCCATTTTCTGCCGTTACCGGCTCAAACTCACGCGTTCGCGGAACATATTTTGCACTGAAAACCTCGCAAGAGGGTTCGGATCAGGGGCTTGCATTCCGGTATAATGACATCACGCGACATCGCTTCCTCTCATTCTGCACAGGCGATGGGAGCGTGGAAGGCACGGCGTCCGCGTTGTTTCTCAGGTCACCTGCGAGGCACGTTGGCCACACTTGCAAATGACAGATCAAGGACTGGTTGTAACGATGTCTAATTCTTCAAAGTCCCCAACGGAGCCCATTGTTCCGCCTGCACTCCGACCGATATTTGATGTGAAGCCGCTTCTCTATTACGAGAGGGAGGCGGACTACGATGCCTTGCTGGCATCAGTTATCATGAGCATCTCCCCAAGAGATAGCGTCGAGTTCATCAAGGCCAAGGAAGTCACGGACTGCATCTGGGAAGGCACGCGGCTCAAGAGGCTGCAACATGATGCTGTAACGGCCGAACTGCCGAAGGCCGTGCATGACCTCATCGGAGCGCAATTTGCGCAAACGGCGGGGAACGATTTCAATATGGACGGAGAGTCCGCAAAGGAAGATGTCTACAAGAGAACGCGAATGGCAACACAGAAGGATGCAGTGAAGCGCCCTTTGCGTGATCTTCTGAAATACTACAACGTCGACGAGCAAGTGGTCCATGCCATGGCGTTCAAGAGTGCCCTCCCCTTTGTCGAAAAGATAGTCGGCATAAGGGATGCTGTCGAACAGCGTGGCGAAAAGGCTCTTCGATCGATCGAGCAGCGACGTTTGTCGCTGGCGGCCCAGACTCGCAGTCTTACGCATGGAAAGGGCGGCTCCATCATCCACGACGTCACCGAAGTTTACGGCAACAAGACTTGAGTGCAGCCTCAAAATCAAAGTCCATCAAGGGACGCGCGCTCAATGCGACGAAACATGGCCTAACTAGGAACCGCCGCATGCTCGCGCCTGATTCCGAAGTTGACGCTCTTGCGGCCTCCCTCCTGGACGATTGGGTTGTTTCAGAGCCGGTCCGCAATGCTGCATGTGAGGCCGCCCGCGCCATCATACATCATCGTAATGTCTCGAAGATGCGCATCGAGGAGATGAACAGGATCGCTACCCATTCGACTGTGAGCCATCGATTCGATGAATGGTTCAATGACCTCGCCTGGGTGGATTGGAGGCGCATTCCCAGGAACCCGGACCCAGCCGTACGGGGACTCGACGTCTGGAAGCCCTTTATGCCTTCCGCTGCCTGGCTCGAGCATTGGGTGAAAGAGTTCAGAGAAGAAACCACCAGCACCGAAACAGAACTCATCGTTCGGGCCATGACGGCTGTATTCCTAAACTACAATAGGAGTCTCGTGACACTCGGTGTTTATGAGCGCAAGGCACGCTCTCGATGCAATAAGCTATTGAACAGGTTAGATTATTTTAAACTTGAAGCCAAACGGGGTGGGTCTCGGATCTGACTATGCAGAAGGCAACTCAAAAGGATTCTCAAACTGAAATACAACTAATAGATGCAGTTTGGCAAAACGAAATTCTCTCCGCACGGTGACTTAGAATTGGACTTCTTCGAAGACGCAGCTTTAATTGTATGATAAATTGGGCGTTCCCCTAATGTCAAAAGAACAAAAAATCCCTGTACGGGCTGCGCGTCCATGCCAAAGCGCCGGTCGCGCCGCCCTCCGGCAAACTGGAGAGGCCGCGCCGGATGCTTGAAATCATGGCCTGAAACTGCGACCTGAACGGCACCCCCTACTCAACGGACATCTTCAAGGAAATCCAATGTCGGAAGCACTGCCCAATGTCTCGACGGGCCGCCCAAATTTTGATCTGATCCTGGATACCATCCTGAAGTCTTGGCCCCAGCACGAGCGTTATCTCCGGGTGAACGTCGCGGAACGGGATGGCGAGTTGATGGATTTCTCGGAGGAACTCTCCGCCATCATCTGCAAGCTGGGCCGCGAGGGTCACGATGGCCTTGCCTCCCTCGTGGAGGACTACCGCTTCATCTGCGAGAAGATCGTTCTGCCGGAAGAGCTGTACTTCCGGCGCCATGGCACCTACCGCCTCAAGACCTTCGAGGAGGCCTTCCGGACGGTCTATTCCGACCGCGCATTCATGACCCGCTACATGAACGGCCTACTGGTGACGGACGTCATCTGGATCAACCACTGCCGCTGCATGATGAACTACCGGAAGGAGTTCCTTCCGATGCTGAAGGAGGGTGCAAGCCTTCTCGAGATCGGCCCGGGCCACGGGCTTCTGCTCTACCTTGCCGACGCGATGGAGAACGTGAGCAAGGTGACGGCCTGGGACGTGTCGGACGCCAGCCTGGCGCTCGCGGCCTCGACGCTGAAGACCATGGCGGCCCGGCGCCCGGTGACCTTCGAGAAGCGCAACATCTTCGACGCCTCGATCATGAACCCGGAATTCGCCGCCCGCTTCGACGGAATCGTGCTGAGCGAAGTGCTCGAGCATCTCGAGGACCCCTTGAAGGCCATCGAGGTGCTTTATCACGCCTGCAAGCCTGGCGGCCTCGTGTGGATCAACGTGCCCGCCAACAGCCCCGCTCCCGATCACCTCTATCTCGTGAGCGACATCTCCGAACCGGTGGCACTGGTGAAGCAGGCCGGCTTCGAGGTCGTGGCCGAGCATTTCTATCCGACCAGCGGAACCACGCCCGAGAAGGCAAGGGCCAGGAAGCTCACGGCCAACTGCGTGATCATTGCCCGCAAACCCGTCTCCGTGGCGGGCTGAGACGTGCTGGGCCTCGATCATGTCGGCCTCCTGACGCCAGATGTGGACAAGGCCACGGCGGAATTCGCCCGCGTGCTGAATGCCACCGCGGCCACGCGCCGCTTCGACGACGAGATTCTGACCGTGTCGGTCCGCTTCCTGCGCGGGCCCGATGGAATGGTCTACGAGATGATCGCGCCCCTGGGCGGCAACTCGGTCGTCAGCGCCGCGCTTCGCAAGGGCCAGAGCATCATCAACCAGCTCGCCTATCGCACGGCCTCGATTGCCGATGATACCGCGGCGCTGAAGCCGCAGGGCTTCATGCCGCTGGGCCCTGCAAAACCGGCCATTGCCTTCGGCGGCGCCCCTGTCCAGTTCCTGCTGTCGCCGATGGGCTTCATCGTCGAACTGATCGAGGCGCCGGACCATGTCCATGATTTCCACCCGCTCGACCGCAGCACCCTATCCGTAGGGCCATGATGATCATTGGCGACACGTCATTGTTACAAGGAACAACACCATGACCAGATCAGACATACTCGACCGCATTGCCATGCACCTCGGCGAGGTGCTCGATCTCGAGGACGTGAAGCTCACCGAAGCCAGCACGGCGGAGGACTTCGAGGAGTGGGACAGCGTGAACCATGTCCGCCTGCTGATCCGCATCGAGCATGATCTGGGATTCCAGTTCAACACTGAAGATGTCGGCATGGTCCAGACCGTCGGCGAACTGGTCGACCTCATCGCAGCCCGGCAGCCGAAGGCCTGATCACCTTCCTGCAACGGGAGCCGGACGGATGGCGCAGAAACTGATTGATCTTCCCTGGCTACCGCCCACGCCTGCAGACTGGCTGGAGCGGACGAAGCAGATCGCAACGGACTCAGGCGATGCCGGCGCCGAACTCCGCACGCTGGCCTCGTTCCGTCTCGACGCCTCGAAATCGACGGCGCTGCGCCGTGCCGCCACAAGGCTCCGCAAGGCCGGCAACACGCTGGCTCCGCTCTCGGCTTTGAGGCTGGGCATCACCGCGGCCAACACCTTCGACCTCGTGCTCGATTGCCTGCCCGCGGCGGCGATGCGCCATGGCGTGGCGCTCGACACGTTACAAACGCCCTACGGCATGATCGTGCAGCCGGTTCTCGACCCCACCTCCACCGTTTACACATCGAAGCTCGATGCGCTGCTGATCGTCGTCGACCACCGCTGGCTGGGCCTCGACACGCCCGCCCCCGATCCGGCCGAACACGCAGCGGTCGATGCGGCGCTGGCCCAGATCGAAAGCCTGCTTGAGGGCTTGCGCACCCATGGCGGCCCGCCCGCCATCATCCAGACGCTGGCGCTTCCGCTGTCGAACCTGTTCGGCAGCTTCGATG
>NZ_JBGSOZ010000094.1:0-2828 GCF_041738905.1 Aestuariivirga sp.
GGGCCTCAGCGGAACACTGGCGGCTACGCTGATCGGAGACTGAGGATGCCTCGACGGGACTTGCGAACTCCGGCACTGTGAACATGGCCGAGGCGCACACCGCTATGCTAATGACGGAAATCCGAATGACTGATCTGTGCATGGCCGCCCCTCAATGCTCAACTTCAGCGGAGTATATTTAACGCAAACGCCACGGAAGAATGCGCCAAATGGAACAATCAAAATTATGCCTCGAACTTCCGGCCAGCTATCCTCTCAGCAAACGAGAGACTTAAACCATAGAAGTGAGGGTTGAACCGGTTCAATTAGGAGCGGCAATGTCTAACATAGACGCGGAACCCAAGCTCGGGGCACTTGGGCGCATTGGATGGATGGCGGAGCAGTCAACGGACTTTCAGTCGCGGATGGCCAAACTTGGCCGCTGGATGAGCTTTCGACGTGGACAGTCGGTCTATGCCATTGGCGACGAGGCTGATGGCATTTTCGGTCTGGGTGAAGGATTGCTTGACGTGTCGGTGATGCTTGATTCTGAACGGGAGGTGGTTCTGCACCGGGGAACCCCGGGCTTTTGGATCGGCGATGCTGCATTGCTCGGCCAATCGGTACGAACTCTCGGCGTGACGGCGGCAAGCGACTGCCAAGTGTTCAAGCTTCCGGCCTCCAAGGTACTGCGAAATCTGGACGAAAATCCGCGCGACTGGATGTGCTTTTACCGGCTGAGCCACATAAATGTGATGGTTTCGCTCAAGACGCTGGGCGAGGTGATCTCGCTCCCGCCTCGCGCGCTGTTCGCCCGCGCTCTGTTGCGGCTCGCCACGCCCGAAGGACAGGTGCGGATGACGCAGGAAGAGCTCAGCCGCATGGTGGGCATGAGCCGCACCTCCTTCCGTCGGGCCTTGGCCGCGCTGATCGACGTTGGAGTTATTGAACTCGACTATGGCGCCATCCTGATCCGCAACCTTGCGGCGCTTGAGATCGAGGCACGGGCCACCGACGATTAAGACGCTATCGCGCCCGAGAGCCGATCGTGACAGCTATAGCAGTTAAGCCCCTGCTCGCCTTCGTTCCTCCACTCGCCCCCTGCCCCCACCTCTCGGCAGCGCGCCACGCAGCCTCCTCCTTGGGCGACATCCTCTTCACCAGATAGCGCAACGTCTGTGGCAGCAACGCCTTTCCCCGCCTCGTCCCGAACTCGATTCAGAAGGAGGTCCGCTGCGCTACGAGGAAAGCCCCGGCGCCGAGACTCAAGGCAACGCGACCGGCCGGTGTTCAGGTCCACTGCCGCAATATCTTCCGAGTGGTGGCAGCTTCGATTGATGCCCGCCGTGTCGCTCATACGGATCGCTGCGCAGGTTGAACACCTTGGCACTCGGGCGAAGATACGCGGCGTCATCTCGAAGGGGTTGATCTTACAGAAGCGCAAGAAATAGAGACACCGGGCCGGACCAGCGCCTTGACAGGATGGTTGACTGTCCTTGGAAACTAAGCGCGTTGGGGTCGGGCCCCTCTTCCATGGCGCTTGAAACCATCGAAGTAAGGTTGATGACATATTGGATTCTGATGTAAATTCAGAAACTTACCGCCGCCGTACTTTTCCCACGCAGTCAGGAGCTTTGGAGAATACCGGGCTCTGAGAGACCCAAAATGTCCGGGCCGACATCTTGGCAGTCAGCAGCTTCTTGCTGAAAAGCCCGCATATACTGGGGATTTTCGTGACTGAAATTTCGAGGCGAGAGCTTTGGCACAGGGCCAACTGGCGGAGGGAAAGGGCCTGGAATCCAACGTTCTCCACCCGTAAATAATTGATTTTATTGAGATAAGTTTTGGGCACTTTTCGAATCCCATGCGCACATCCAGATGACAGCAAGAGTGTGACTACCCATTGAACGGCGGTCAAAACGACAAACACGCGATGGGTACCCTCACAATCAAATTGCTCTTGCAGACGATGGAAATACCAGGGGCGCAGCATCCGGCCGGATTTGCAGAAGTTCGAGAACCTTTGCATCGCCAAGACCGTCTTCAAGGCGATCGGCCCAGACTCGGAATAGCTTCAACTGATATCCGCCGAAAGATGTGATCATCGCAACATCTGACGCGTCGGAGCCACGGACCATCAGAATACGGCCCACCCTTGGTACATTGTACCTGGCATCGAATGTATGCCAGCGATGATCGAGATAGACCTCGAACCAAGCGCTGAAATCGCCAGGGCCAGAATAGGGCACACCGATGTCGCCGAGATATCCGCTGGCATAGCGTGCCGGAATGTTCATGGCACGGCAGAACGCAATCGCCAAATGCGCGAAATCACGGCAAACGCCGGTCTTCTCCCGGAAGACTTCCGAGGCGGTCTTGCTGGCGCGGCCGAACTGGTAGCCAAAGGTCACATGCTGGTGCACGAAGGTTGAAATGGCTTGGACACTGCCCCAGCCTTCCGGATGACTGGCGAACAATACCCACACCTCTTGCGTGAGATTGTCGCTGTCGCAGTAACGGCTGGGAATCAAGTGCTGTAAAACGTTGTCCAGCAACTCTGTTATGGGGTGCTATGTTGATTTAGGCCACGGTGTCCGTCGTCAGATGATTGTCCGGCGGCAGCCCTCATGAGACAAACTGGCTGACTTGAGGAAGAGAGGATTTCTGGTTCATCGTAGCTTTCAGGAGAAGCGCAGATGAGACAGAAGTCCGAGACGACGAAGACCACCTCCGAGCAGGTTGTGAAGAACATCCGGCGGGCGACACGGAAGCATCATTCGGCCGAGGAGAATATCCGCATTGTGCTGGATGGGCTTCGCGGCGAATACAGCATCGCCGAGCTGTGCCGG
>NZ_JBGSOZ010000166.1:0-10086 GCF_041738905.1 Aestuariivirga sp.
GGACTGCCCGCGCGGCCGGCTGAAATCGAGGCCGCCGCATCACGCTTTGACGAGGCCAAGGCCCTGGCCGATGTGGCGCGCCGCAAACTCGCCGACCTTTCGCCCGCGGCTCCCAAGGCGGCGAAGGTGGAGGACGTCTTCTTCGAGGCGGGCGAATGGGTGGCGGCGGGCCAGCCGGTCGTTTCCCTCCTGAGTGACGGCAACATAACGCTGCGCTTCTTCGTGCCCGAAGCTGCTGTGGCGCTGGCCGCCCCCGGTACGCAGGTCCGTTACCGTTGCGACGGATGCGGCGAGACGCGAACGGCGACCATCACCAGCGTGGCATCCATCCCGGAATACACGCCGCCCGTCATTTATTCGGAAGGTGCCCGCGCCAAGCTCGTGTTCCTTGTCGAAGCCAAACCCGACAGCATCGACTCGAAGTTGCGCCCCGGCCTCCCCATCGAAGTGGAGAAGCTGCAGTGACGAAACCTGCCATCGACGTCAAGGGACTGGTCAAGATCTATGGCTCCCGCACTGTGGTGGACAACGTCGACCTCACCATCATGCCAGGCCGCATCTGCGGCTTTCTGGGGCCGAACGGATCGGGCAAGACAACGACGCTCCGCATGATCTGCGGACTGCTGACCCCCGATGCCGGCTCTGGCACCTGCCTTGGCCACGACATCATCACGGAGCGCGACGCGGTGAAGGTTCAGGCAGGCTACATGACCCAGCGCTTCGGTCTCTACGAGGATCTCACCATCCGCGAGAATCTGGAATTCGTGGGACGACTCTATCGCCTCAGGGACTTGCGCCGCCGTGTTGATGAATCGCTGGACCGCCTGGGGCTGGCCACCCGTCAGCATCAGCTCACGGGTTCTCTCTCCGGCGGATGGAAACAGCGTTTGGCGTTGGCCGCCTGCGTCCTGCATGAGCCGAAGCTTCTCCTGCTTGATGAACCGACCGCCGGTGTCGACCCCAAGGCCCGCCGCGCCTTCTGGGACGAGATTCACGCGCTCGCCGCGCAGGGCATCACCGTTCTGGTCTCCACCCACTACATGGACGAAGCCGAGCGTTGCCACGAGATCGCGTACATCGCCTATGGAAAGCTCATGGCACGGGGCACCACGCAGGAGATCATCACGCAGTCGGGCCTTCATGCCATGGTGGCGACAGGCCCCGGCGCCGACCGGCTCGCACCCCAGCTCCGCGATGCACCAGGCATCACGGCTGCTGCTGCCTTCGGCACCACGCTCCATGTCTGCAGCCCTGACCCGACGGCGCTCGCCCGTGCGGTGGAACCCTACCGGCGCGAGGGGCTGACTTGGGAGGAAGCAGAGCCGACGCTTGAGGATGTCTTCATTCACCTCATGGGACAGGCGCAAGACAATGCGCTGGCCGCGTGACGGGCATGGGCTTTCTCAGCCGGTTCTGGGCCATCATCGTGAAGGAGGCGCTGCAACTCCGGCGCGACAGGCTGACTTTTGCCATGATGTTCGGTGTGCCGGTGATGCAGCTCGTCCTCTTCGGATTCGCCATCAACGCCGATCCCAAGGCCTTGCCGACCGCCGTTCTGGTCTCCGAACATTCCACTCTGTCGCGGAGTCTCGTGAGTGCGATTGGCAACACGGGCTACTTCACGGTGGTGAAGCTGGCGTCGACCGAACAGGAGGCCGACGAGCTTCTGCAGCGCGGCGAAGTGCAGTTCGTGATTACCATCCCGCCAGACTTCACGCGAAAGCTGGTACGCCACGAGAAGGCGCAACTCTCCGTCGCGGCAGACGCGACCGACCCCGCAACCACCGGACCAGCGGTGGGTGCCGTGAATCAGGCCGTCTCGCAGGCGTTGGCGCGCGAACTGACAGGCCCGCTTTCCACCTACAGGCAAGGCACAAGCCCGGTCGATGTCGTTCTGCATCGGCGATACAACCCGGAAGGCATCACCCGCTACAACATCGTGCCCGGCCTGCTTGGCATCATACTCACGATGACGCTTGTGATGATGACCGCACTCGCGGTCACGCGCGAACGCGAGCGTGGCACGATGGAAAATCTACTGGCCATGCCGGTGCGGCCCATCGAGGTGATGGCCGGCAAGATCGCGCCTTACATTTTCATCGGGGGAATGCAGGTCGCGGTTGTGCTGGCGGCGGCGCGGCTGCTGTTTGGCGTGCCCTTTGAGGGTAGCTTCGCCATGTTCGCCGTCGCGACATTGTTGTTCATCACGGTGAACCTCGCCATCGGATTTACATTCTCGACCATCGCGCAGAACCAGTTGCAGGCCATGCAGATGTCGTTCTTCTTCCTGATGCCGTCGATCCTGCTGTCGGGCTTTGCCTTCCCCTTCAGGGGAATGCCGGGCTGGGCGCAGGCCATCGGCGAAGTGCTCCCGGTCACGCATTTCCTCAGGATCGTCCGTGGACTGATGTTGAAGGCTGCAAGTCCGGGCCAGCTGTCGGAAGAACTCGCCGTGTTGGCCCTGACGTTGATCATCGTATCTGCCGTTGCGATCACACGCTACAAGGTAACTCTCGATTGAAGATATGTTACATAAGATGCCCGATACGTTAATCCGTCGTTATCTCTCCGTCGTCTATTTTCCTTGCTGATCATTCAACCTGGGAAGCGGGAAAAAACAGGAATTTTGATGGCCGCGGGTGTTCACTGGGTCGCACATGGCAAGATGCAGCCGCCGCCGGAGGCAGCGGACGGAAAGCCGATGGACGAACGCTCGCTCCTGCACCGCGAAGGCTACGTCAAGATCATCGAGAATGACACCGGAACAACTGTCCGATGGGCTATGTTCTCCGCCAACTGGGCATCGCTCTACTTTGTGATGGAGTGGATACACGGCGCCATCGGTCCATTCCAGCTCCAGTATAATTCGGCAGGCTGGTTCAATGAACGCTTTGACCACGCCTGGGAGGCCGCGGACCGCATCCACCAGCTGATCCACAAGAGCGACGTACATCTCTCGCAGACGGTATATATCCAGGACGCAGCCGGCAACCGCGAGGATGTTCCGATGCTCCTGCAGAAAGCGCTGAACGAAAACGCCATCGACGAGGATCATTCGATCGACTGCATGTTCGATCCGTCTTCGCACAAGTTCCGCGTGGCCCGCGTCGGCGCGCAGTCGACCATCGCCAAGCTCTGGGGCATGAACCCCGTGTCATACCCGTGCTTGACGGGTCATTCCTATGACCAGGCAGTGAGCCGCATCTATCCGGAAGTAAGCCGCACGGGTGAGCCGCACTACGACCACATCTATGCCGCCATGGCCTCGTCGAATGGCGACGTGGTGTGGGTGCCCTATCAGCGCGTGGTTCTTCCCCTGAAGCTTGGCCGCAACAAGAAGGCCGTCCGCGTCGTCACCGAACTGGCTAAGGTTGATATATCGCCTCTGTAGAGGCCATCTCCGCGATCGAGAACTCGAGATGACGGCGGAGCGCAATGCCGATCCATTCGGCCTTCTCCGCACCGTCGGGCTCCCATTCCCAGGTCAGGAAACTTTGTTCCAGATGACCATAGCCCATGCGGACCATGTGGCCTCGCGTGGCCATCGACTGTCCGGTGAGCGCCCATATGCCTTCTGGCTGCCATTTCACCATGGCGAGAAGCATTCCGATCCGTGGGAATACGGGAAAACAACCCTTCGCGTGTTTGTCGATCCACAGTTCGCCGTGATAGACGACCCGGCCGCGGATGAGATGCGAGAGCGAATGCTCCGGCGGCATCATGCCCCGCGGCACGATCATTTCGTGGCGGCGAGCGTAGAGCCCCATCATCCAGCCCAGCACCCATTCGGCGAGATTGGGATCGGCATCGTCGAGCCGGAAAGCCTGAAGCCCGACGACCTTGCCGCCGGCATCTGTCACGCTCATCCAGAATGCACGTTCCGACAGGCTGCGCGACGCCTGCGGGTCGAACATGGGCGAGACGTCGCTGTCACGCAGGCGTTTGCGCAGGCGCGCCAGTTCGGCGAAATCCGAGGAGGTCTGAAAGGTCAGGCCCATCTCCGCACCAGACTGGATCAGGGCCGAAATCGCCGTGACAGTCTTCAAGGGATCGGCCAGCCCGGTCTCAGCGCCAAGCGGCTGAACACCCTGCAGTCCAACATTCAACGCATACATACGACTTGCCCCATCACTCATTCCCATGCACCCTTCATGCGGTACATGTCGCGTGCTGCCAGCCGGTCCCACGGCTCTGCCGAAACAGCGAACCCCGGAACGAAGTTAACCGACACAAGATTAGTTTTGAATTAACGTGTACGTAACGTCAATCGAATTAACGTTGAAGGCGATTGCGTCAAGTTTGCCTATTGGGCACAAGTTCTGGTTGCTGCTTGACCGAAAGCGCCAGCCGCCACCAGCTGTGCGCCATGAGGGTGACAATCACGAGAAGCCCTCCGATCAACACCATCCGGCCTGGCACTTCGCCGAACAGAAGCCATATCCACACGGGGGTGAGCACTGTTTCCAGCATGAAGAACATGCTCACATCCGCTGACGGCAGCACGCGTGGGCCGCTCGCCAGCAGGACGGTTGCCAGGGGAATGGCAATGAAACCGTTGAGGCCGAGCCAGAACCAGGCCGGCAGGCCGAAAGCGCCATCCGCCAGAAGAAGGGATGGCATCACCCCGAAGAAAATCAGCGCGATCAGGGCCGAGACGAGGCTGCCCACAGCAAGGCATGTGGCGACCTTCTTGCCCGATGCCCTGATGATGGTGAAGGCGGTTGCCGAGGAACATGCGGATATGAAGGCCAGCGCATCGCCGAGCACGTCGCCCGAATGTATCCCGTCCCAGGCAATGATCGCAGCACCCAGGAACGCCATGACCGTTGCGGCCCAGGTGAACGGATGGATACGCTCGCCGAGCACGCTGCGCGACAGGGTGGCGGCGATGACAGGCGTGAGCGCGATGATGAAAACGACGTTCGCCGCATTCGTGTGAACGATTGCACCAATGTAGGCCATGTTCCCGATGGTGCTGCTGCAGATCACCGCCAGTCCCGCGGCGCCGGCAATGAAGGGAGTTCGGTCTCCCTTCAAGAGGCGCGCCATCAGCCACGCACCAGCAATGGCGAGGAACAGGAAGACGCCGCGCGTGAAAACCATTGTCCACTGGTCGGCCAGCGAGAGGCGGAGCAAGGGCAGGTCGAATGTGAAGAGGAGTCCCCCGACAGCAGTAACCAGAAAGGCAATTCGGATCTGTTGAGGAGAGGGCTGCTTCGTTCGATCCATGATTCCCTGTAGACACGGTGGCCTGTCTCGGAGACAAGCGAATTTCTGTCGCTACGTCAATCGTTGAACGACGTATAACCCGAAAAAGGATTACGCTACGCAACTTCATCGGCGAAAGATGAAGAAAGTGTTAGTCCTGCGCCTCGCGGTGGAGTCTCCAGCCATCGGCGGTGAGGCGTTCCTGCGGCAGGAACTTCGCCTTGTAGTCCATCTTGCGGGACCCGCGCACCCAGTAGCCGAGATAGAGGTAGGGAAGGCCCAGGCGTTTCACCCGCGCCATGTTGTCGAGGATCATGAAGGTCCCAAGGCTGCGCCTGGCCTCGTCGGGATCATAGAAGCTGTAGATCATCGAAATGCCGTCTCCCAGCACATCGATCAGGACCGACGCGACCAGCCGTCCGCGTTCGTTGATATCGCTCCGCACCCGGTATTCGACCAGCCGGCTGTCGACGAAATTGTCGTCGACCATGGCCGAGAAATCCAGAACCGTCATGTCAGCCATGCCGCCGTCGCTGTGGCGGGAGTCGATATAGGAGCGGAACAGTGAATAGTGTTCCGATGTCGCCTGGCTCTTGATGACCGTGCTGTCGACATCGGCATTGATCTTCAGGTTGCGGCGGAAACTGCGATTGAGGTCGAAGGTGTTCACCGGCACCCGCACCGAGACGCAGGAGGCGCAGCCGTCGCAGGCCGGCCGGTAGGCAATGTTCTGGCTGCGGCGGAATCCGCCCTGGCTCAATTGGGTGTTGAGGCTGCGCGCATCCTGTCCGACCAGATGCGTGAATACCTTGCGCTCCACCCGGCCCGGCAGGTACGGGCAGGGCGACGGGGCGGTGATGAAGAACTGGGGAAAGTTCCGCCGCTCGATGCTCAAGAATCCGGACTCCGGCAAACAGTTAACCTTCTCATAATGCCGCTTTTGCCGCGCCGTGCAAGCCGGATGAACGGCTGTCCGGAATTGATTCTCGACAGTCGATGGCCTACGAGGACTCATCAATTGCAAGGAGTGGCGGAATGCGCGTGGCGTGGATCGGACTGGGAGTCATGGGCTACCCGATGGCGGGTCACCTTGTGAGCCGCGGCGGACTTGATGTGACGGTCTATAACCGTACCGCTGCCAAGGCTGCAAAATGGGTCGAGAGTTTCAAGGGCTCGTCTGCCGACACGCCCGCCGAGGCGGCCAGCGGTGCCGACTTCGTCTTCGCCTGCGTGGGCAACGACGACGACCTGCGGCAGGTGACGATTGGCCCCGAGGGCGTCTTCCACACGATGAAGCCCGGCGCGGTCTTCGTCGACCACACCACGGCATCCGCCAATGTGGCCCGAGAACTTCACGGCATCGCCAAGGCGAAGGGCCTGGGTTTTGTCGATGCGCCGGTGTCGGGCGGGCAGGCGGGGGCCGAGAATGGCGCCCTCACCGTCATGTGCGGCGGCGATGATGCGGACTACGCGAAAGCCGAACCGCTGATCGTGCACTTTTCCAAGATGCGGAAACTGCTGGGGCCTGCTGGCTCGGGCCAACTGGCAAAGATGTGCAACCAGATTGCCATCGCAGGCCTGGTCCAGGGCCTCGCGGAAGCGGTCAATTTCGGCATGAAGGCGGGCCTCGACATGGAGGCGGTGGTCGACGTCATTTCCAAGGGAGCGGCGGGTTCGTGGCAGATGGAGAACCGCCACAAGACCATGATCGCCGGCAAGTTCGACTTCGGTTTCGCCGCCGACTGGATGCGCAAGGACTTAGGGATTTGCCTCGACGAGTCCCGCCGCAACGGTGCGCCGCTTCCCGTGACGGCGCTCGTCGACCAGTTCTATGCCGAGGTACAAAAACTTGGCGGCGGCCGCTGGGACACGTCGAGCCTCATCGCGCGGTTCCAGAACCTCGACAGGAAATAGGACGCGCGGCGGCCGCAGCCGCCGCGCGTCTTGGTTTGTGTATCAGACCCAGAAATCGTCGAGTGACCAGTTCCCGACCACGTCATTCTCGATTTCGATCACGAGGTCGGCGGCCAATGTGCCACCGGTATTGAACTGGATCAGCACGCCGGTGCCCGAGGCCAGGAAACGAATCTGGCCCGCCGCGGTAAATGCGCCAGTGCCATTGGCTGCCGTCAATGCGAAGGCCTGGTCGCCCGCCAGTGCTGTGTTACCGTCGACGTCGTAGACGTCGATCTTGTCCGAGCCGTGATCGAAGTCGGCGATGATGTCGCGGGTGGCAGCCGTCTTGCCGGTATCTGCGGCTTCGGCATAGTAGAATGCGTCGCGACCCCAGCCGCCCCGCATGATGTCGGCGCCAAGCCCGCCCTCGATCTCGTCGTTGCCGTCGCCACCGCGGAGATCGTCATTGCCAGCGTCGCCAAAGATATAATCCGATCCGGTATTGCCGCGAATGACGTCGATGCCAAGGCCACCGTTCATTTCATCGTCGCCGGAACCGCCACGAATGCTGTCGTCCCCGTCGTTGCCAAAAATGGAATCGTTGTCCAGGTTACCGCGGATGTCGTCATTGCCAAGTCCGCCGTCGATCTGGTCGCTCCCGGTACCGCCATAGACGCGGTCATTGCCGTCGCCGCCGTTCAAGCTGTCGTCGCCGACATCGCCATAGAGTTGATCATTGCCCGTGCCGCCGTCCAGCCCGTCGCTGCCGAGCCATCCGTACAGAAAGTCAGCGCCATTGCCGCCCGATATGTCGTCGTCGCCCGCTCCACCGTCGAGGATATCGTTGCCGGCGTTGCCAGCGAGGACATCATCGCCCAGGCTGCCATAGACCGTATCTTTGCCAGACCCGCCGAACACCATGTCCATGCCAGCGCCGGCGTTCACGAAATTGTTGTCGAACGTACTGGCATCAATGTTGATGTGGTCATTGCCATTGAGAATGTATTCGACACTGTCTGGTGGCGTCTGACCCCAGAAGAACGGACTGTCGCTTGGATCGTTATCGGTGACGCTGTAGTCGATGTTGACGAGTTCGTTGCCTGAAATCACATGCACACCAAAGTATGCATACAAGACTGTAAGTGCCATGCCGTCCTCCCATTGTAAGGCCCGCTCCGGAATCCTCAACGGGAGGTTAACAGGTCAGCCGGTTTCATCAATCCCGCTTTTGGGGCATCGCAAGTCGCGGAATCAGGCTTTCAGCGACTTCGCGACCTCTACGGCAAAGTAAGTGAGTACGCCATCGGCCCCCGCTCGCTTGAAGGCCATCAGTGCCTCCGGGATTACCTTCTTGGGATCGAGCCAGCCGTTGTTGCATGCGGCCATGATCATCGCGTATTCGCCGGACACCTGATAAGCGAAGGTCGGCACCTTGAAGGTGTCCTTCACGCGGGCCACGATGTCGAGATAGGGCAGGCCCGGCTTCACCATCACCATGTCGGCGCCTTCCGCCAAGTCCAGCGCCACCTCGCGGATGGCCTCGTCAGTGTTGGCGGGGTCCATCTGGTAGGTGCGCTTGTCGCCAACGAGCGTTCCCGACGAACCCACGGCATCGCGGAATGGTCCATAGAAGCCCGACGCATATTTGGCGCTGTAGGACATGATCTGCACATGCTGAAGGCCATTGGCCTCGAGCGCCGATCGTATGCGGCCGATGCGGCCATCCATCATGTCGGAGGGCGCGATGATATCGCAGCCGGCTTCCGCCTGGACGAGGGACTGCTTCACCAGCGCGTCGAGCGTCGCGTCGTTGAGAATGTCCGACCCTTCCATCAGCCCATCGTGGCCGTGGCTGGTATAAGGGTCGAGCGCCACGTCGCACATGATGCCGATGTCGGGCACGGCCTTGCGAATGGCCCGCACCGCCTGGCACACGAGGTTGTCCGGGTTGAACGCCTCGCGCGCATCCACCGTGCGGAGCGAGGCGGGCGTGTTCGGGAAAAGCGCCACCGCCGGGATACCAAGTTCGGCCGCTTCCTCGACCTTGCCCACCAGCAGGTCTACCGAATAGCGCGTGACGCCCGGCATGGAGGCGACGGCTTCCGTGCGGTTCTGGCCTTCGATCACGAAGACCGGCCAGATCAGGTCATGGGCGGTCAAGGTGTTCTCCCGCACCAGCGCCCGCGACCATGGGGTGCGGCGGTTGCGGCGCATGCGGGTGGCAGGAAAAGCGGGGGCGGTGTCAGGGCGGTTTGTCATGACGGATGCATAACAAGACTTGACGCTTCCGCGCAACGGGGTGGCGCCGCAGGGCTCACTTGCAGATCCGGTAGTCTCCCTTGCGGCGCAGCACGTCCACATGGAAATGGTCGCCGTGGTAGCGGTCGGAACCCGGTCCCAGCACGGTCGTGAAAGGCGTGCAGGCGCCCTTTCGGATATCGTCCAGGAACGAGCCATCCTTCGACAGCCCGATGGACTTGAGAATTCCGCCGCCCCAGCCGCCGCCGCCAACCTTCATGGACGCATCGGACTTCGCGAATGAGAACCCCGACATGTCGAGCGCATTGGCCCGCCCGTGCTCCGACAGCTTGCCGCGTGATGAATTGTTGCGGCGCCGGCAGACATAGGACGCGGCAGCACGGACTTCGGTGACTTGAGTCTTGAGCCGGCGCTTGGCTGCCGGCTGCACGGTGACGGTCACCCACTCGTGGAGAGAGGCCGCGAGGTCGCAGTTGACGGTGGCGGCCGGATTCAATTTCACGCCATCGACACGCGTGAGGGAGATGGGTGCCGGCGCGCCGCAGCCGCCTTTCTTGCCGATCGGTTCGAGCGGTTCGTACTCGACGGCCAGTCCCTTCAGCAGCGCGCTGCATTCGGCTCGTGCCGCCCTCACCTCGGAAGCGGGCCAGCCCTCGGATGACGACGGCCAGTCCGGCGCCGGTGTATTGGCGGGCGGTGACTTGCCCGCCGAGTCCCGGCTGG
>NZ_JBGSOZ010000181.1:0-2066 GCF_041738905.1 Aestuariivirga sp.
ATCCGTTCAGGTCATGCGAAAGGCAGGGGCGATCCAACTTCTGACCGGTCCAAGAGACCACCGTTCTTCCGATCCGTCCCCCGCCGCTCTCCGGCATGTGTGAGGTGCCGGAGAGCGGCTCCCGTATCGCACAGGAGCCGGGGGATTTCTTAAGACAAACGTTCGCTGGATCTTCGCCCACTTCTTGGAGATTGGCTCCGCTACGGAGTTGGCGCGCGAGGTGGCGAAGCGGGGGATGCACACACCGCGCGGCAATCCCATAAGCAAGAATTTCCTCTACCGGATGCTGAACAACCGCGCCTACATCGGCGAAGCAGTTCACAAGGGCACTGGCTATGCCGGTGAGCATCAGCGCCTCATAGACCAGAAGACATGGGACAATGTTCAGTCGATCCTGCAGCAAAGCCCACGACTGCGCGCTAATAGCACGCGCACTGAAACTCCAGCCCTGCTGAAGGGATTGCTCTACGGTCCGGATGGCGCTGCCTTCTCGCCCACCCACACCCGAAAAGGGGACAGGCTCTACCGCTATTATGTCAGCCAGACGGTGCTTAAACACGGTGCTGGGAAATGCACTGTCGCCCGTGTATCGGCAGCGGAAATCGAAGCCACTGTCGTCAGCCAGCTTCGCAGCATGTTGCGCGCGCCGGAGGTCGTGATTTCCACATGGCGTGCCGCACAATCTGCTACCGAGGGATTAGTGGAAGATGAGGTTCGCGAGGCGCTGGCAACACTCGATCCGCTATGGGTTGAACTCTTCCCTGCCGAGCAGGCGCGGATCATCCAGTTGCTGATTGAGCGCGTGGATATAACTACGGACGGGCTGCAGTTCAGGTTCAAGGACAAGGGACTGGTGCTGATAGCGACAGAGGTGAACAGCTTGGACACCAAGAGGAAGGCAGCAGCGGCATGACGGACGTCTCCACTTCCTTGACCCTCACAGTGCCATTCGCTATCCGGAAGCGCGGTGGCCGAAAGCTCATCATCACGCCGGATGGGTCCAACGCGCAGCCCCAGCCACGCGTGCAGGTCGATAGCGCGCTTCTCAAGGCATTGGGGCGTGGGTTCCGCTGGCGCAAGCTGTTGGAGACTGGCGACTACACTACCATTGAGGAAATCGCCGATGCCGAGAACATCAACCCGTCATACGTCAGCCGGGTCCTGCGCATGACGCTGCTGGCGCCAGAGATCGTGGAGGCGATACTGCAAGGGCGGCAGCCGGCGGGGCTGACTATGGCGAGGGCGATGCAGCCGTTTCCGATAGAGTGGGAGATGCAAAGTCGTACCGTCTGTGTCCAACCACCTTGATACAGCAACATCACTGCATCAGTAGTGCGACCAGTTTGGATCTGGCCATTAAATTGAACCGACCCAGAAACGGGTGGTGGTTCCACCCACCAGCGTTCAGACTCCAAGCAACATGCCTAAGGAGAATGACTGATGTTAGGATTGTTCGGAATCCATGAGATTGCCGCAAGGCGCGGCGACGGTCTGCGTCCAGAATGTTTGGGCCTACGATCTGAGGAATCCTTTTGCGAAAGACTGACAATCACGCCTGTTGACGTTTCAGATGCTGGCCAGCGGTCGCTTGCCTCCGATACGAGGCGCGAGCCGCTGGCCGCTCGATCTCCTTCGCCTCAATCAATGCAACGATGTCGCTGATCTCCCAGAGCTTGCCTACGATGATCTATTTCTTTGGGAAGAGCAGCGTGAATCCGGCGCGGGCACCCAAGCCGGTGGGGCCGACATCGTCAGGCGAGTCGACCCAGTAACGGGCACCGACAAAAAACTGGATCGGCTGCTCACCGATCCGTGTGAGTTTGGACACCACCGCGTTGATGGGTACTGACCACTCCTCGGTTTCCCAGTTGTAGGTCGACTCTGTGTTCAGAGTAAAAGTCCATGAATCCTTGGTGGTGTAAGACACGAACGGCTGAAGGAAAGTCGAGTTGATATCTGGGTTTCCGTTGTTGGACCCGACAGACCAGATGTGGTTGGCGAGAGCGCC
Source organism: Aestuariivirga sp. (assembly GCF_041738905.1). Lineage (GTDB taxonomy): Bacteria > Pseudomonadota > Alphaproteobacteria > Rhizobiales > Aestuariivirgaceae > Aestuariivirga. Next base: position 2,009 of record NZ_JBGSOZ010000181.1, read on the forward strand.
AACTGTCCAGCCATTGCCTTGCCATAGAGCAACCGCCGTGGGTCCAAGGCCCCATTGA
>NZ_JBGSOZ010000188.1:0-19280 GCF_041738905.1 Aestuariivirga sp.
GCCAATCCTCAAGGCCGCACTTCAAAACCATCGGACCGAGCAGCCAGCCTCCCATGCAGTTGACCGCTTGGCCGATGCTGCATAAGGTTCAACCAGCGACGCCAGCCTTGGCATTTTCAACAGAGTACGGGACATCCCCCAAAACGCGGCACCCGCCCATCAGCGCCAAGAGATCAGCGGACAGCGTCCGCCTACATCTTTGGCGCCATTTGCCCTTACGAGGGAAAGGGTGCCGCACTTGTCTTGCCAGCCTGCAACATCCAGGCGATGAACCTGCACCTTGCCGAAATCTCTGCCGAAGTGGCACCCGGCCGCCACGCCGTGCTGCTCCTCGATCAGGCTGGCTGGCATATGTCGGCGCGGCTCAGAGTTCCCTCCAACATCACGCTGCTGGCACTGCCGCCCAAATGCCCCGAGCTCAATCCGGCTGAGAACCTCTGGCAGTTCATACGCGACAACTGGCTGTCCAACAGGATCTTCAAATCCTACGAGGACATCCTCGACCACTGCTGCTTCGCTTGGAACAAGCTCATCGCCCAACCATGGCGCATCATGTCCATCGGTCTCAGGGACTGGGCACACGGGTCGTGACCAATGCGGATTGGTATTAACTCGCACAGAAGAGGCAAAACTCTTCATTGACATCAATACAACGCAACGCGGCGTGCCAGCTGCCCTATTGCTGGACATCAAACAACTCGCCCAACAAGAATCCACGCTTGAACAGTCACTACGTTCGCTCTTCGACAAATTAAACATGGATTCAGCAAGCCCACTTACGGGAAAACTTAGTTCAAACAAAAGTGTAACTGGAAAGTTATCTCGAGTGACATTCAATCGGGCGTTGGGCCCCATTATAAATGGAAGCGTTCTGGGTGACCTGACTGACTCACAAAAGTACAAACTCATTCTCAATTATCTCAACGCATTCGACGCTGAGATTCTTGACAAGGCTCTTCTGGTGAAGTCAGCTTTCTTCGAAGCAATATTCGCAATGTTTGATCTCATCGTAGAAAATTCAATTGCTGTGGCAAAAGACGCCAAGCAGAACTCAATACAGAAGATAATTCGTCCACTAGCAAAGCTAAACTATAATGGAACCGGCGGAAAATCTTTGCTAGACAAGAAATCAATAGCCCTTTTAATGCAATCAACTTTGAAATCAAAGAGATCAATCGGAGAAGAAATGCTTTGACTCTTCCGCAAGGTCTTGCATGGCAACAGCTTCGTCAAGAAGCGCTGGCCGTGTTCCCGAAAGGAACATCTTTGTCGCGCAATAAACCGAGCACATTAGCAGAATGGTACAGGTCTGGCGTTATCATTCCATCGGTCAGTTCGCATAGAAAATCCCTAGCGTTCTTAGCCCCGCAGTCAGAGATCGCAAAGGTACTACTTTCTGAGTCAGCTCTATTTTTGGATGCGGCTACTGAGCACGCAGTAACAGCACGAAATCAACTAAATGCGGGAAGGTGGTACAGTGCGGCCTGGCTTTGTGTAACTTTCTACTATTGGGCATTCTTTCTGGCACTTAGCTTTACAAGAATGACAAGTAGAACTGTTGTTTTTCTAAACAAGACCACTATTGCTGATCTCCATTTGATTTCAGGGTCGAACGATCCGTCGCCCGGAGCTGGTGCATATATATTGGTATGTACTAATTCCAATACGCCTAATCTTCTTAGCTTTGAAGTCTCAAAATCCAGAGAATCCAGACTACACGAGCTCTTATGGAAAGTGCTATTCGAGAGGATTAAGGCACTTCGAGAAATTTCAGGGAATTCCAATCCTGATGAGGAACGGTTATTCCGAACTCTTGAATTGACATTTGATCGTCTCGGTGACGCTTGGCCATCCGATTTGCGAAATATAGCCAATTACTCACCGGGAAAGGCCTATTCAGCGGGTCGTCAAAAGTCAAACTTCTATGGTTTTGGGCATATACAAGTCAATCAGCCCCTATCCTTTGAGGATTCGCTGAACAGATTAGAAAACAATGTGCTATCGATCCCAGCGAACTCAACCATTTCTGCTTATCCCAAACTTGCTGTCAGTATACTGATTGACCTCACATTTGCTCTTCACAGGATCGCGCAACAACTCCAGGAAGATGTCATTGAACGACGAGACATCGACCGACGATGGTTGACGTCAAGAGCCGAATTTCTGAAATTGAATTGCGAAATCGAAACAGACAAAGGTTGGCCGTATCGAAATTAACTCAATCTAGCGTACCTGAGCTTGCCTAAACCTCCAGCAACCCCTTCACCGTCCCCGCCTCCGGGCTGATCCATTCCGGCATTTTCGTACCGACGTCCCACAAAGGCGCGCGGTGGGTGTTGATGGCTTTGGTGGGCACGTGGCCCTCGCGCATGGCGGTCATCACGGTGGCGAAGTCAGCGAGCTGGGCGTTGCGCGATGAAAGCAGCGTCGTCTCGCGCTTGTGGAATTCCGGGTCGCTGAAACTGATGTTGCCCTGCACGATCGACAGCAGCACATAGGTGCCGCCATGCGCCACGAAGGCGAAGCCGCGCTCCATGGCCTTGGGGCTGCCCGTGCAGTCGAACACATGATGGTAGAATTCGCCATGGGTGAGCGTCTTCATCTGCTCCACGTCGTCCGGCCCCAGCGCAATCGCGTGGGCCACCTTCAGCGTGTTGGTGGCGAAGGCCAGGCGGTCGGCCCGGCCGTCGATGACGGTCACCTCCGCGCCGTTCAATTGCGCGAAGAGGGCGACGCCCACGCCGATGGGTCCGCTGCCGGCCACCAGCACGCGCTGGCGCTCCCCCACTTTTGCCCGCGCCACCGCATGAGCGCCAATCGCCAGGAATTCCACCATCGCGGCTTCGTCCAGCGTGATGCCTTCGGCCTTGAACAGATGCGTCTCGGGGATGGCCATGTACTCGCACATGCCGCCGTCGATGTGGACGCCCAGCACCTTGAGGCTGGTGCAGCAATTGGTGCGGCCCACCCGGCAGGCGACGCATGTTCCGCAATGGAGATAGGGCACCACATAGACATGGTCGCCCGCCTTGAGACTTGAGCCCTTCGGCGCCTCCACGATCTCGCCCGAGAGTTCATGGCCCATCACGCGCGGATAGGCGAAGTAAGGCTGGTTGCCCTGCCAGATGTGCATGTCGGTGCCGCACACGCCGATGCGGCGGATGCGCACCAGCGCCTCGCCTTGCCCCGGCACCGGCACAGGCCGCTCGATCAGGTGAAGCTCGCGCGGGTTGGCGCAGAGAACGGCGCGCATCATGTCAGCCATCGGTGAAATAATCCTCGTGTAACGGCCGGAGCCTTGCAATTGCGTTGAACACCGAGCGCAGGTGAAGCTTCATGGCCTTCACCGCGCGCTTCTCATCGCGGGCATCCAGCGCCTCGACGATGGCCTCATGCTCCGCGATGATCTCCTCGCGGTGGCCCGAGACGCGGTTGGCAAGATGGCCCACACGGTCCCACAGCATCTTGACACTTTGCACCGTGGCCCACACGCCTTCAAGCCCGGCGGCGCGCGCGATCATCTGGTGGAAGCGCTCGTTGTCGAGATAGAACTCCCACGCCTCACCACCTGCCGCATGGCGCTTCTGGTCGGCGAGATTGGCATGGGCCTCGGCCGCGTTGGCCTCCGTCCAGGCTTTGGCCGCGACCTCGACCAGCGCGATCTCGAGCGCTGTCCGCGCGAACTGGCTCTCGATCACTTTCCTCATGCGGATGGGAGCGACGAAGCTTCCGCGCTGCGGGAAGATGTCGATGAGGCCGTCTTCCGCCAGCCGCGTGAGCGCGATCCGAACCGGCGAGCGCGACACGCTGAACATGCCGCAGATGCGGTTCTCGCTGATCGCCTCTCCCGGAACGAGGCGGCAGGTGATGATCTCCTCGCGCAGGAGCTGGTAGATCTGCTCGGCGGCGGGCAGCCTGCGGTCGAGCACGCGCGCAGCCCCGGCGGTTACCGGTGCCGCTGCAATCGCTGCGAATTCCGTCTTGTGAGCGACCATCTTGTATACTAGCATGCAGCCACGCGGCCAAAAGATCAATGTCTTTCTGCATGCCGCCGATGGGAGAAAATGTCATGAAATCAGTTGCTAAGCTGGTGGCCGCTGCGCTTTTGGGCTCGGCCGTCCTAACCTCTGCTCACGCCGATCCGGGCACCAAGGTGGCGCTCGTTCCGGGCGGCCCGCACCCCTATTTCTCGGCCTGGGAACAGGCCGGCAAGGACGCCATGAAGGACTTCAACCTGGGCGCCGGCGACTATCGCGTGCCGCAGAAGTGGGAACTCGCCCAGCAGAGCCAGCTGCTCGAAAGCCTGCTCACGCAGGGCTACAATTCCTTCCTGATCTTCCCCGGCGACGCGGTGGGCACCAACGCCACCGTTTCTGAAATCGTCGACAACGGCGGTCAGGCCATCGCCACCGCCGGCTGCCTGAAGGACCCGACACCCGCCCTGTTCTGCATGGGCACTGATACCGGCAATTCCGCCTATCTCGGCACCAAGGAACTCATCAAGGCGATGGGCGGCAAGGGCAAGATCGCGCATTTCACCGGCTTCCTCGTCGACCCCAACACGCAGCTCCGTATTGACGCTGTCCAGAAGGCGGCTGATGAGACCAACGGCGCCGTCACCGTCGTTCAGGTCATCGCCGACATCGACGCGCCGCAGCCCGCCGAAGAGAAGATCAACGCCTATCTCGCCGCCAACGCGGCCGGCGTCGACGGCATCGTGACCACTGCATGGGTTCCCGCCGTCACCGCGGCGAACTCGCTCCGCAAGATCGGCGACAAGCGCATCAAGATGGTCGGCATCGACCACGATGAAGTGGTGCTCGCCGCGATCAAGGACGGCTTCGTCAACGGCACCATGCTGCAGAATCCCTATGGTCAGGGCTATCTCGGCTCCTACGTGCTCGACAAGCTGCGCACCGGCTGCACGCTGAAGGCCGACGCGCCGTGGAAGTCGAACGCACTGACCGCGAAGTTCGTGGACAGCGGCACCGTCTTCGTCGACGCCTCGACAGCCGACACCTACGTCGACGCCATGCGCGGCATCACCAAGGACATTCTCGCGAATTTCGAGAAGGACTTCATGACCTGCCAGTAATGGCGGCAAACACGATTGCACCTTCTCCCCTTGCGGGAGAAGGTGGATCGCGCCAGCGGCGCGAGACGGCGTTCTGCGCCACCTTCTCCAGCAAAGGGATAAGGAAGAGGACCTGAATGACTGACGCCATCTCCTCACTCCGCGACGACACCGTGCCGGAACACCGGCGCGGCTCTGGTCTCGTCCGTCTGCTGCTGTCGAACGAGTTCGGCCTCGCGGTGTTGATCGCCCTCGCCTTCTCGGCCTTCGCGGTATCGCTTCCCGGCTTCGTCTCTCCCTTCAGCCTCTTCACCATCGGCCGCCAGATCGGCATCGACACCATGATCGGCCTCGCCATGATGGCGGTGATCGTGACGGGGGGGCTCGATCTTTCGGTGGGCGCCATCGGCGTCTGCGCCGCCATGGTCTTCGGCTACCTTGCACAAAGCGTGGGCGTGCCTTTGGCATTCGCCATTCCCGCCGCCATCCTGTTTGGCGCTGGCCTCGGCTTCATCAACGGCTATGCCGTGGTGCGCTCCGGCGTCCACAGCTTCATCATCACGCTCGCCTCCATGAGCATCTTCTTCGGCGTGATGATCTTCCTGACCCAGGCGCAATCCTTTAATGAACTCCCGGCTGCCGTGCCGGCCATGGGCAAGCTGCGCCTCGGCGGCAAGGTCTCGGTCCTGCTGATCGTGACGCTGGTGATCTGCGCGGCCCTGAGCGTCTTCTACCGCTACACGGTGCTGGGCCGGCAAATGCTCGCGGCGGGCGCCAATCCGAAGGCGGCCAAATTGTCCGGCATCCGCACTGGCCGCGTCATCGTCTCCTGCCACATGCTCACCGGGGCGCTGGCAGCGCTCGCAGGGCTGATGCTCACCGCACGGACGGGCGCTGCAGTGCCGTCGATGGCGGGCCAACTCGGGCAGGACTGGCTGCTCCCCGCATTCCTGGCACCCGTGCTGGGCGGCACGCTGCTGTCGGGCGGGCGGGTATCGGTCATCGGCACGTTGCTCGGTGCCACCTTCGTCACCATCATGACCAGCGGGCTGCTCCTCATGCGCGTCGGCGAATTCTGGATCCTCGCCTGCCTGGGGCTGATGCTGCTGCTGGCCGTGCTGGCCGACCGCTTCCGCCAGCAGGTGCTGCGCGCACGGGGAATGATCTGATGAAACTCTCCTTTACCGGCATCTTCGACAATGACTGGGTCGGCCCTGCCCTCGTCTGCCTCGCGGCCATCATCGGCATCTCGCTGTTCCATCCGAGCTTCCTGTCGCCCTTCAACATCTTCGTGCTGCTCTCGGCCATCGCCGTCAACATGGTGATCGCACTCGGCCAGCTCGTCATCATCGCCATCGGGCAGATGAACCTGGCGCTCGGCGCCTTCGGCGGCCTCGTCGCCATCAGCTTTGTCGCGGTGATGGAGCTTTACGGCGTGCCGCCGTTTATCGCAGTTCTCGTCGGCCTTGCCATCGGCATGGCGGCGGGCGCGGCTTCAGGCTTCGTCATCGCACGCACCGGCATCTCGGCCTTCATCATCACGCTTGCCGGATTGCAGATCTTCAAGGGCATCAACCTCGGCATCACCGAGGCACAGCCGTTCTATGGCGTGCCGCAGGCCGTGAAGGACTTCGGCAACCTCGCTGTATTCGGTCCAATCCCGTGGCTGATCGTTCCCATGGTGATTGCATCGGTGGGCATGTGGTACCTGTTCAACCGCCTGCGCATTGGCCGCTACATCCTCGCCATCGGCAGCAACCGCACGGCAGCCGAACTCTCCGGCATCAACGTGACCGCCACGGTCATCTGGGCCCACGCGATCTCGGGCCTCATGGCAGCAGTTGCCGGCATGATGCTGGTGGCGAGGCTCCAGATCGGCCAGCCTACCATTGGCGACGACTGGCTGATCTCCTCCTTCGCGGCGCCCGTCATCGGCGGGGCGGTGCTGGCGGGCGGCCATGTGAGCGTGGCGGGCACGTTCTTCGGTGTGGTCATCATCGCCATCATCACGCAGGCCCTTGTGCTCTTCGCCATCGATCCCTTCGTCGTGCAGATCGTGCTGGGCGGGTTGATACTCTGGGCCGTCGGTATCAACCGGTTGCGCGAACTCCGCGTGGCGCGCCTCAACGAACGGAACGCCTGACATGACGGCGCTCCATGTTTCGCATGTCAGCAAGTCATTCCCCGGCGTGAAGGCGCTGGACGATGTCTCGATGACCCTGACGGGCGGTTCGGTCCACGCGCTTTTGGGCGAGAATGGCGCTGGCAAATCCACCCTCATCAAGATCATGACCGGCATTCACCGCGCGGACGCGGGCGAGATCACCATGGAAGGCCGCAGCGTCCGTTTCGCAAACCCCCCGCGGCAGGCGGCGGCAGGCGGCCTCGGTGTGGTGCACCAGGAACGCAACCTGGTGGCGCGCTTCTCGGTCGCAGAGAACATCATGCTCGACCGCCTGGGCAGGCATTCGCTGTCATCCGTCGACTATTCCGCCATTGCCGCCGAAGCGCGGTTTTGGCTGAAGCAGCTCGACCTCGACATCGACCCCATGATGCCCGTCTCGCGATTGAGCGTGGCCCAGATGCAGCTTGTCGAGATCGGCAAGGCGCTGTCGCTCAAGTCCCGCGTGCTGCTGCTGGACGAGCCCACCGCGTCACTCACGCCCAGCGAGGCGCAGGTGCTGTTCCGTATCCTGCGGAAGCTCAGGGATGATGGCGTGGCCATCGGTTTTGTCAGCCACAAGCTCGAGGAAGTGTTCGACATCTGCGACACCGTCACCGTGCTGCGCGATGGCCGCAATGCGTGCAACAGCGCCGAGCTCAAGTCGCTCACCCGGCAGGACGTTGTGCAGATGATGATCGGACGCGCCGAGCGCATCTCGAAGCGGGCGCCGCGCGTAGCACCGCAGGCCGCGCCCTTTTTCGAGTTGAAGAACTATTCTTCCGCCGCCGGTCACGCGGCTGTCTCGCTCTCTGTGCGACCCGGAGAAATTCTCGGACTCTACGGCCTCGTCGGCGCGGGCCGCAGCGAACTCGCCAAGGCGGTGCTGGGCCTGTCACCGCAGACCGGTGGCGACATCATCGTCGGTGGCAAGCCGGTGAAGATCGGCTCGGTTGCCGAAGGCCTGGCTCTCGGCATCGGATATGTCAGCGAGGACCGCAAGGGCGAAGGACTGATCCTGCTTCATTCTGTGCTCGCCAATGCGGGCATCACCATTTGGAAGAAGCTCGCGACATCGCTGGGCTTCCTGCGTGATGCGACAGTGGCCACCAAAGTTGGACCCGTATTGCGAAAGCTCGAAGTGAAAACGCCTTCGCTCGACCAGACCATCGGAAATCTCTCCGGCGGCAACCAGCAAAAGGTATCGGTCGCAAAATGGATCGCAGCGGGCGTGAAGCTCCTCATCATCGACGAGCCTTCGGTCGGCATCGACATCAAGACCAAGGCCTATCTCCACGACCTGATCCATGAACTGGCCGAAAGCGGCACCGCGGTTCTCCTGATCACTTCCGACCTCACCGAGATGGTCGACGTGGCGGACCGCGTGGCCGTGATGGACGGTTACAAGATCAGGGGCATGGTCGAGAACGACCGTAACTATGAACGCGTGAGCACGGCTATCATGGCGCTGATTCACGGACGAAAGGCGGCCTGATGACAAGGCTCTCGCGCAAGACCTGCAAGACACTTGCCTACGATCCCTCGGACCTTGACATCGGAATCGTTCATCTGGGTGTGGGTGCCTTCCACCGAGCGCATCAGGCGGATTACACCGACGAGGCGATCCGCAAGGGCGACATGCGCTGGGGCACCATCGGCGCCAGCCTGCGCTCCTCCGACACGCGAGATGCGCTGAAGCCGCAGGACTATCTCTATACGATTGCCGAGAGCGACGAGACGGGTGAGCGCTTCCGCGTGCTGGGCGCATTGCGCGATGTGCTGGTGGCGCCAGAAAACCCGGCGACGCTCATCCGCGCCATGTGCAGGCCCTCGGTCAAGATCGTGTCGCTCACCGTCACCGAGAAAGGCTATTGCCACGATCCGGCAACGGGCGAATTGAACGAGCAGCATCCCGACATCATCCACGATCTCGCTCACCCCGAGCGGCCGCGCTCGGCACCGGGTTTCCTCGTCGCGGCACTGCGGGAAAGGCACACGCGCAATTTGCCGCCCTTCACGGTGCTCTGTTGCGACAATCTTCCCGCCAATGGCCGCACGGTAGCAAAGGTGGTGACGCGATTGGCGCAACTCATCGACCCCGCGCTGGGCGTCTATGTTGCAGACAACGTCTCCTTCCCCGCCACCATGATTGACCGCATCGTTCCCGCCACGACCGACGCCGACCGCGCGCGCGTGGCCGCCGCGACGGGCCTTGACGATGCGTGGCCCGTCGTCACCGAAGTTTACAACAACTGGGTGGTCGAGGACCGGTTTCCGCAAGGCCGGCCGGAATGGTCCGCAACCTTCGTGGATGATATCGTACCATTCGAGTTGATGAAGCTGCGGCTCCTCAACGGCGCGCATTCCTCGATGTCCTATCTTGGGTATCTCGCAGGCCGGGAGACCATCGCCGACTGCATGAACGATCCAGCACTCGCCCATTTCGTCGCCCACCTCATGCACAGCGAAGTGACATCGACGCTCGCCGTTCCACCAGGTGCTGACATTGGTGCGTACAAGGAAGCCCTGCTCCGACGCTTTCGCAACCCCGGCCTAAAGCATCGCACATGGCAGATCGCCATGGACGGCTCCCAGAAACTGCCGCAGCGCCTGCTCGACACCATCCGTGAACGGATGAATGCAGGGCAATCCATCGACGGCCTGGCGCTCGGCGTCGCCGCATGGATGCGTTATGTGACCGGCATCGACGAAAAGGGAGCGCCCATCGATGTCCGCGACCCTTTACGTGATGAATTGCGCAGCCGAGCTGATATGGCGGGTCTCGATGCGCCGAAGCTCGCAACGGCACTTCTCGGCGTCGAGAAGATCTTCGGCAAGGATCTTCCCGCAAATCCAGACTTCGTGAAAGCCGTCACGCAGGCGCTCGACAGCCTGATCCGCCACGGCAGCCAGAAGACTTACGAAACCTTCCGGAGCTCGCATCCATGAAACAGACCTGGCGCTGGTTCGGCCCCGACGATCCGGCAACGCTCGCGCATGTGAAGCAGGCGAGTGCAGTCGGCATCGTGTCTGCCCTGCACCACATGAATCGCGGGCAGGCCTGGACCGACGATGAAGTGATGAAACGCAAGGCCGTGATCGAAAGCGCTGGCCTCACATGGGACGTGGTCGAATCGATCGCCGTTCCCGAAGCGATCAAGACCCGCACCGGAGATTTCCGCCAGAAGATCGACAATCACAAGGCATCGATCCGCGCGGTGGCCAAGGCCGGCATCAAGGTGTGCTGCTATAATTTCATGGCCATCACCGACTGGACTCGCACCGACCTCGACTGGCCCTTGCCCAATGGAGGAACGGCGCTGCGCTTCGACATCGTGGACTTCTGCGCCTATGACGTGCTGGTGCTGAAGCGGCGGCATGCGGAAGCGGATCATCCGGCGGAGCGCATCGCGGAGGCAAGGAAGCGCCTCGCCTCATGGCCCGAAAGCAAGCTCGCGCAACTTGAGCGCAACCTGATCGACTGGGTGCCGGCGCGTGAAACGGTCTATGACCGCGCGAGCTTCACGAAGCAGCTTGATGAATACCGTGACATCACTGTCGAGGGCCTCCGCCAGAATCTCTTCCAGTTCGTGGGCGAGATCGCCGAAACGGCTGAGGAAGTTGGCGTCAAGCTCGCCATCCATCCAGACGATCCGCCCCTCCCGCTTTTCGGCCTGCCGCGCGTGAACTCGACGCAATCCGACACGCAGAAGCTTTTCGATGCAGTGCCGAGCCCTGCCAATGGGGTCACACTTTGCACCGGCTCCTATGGTGCCAACCCGACGAATGATCTCGTGAAGATGGCGAAAGCCTTTGCCCCCCGCATCCATTTCGCGCACCTGCGCAACACCACGCGGGAAGCTGACGGGTCCTTCTACGAAGCCGAACATCTCGATGGCGATACCGACATGATCGGCGTGGTGGCCGCACTCCGAGATGTCGAGACGGCGGAGTCCCGCGAGATCCCGATGCGGCCCGACCATGGCCACCTGATCGTCGATGACATCGGCAAGCGCGTGAACCCCGGCTATTCCTGCATCGGCAGGCTGAAAGGTCTCGCCGAACTGCGCGGCGTGATGCGGACGGTCGATGCGTTCCGTGCTGGAAAGGTGCACTGACATGGCAAAGATCACCCGCGTCGAAGCGCTGATGGTGGACTTGCAGCCGAAGGTGAAGCGCACCGACGCCATCCAGTCCTTCGTCAGCCAGGAAACGCCCATCATCCGGATCTACGATGCCGATGGCGTGGTGGGCACCGGCTACACCTATACGATTGGCACCGGCGGCCCCTCGATCATGGAACTGATCCGCCGCACGCTGGGCCCGGCCCTCATTGGCCGCGAGTCACTCGAAATCGAGCGCATCTGGCGCGATCTCTATTTCCTCACGCATGCGACGACGGTCGGTGCCATCACGTCTCTGGCGCTGGCTGCCATCGACACCGCGCTCTGGGACCTGAAGTGCCGCCGCCACGGTGAACCGCTTCACCGCATGGCGGGCGGTGCACAAGCCCGCGTGCCGCTCTACACCACCGAAGGCGGCTGGCTCCACATCGACACACCCGCACTGGTGGACGATGCCCTGCAGGCCAAGGCCAAGGGCTTCGGCGGCTCGAAGATCAAGGTCGGCCGTCCGCATGTGTCGGAGGATGTTGCGCGGCTGCAGGCTGTGCGCGAGGCGGTGGGCCCCGCTTTCGAGATCATGACGGATGCCAACCAGCGCTTCACCATCGACGAGGCGATCAGGCGCGCACGCTGCCTAACGCCGCTCGACATCGCGTGGTTCGAGGAACCGCTGACGGCTGACGATATCAACGGCCACGTCCGCCTGTCACAAAGCACGACCATTCCCATCGCCGTGGGCGAGAGCCTCTACAGCCATTTGCATTTCCGCGAGTACTTGGAACGCGGCGGGTGCTCGATCGTGCAGGTCGATGTCGCGCGGATCGGCGGCATCACGCCGTGGCTGAAGGTCGCCCATCTGGCCGAATGCTTCAACGTGCCGGTCTGCCCGCATTTCCTGATGGAGCTTCACGTTTCGCTCTGCGCCGCCGTGCCCAATGCGCGGTGGGTTGAATATATTCCGCAGATCGACTCGCTCACCACGGAAGTGATGAAGATCGAGGATGGCCATGCCATCCCGTCGGACGAACCGGGCCTTGGGATCGCCTGGGATGTCCAGGCGATCGCCAAGGCCACGGTGCCGGGATCGGATTTTACGCTGACCTGATCAGACGCGCGGCGCGGGGTATCTCTGGTCGTTCGGCACGATCATCTTGCCGATGGGCCAGAGCGCAATGCCGGCAAGCTTGAGGTGTGCCCATGCGAAGGGCAAGCCGATGATGGTGACGGCCCACAGCACCGCCGTGATCAGATGGCCGAGCGCCAGCCACCAGCCGGCGAGCACGAACCACAGGATATTGCCAATGGTGCCGAGCGCTCCCGTGCCGATATCCTCTTGCCCCGTGTAGTGGTCACGCGGAACCGCGCTGTAGCCGAATGGCATCAGCGTATAGAGCGCGATATTGATCGCGGCCCTCGCCCACGGAATTCCGACGATAGTCACCGCCATGATCGCAGCCGCGATGAGCCAGCCCAGCGCCATCCAGGCGCCGCCCATAAGTATCCAGATGATGTTCAGCAGCAGTGACATGGAAACCCTCCGTCTTTCGCGAGATGATATGGATAGACTCGTGGTCTTTTGCCATAAAAATCAGTCCCGGCGCACAAGCGGTTGACGGGCGCGCGGCAAGCCTCCAATTCTGGCACCATGAGAGTCATCCATACGGCGGACTGGCAGATCGGCAAGCCTTTCCGGAATTTCGGCGAAAAGGAAAGCGTGCTGCGTCAGGCGCGGCTCTCCGCCATCGAGGCGATTGGCAGGCTCGCCATGGACGAAGCGGCAGGCCATGTGCTGATCGCCGGCGACCTCTACGACAACGACCAGCCCGTGCAGAAGACGCTTCTGGAACCGCTGGAACGCATGCGCGGCTTCACGGGTGTGGCATGGCACGTCATCCCCGGCAATCATGACCCGCACCGCGGCCAGGGCCTCTGGGACCGTATCGCGTCCATCGGCTTGCCCCCCAATGTCCACCTTCATCTGGCACCCGAACCGGCACCCCTGGGCGCGGACGCGGTCCTGCTCCCCGCGCCGCTCCGCCGGAAGAGCGAGGTCAACGACCTTTCCGAATGGATGGATGGCGCTGCGACCAGTGAGGGCCTCATCCGCATCGGCCTCGCCCATGGCTCCATCACCGGATTCGATTCAGGCGGCGAAGCCAACAACCCCATCGCGCCCGACCGGACCAAGCGCGCCGGCCTTGACTATCTGGCGCTGGGCGACTGGCACCGCACGATGCAGGTGGGGCCCGCCACGTGGTATGCCGGCACCCCGGAGGCCGACCGCTTCAACAGCCAGGAACTGGGCCAGGTACTGCTGGTCGAGATCGCAGGCGCAGGCGCGCCGCCCACCGTGAGCCCGAGGCGCACCGGCACCTACCGCTGGATCAGCCAGACGGAGACAGTATCCTCGCTCGCCGACATGGACGGGATCGAAGCGCAGATCCGCGTCAGGCCCGATCTTTCGTCCACCATCATGCGGCTGGCGCTTGACGGCGCCTTGCCGCTTGACGCGCGCGCGGTGGCCGGGCAGCGGCTGGCGCAGATCGAGGCCGCGATGTTCTGGCTCGAGGTTGATCTCGACCGCCTCTCCGTTCGCCCGACGGAGGAGGACTTCGAGCGCATCGACTTCCAGGGCGTGCTGCGCGAGGCAGCGGGCACGTTGCAGGCATTGGCCGCCGATCCGGCTCTCACCGAACTGGAGCGCCACCGCGCCGGCGAGGCGTTGGTCCAGATGTTCCTGATGACACGCTCAGCCCTGCCGGAGCGCGCGCCATGAACCTCCTGCATGTGAGGGTCGAAGGCGTCGGCCGCTTCGGGACGCCCACGCTTCTCGAAGGACTGGGACCGGGCGTGAACATCCTGTCCGCCTCCAACGAGGCCGGAAAATCGACACTGTTCCGCGCCATCCGCACCTGCGTCTTCGAGCGCCACAACACCACGCGCGAAGACGTGAAGCGGCTTGCAACCGATGGGCTCTCGCTTCCTGTCGCCATCACGCTGGGCTTCGAGCATGACGGCGAGACCTATGAGATATCGAAGACCTTCCTGCGCGCGGCCTCCGCGACGCTATCTCGGGGAGGAACGGTTCTTGCGCGGAACCGCGATGCCGATGAACGGCTGTGGGAAATCCTCGGCATCAAGCCCGACACCAGGCTCGACCCGGCGGCCTATGGATTGCTCTGGGTGGAACAGGGCCAGTCATTCGAAGTGCCGGAACCCAGCGAGGGTGCAGCATCGGTGCTGAACAGCGTCATTCAGCAGGAGGTCGGCACGCTCGTCGGCGGCGAGCGCGCACGCTTGGTCCTGGAGGATATCCGGGAAGAACTGGGCAAGCTCGTCACCGATGGTGGAAAGCCGAAGACCGGTGGCCCGTTCCACGCGGTGCAGAAGCATTTCGAATCGATCGAACTGCAACGCATCGAGGCGGAATCGCGCCTCGCCGAACTCGACGGCAATCTCGAGAAGCTGGCGAGCCTGCGGGCCGAGTGGACGCGGATCAGCGACAGGACCGAAACCGAACGGCTGGCGCGTGAGTTGAACGAGGCCGTGAGGCAACTCAGCGAAGGCGAGGAGGCCATGAAATCGCTGCAGCGCTTCTTCGATGACGAGGCACAGGCCCTGAAGCTGCGCGAAGCGCAGATGACAAGGCTTGAAGCCCTGCGAAACCTTGCACGGCGGATTGATGAAAGCCGCAACCGCATCACAGGTCTGAAGGCAAGCATCCAGTCTCTGCAGAGCGACATCGCGGCAGCGGTTTTAGCTCGCGACGGAGCACTTGCGGAACGCAACGCCATCGACTCGAAGATCAATGAACTGGAGACGCGGGAACAAGTTCTGCAGCGCATGGCGGGGCTTGCCGAGAAGCTGAGGCAGCGCGACGAGATCGTCCGGAGGCTCGGCCTCCTCACCACGCTTGACCGCAAGCTCAAGGACTCCGCTGCAGCCCTTCAGGCCAATACCGTGGACGAAGCAGCAATTACCTCTCTCGCGGCGCTGGAACGCGAGAGCGAGATGCTCCGCATACAGAGCGATGCAGCGGCGGCCCGTCTGTCGGTCTCGTTCAGCGAGAGTGTCCAGATCACCGTCAACGGCATGGCGCTGGGCACAAGCGCCGAGCGCGCCGTCACCGAGGCCCTGACGGTGGATGTCGGCGGCCTGGCCACCATCACCGTCACGCCGCCGCACGGCTCACGCGAGCAGGCGGACGCTGCCAGCGCGGGCCTCGCCCGCAAGCTCAAGACATTGCTCGAAAGGCATCGCGCCGCCAGCGCGGACGAACTGCGAATGTTGCGTGCCGAGCGGACCTCACTTGAGCAGACGGCGCTCGAACTCCGGGCCGACCGCACGGTTCTTGGAATCAAGGATCCGACTCCGGCTGCCGAGATCGCCCGGCTTGACGCACAGCTTCGCCTGATTGACAGCGAGACAGAACGGCAACTGGCCGGGATTGCTTCAGCCGACTTGCCATTGCCGGAGGAAACCGCAGCGGAGCGCGAGACCTTGTTGGCCCAGCGCGGCGGCCTCCGCGAAAGCCGCGAAAAGATCGCGGGCTTTCTCGATACCAAGAATGCCCGCCTGTCCGGCCTCAACATTTCGTCGGCAGAGTTGGCTTCGGAAATCAAGGTGCTCGAAAGCCAGCTCGCTGGAGACCTGACGTCCCTGCCCGATGACAGGCGGCAGCAGGAGATCGCCGCGGCCGAACGCGACCATGAGGACAAGGCGGCGGAACATCGTGCCAAGGCCCTGCTGTTGTCCGAGAAGCGCGCCAATGTACCGAGGCAGGATGACATCGAGAGCCGCAGGATCAGGGCGGACAGGCTTCAGCAGGCGACGATCCGGCGCAATGCCGCGATGGACGCGTTGCGCGACCAGATCGCGCGGCTCGAAGGCAATGTGCAGTCGGCGGGCGGCGATGGGCTGGGTGAGAAGGTGGCCGAGCTTCGTGCAGAAGGCGCCCTTGCCAAGAGGGAGATCGAGCGACACGCCGAGCGTGCTGCCACGCTGCAGCTTCTCCGCAAGGTGATCGAGGACGCCTATGACAAACGCCGCGAGGAACTGACCGCTCCGCTGAAGCGCCATCTCCGGCCTTTCCTCGGTGACGTGTTCCCGCGCGCCGAGATCGAGATGGGCGAAGGATTTTCAGTGTCGGCCCTGCGCCGCTCGGGGCCAGCAGGCGAAGTCTTCGACAAGCTCTCGCGCGGAACGCAGGAGCAGATCGCCGTGCTGGTGCGGCTGGCGATGGGCGCCATGATACGGGACAAGGGCCACGACGTTCCGATCATTCTCGACGACGCGCTTGTTTTTTCGGACGATGCGAGGATCGAGCAGATGTTCGACGCCATCAACCGAGCGGGCCGCAATCAGCAGGTGATCGTGCTCACCTGCCGCGCCCGCTCCTTCGCATCGCTTGGCGGGCGGAATCTTCGCATCGTCTAGAGATAAGCGGCACCCGAGGCGATGCTCTCCGCACCGTCGAGCGTGAAGACGGCGCCCGACGCATAGGCCGCTTCATCGGAGGCGAGATAGACATAGAGCGAGGCCATTTCCTCGGGCCGCGCGTGACGTTTCATTGGGATGATGCCGTTGACGCGCGCCAGCATCTCGGGGCTGTATTCGCCCTCCTGCATCGGCGTCATCGTATAGCCGGGGTTCACGGCATTGACCCTGATCTTCGGCGCCAGTTCGATGGCCATGGTCCGCATCATGGCAATGAGCGCTCCCTTGGACGCGTTGTAGTCGGCATAGTACCTGTAGGCGGTAACGCCCGAGGTCGAGGCCGTCATCAGGATGGCGCCGCCCGTGTCCTGTTGCAGCATATGACGGGCCGCGAGCTGGCTCACGTAGAAGACGCCGTGGACATTCACCTTCATCACCCGGTCGAATTCCTCGCGGTCGATGTCGACGAAATTCCGCCGGATGGAAATGCCCGCATTGCAGATCAGGACATCAAGTCCACCGAGTGCGGCAAGCGACTCGGCAAAGGCGCGATCCACCGCGGGCGCGTCCGCCACATCCACCGCCACCACATTGGCCAGTTCCGGCAATTCGCGCGCGATGGTGTAGGCATTATCGGGGTTACGGCCCCACACGGCCACCTTGGCACCCTCTTCCAGGAACCGCTTCGCAACCGCAGCGCCTATTCCCGTGGAGCTGCCCGTGATGATGACCCGCTTGCCCTGAAGCCTCATGCGTCTCTCTCCCCTCAAATGACATAGCCACGCGGCACGGGCGCGAAGGACCTCAGGTCCACCCGGCCCTTGCCGCTTTCAATCGTCGCGATCACGAAAGGCTCTGCACTTTCCTTCACAGGAATATCCGCAAGCCCAAGGATGGCGTAGATGCGACGCAGTTCTTCGGCATCGGGCGTGTGGACCTCAAGGCGGGCGAGACGGCCGCCCAGCGGTGCGGAAATCGCCGGATGCTCGCTGTCCATCCAGTCGATGAAGAACGGAATGAGCGAGCCGAAACGATGATTGCGCGGGCCCCAGCAGGTCCAGCCGAGCCATTTACCATCGGGCTTCACGCGCCCGCCGGGCATCAGCGCCCCGCCTTCGAGGCCAGCCTTCGCAGCACGCTCCGCAAGGTCCTTCAGACCGATCCCGCCGATCGCCCAGTGATAGAGACCGGACCCCCTCAGCCCCTTCACTTCCGGATCGAGCCCTTGCTCGCCCTGGTTCACATCACGGCCCAGAATCTCGAGGTAGGTCTGGCCCCCAAGCGCCATCACGGCATTGGCGGTGCCTTCGTCCGGATGCTCGCCGCCATAGAGCGGTTCGCGATCCATATGCCCCGCGAAGAAGTTGCAGCCCTGAGCCAGGTCGGCATTGTACCAGACGAGATGATCGATCCTCATGGCCCCATACAAAACCGGATTTGGATGCCCGTCCAGCCGTCTCTGCGGTTCAGGCTCTCCCGGGACTGCGGCCTCGTCCACCAATCGTTAAGCTTGAAGTAAGGATTTGGTGGGACCCTGACCTAGCGTCTGGTCGGCTGATCTCCATCGGCCACAGATGTTTCCTCCCTGGACTTGGGCCGCCGAGGCTTTGCCGGCGGCCTCTTTTTGACGGTCACGAAAACAAAGGGCTTGCCACGCCGGGGCCTCTCCGAAATCATCTGTTCATCAGATCGGAGCCACCCATGTCGCGGCAGGACGACAACACAGCACTGTTGAACGATTGCCCGCTCTTCAAGGGAGCGGACGCAGAGGGCTTGCGCGCGCTGGCGGACATTTCGGCCAGCATGAACTGGCCCACAGGAACGCTGATCTTCCAGCAGGGCGATGCCAGCGATTTTCTGGCCATCGTGTCGGCGGGCCGCATCAGGCTCAGCATCACCACCGCGGCGGGCCGCGAACTCATCCTGCGGCAGGCCTCGCGCGGCGAAACCATCGGTGAGATGGGCGTGCTCGACCATGAGCCGCGCTCGGCCGATGCCACCGCCGTGACGGCGGCACAGGGCCTCATCATCCAGAGGAAACCCCTGGAGCGCGTGCTGGCGGAACACCCGCAGCTTTCGGCCACCGTTATCCGCTACCTCACCCGACGCCTGCGCGAAACGACCTACCAGCTCGAGTCCGTCGCACTCTACAGCCTTGCTGGCCGTCTCGCGCGGTTCCTGCTGGCGGCCGTCCGGCAGGCCCATGGCGACAAGCTCCCGCCCCGCGCGCGCATCACGCTCAGCCTCGGGCAATCGGAGATCGCCGCCATTCTGGGGGCCAGCCGCCCCAAGCTCAACCGCGCCTTTGCGGAACTGGCCGACCTCGGCGCGATCACCCGGAAGGACCGCGAACTCGATTGCGATGTCGAGGCGCTGAACGGAATCGCAGAAGCGGACGACGCCTGAGGCCATGAATGTCCTGAGCGCAAGGCCGGCCCTGCGTACGGCACTTGTGGCGATGGCCGCGGCCTGCGCCGTTGCGCTG
>NZ_JBGSOZ010000191.1:0-7210 GCF_041738905.1 Aestuariivirga sp.
GATGGCTCGACGGCGGAACTCAACATCGAGGCGCCACCACCGCCACCTCCGCCACCACCTCCTCCGCCTGAAATGAAGGTGCCGACGGTCATGTCCTACAGCGGCGCAGAATCACCCGCCGCACTCAGCGGCACATGGGACGAAGGCACCGCCACGACGCTCTCGGTCGCGATCGAGGGCGCCGGTGTTGCCGCCGTGCTGGGCCAGACCCCCGCTCTCACGTCTGACGGAAACGGCGGCTGGACGTTGCGGCTTTCCGAGGTCATCGCGCCGGGCATCTATGATGTGACAGTGACCACGACCGATGCCACCGGTGCTACCGCAAGGGATGGCTCGACGGCGGAACTCAACATCGAGGCGCCGCCCCCGCCACCTACGCCACCACCGCCGCCACCACCACCACCGCCGCCATCCTTCGATTGCGAGGGAGCATTCGCGGCCATCGAGCCGATACATTTTGGTTTCGACCGCTGGGAACTGACGGAAGATCACAAGGCGATCGTGGCCAGGGCTGCCAAAATTCTGATCCATCCCGACTGTCTCGATCGCAGGATCGAGATCGAGGGCCATGCGGATTACTTTGGCGGCCGCCTCTACAATCAGGCGCTCAGCATCCGGAGGGCACAGGTTGTTCTCGAGGCGCTGCTGGCGGCAGGAGTGGAGCCAGTCCGCGCCGGCATCATCGGAGAGGGCGAGTCGCTTCCCGAATATGTGGAGCGCACCCGCGATGCGCGGGCGAAGAACCGCCGTGTTGTCCTGACGCTGGTGAAGTAGGAGACGATGATGACCGAACTCTTCAACTTTCACGATTCCTGGTTCGTCGTGCAGTTCCACTGGGTCTGGATGCTCGTGGCCCTTGGGCTTGGCATCTGGGTGGGCTGGTACAAAGCCGTCGACAGGCAGGGCTGAGGAGCGCGCGACATGAACCACTATATCCTCGAACTGGCGCTCTGGATGCTGGCGATCTTCCTGCTCGGCTGCGTCATCGGAGCCATTGCGCGGAGGCTGTTCGGCAGTGAGGCAAGGCCAGAGCCTGTGTCAGAGCCGGAAGAACCTCCAACGCCAGCTGAAATCCTGCCGGTTGCCGCCGCCGCGATTGCCGCCGCTCCGCTTGAAGCGGCCGTCGAATCCACGCTTCGCATGGAACGCCCGCGCGGCGTCTCTGGCCCGCGCGACGGCAAGCCGGATGATCTGCAGCGTATCAGTGGAGTTGGGCCGAAGAACGAAAAGATCCTGCACACGCTGGGGTTCTTCCATTTCGAGCAGATCGCCGCCTGGTCGGGCGAGCATATCGCGTGGGTCGACGACCACCTGAAATTCAATGGCCGCGTGGTCCGCGAGGAATGGGTGGAGCAGGCGAGGCTTCTTGCTTCAGGCGCCGAGGCCGAGTTCGAAGAACGCTTCGGCGCGAAGAAGAACTGAGCCCTCAGGCCTTCGCGCGCCGGTCTACTTCCGCCAGCCACTGGTCGATGGCGGCGATGCTCTCCGGCTCGTCGAGGAAGGGCACATGCCCGCGATCCGCGACCGTCACGGCGGCCAGCTTGCGGTGACGTTTCTGCATCTCGGCAACGGTAGCGGCGCTGAGCAGATCCGAATACTCGCCGCGCAGAACGAGCGAGGGAACATCCGCCATCATGTCGAACAGCGCCCAGAGTTCCGGAACCTTGCCGGCCTCGATGTCGGCGGCCGTCGGAAAATTCGCAGTCAGACCCGGATCATAGTCGGCACGCGGCAGACCGTTCTCGTCACGGTAGACGCGCCTTGCAAAGGCCATCCACTGCTCATTGTGAAGCGACGGAAAGCCTGGATTGGTGGCCTTGAGGATCTGCACCGCCTGGTCCCAGCCAGTGAAACGCGGATCGCTGCCCAGATAGATCCGTATACGGAGCAATCCGGCCTTGTCGATCTTCGGGCCGATGTCGTTGAACACGACGCCCGCGATGCGGGGGAGAGCGCGCGCCGCCATCACCATGGCAGCAATGCCGCCGCGCGACGTTCCGACGATGGCAACCTTGTCGATCCCAAGATGGTCGAGCACCTGCAGCGTGTCCGCCACCTCCTGGTCGGGGCGGTAGGTGGCGGGATCAGCCCGGTCCGAGCGCCCGCGTCCGCGGAAGTCGATCGAGATCACGCGCCGCGTCCGCGACAGATGCGGCACGATCGTCTCGAAGTCCTTTGCGTTGCGCGTGAGGCCGGGAAGGCACAGCGCAGGCGTCAGGCCCTCGGCATCCGGCGCGTGGTCGCGCGCATAGATCCTGACACCATCGGCCGTCGCAATATGGTGTTCGACGTAGGGCAAGGCTCAGTCGCAGGTCGTCAGCACGTCAGCGATCGAAGCCTTGGCGCATTTGGTCGCCTCAGCCGCTTCTGCCTGCTCGGGCGGAGCCGACGTCGAGGCGACGTTGAGCCCATCGCCGGTCGCACCCCGCGCCAGGTCAGCCGACATCGGCCGCACCGTCTTGGGTGCAAGGCGCGAGCGGTAGACATGGAGGTTCTGGAGAACCTTCTGCACATATTGGCGCGTCTCCTGAAACGGGATCGATTCCACCCAGTCGATCGGATCGGCCTCGCCGGTGCGAAGGTCGCCATATTCCTGAACCCATTCGCGCGAGCGCCGCGGGCCGGCGTTATAGGCGACGAGGGTCAGCACATAGGAGCCGCCGAAATTGTTGATGAGGTCGCCCAGATGCGCGGCGCCGAGCTTCACATTGTAGGGCGGGTCTCCCTTGAGCATGCCCTCGGCATACTTGAGGCCATATTTCTTGGCGATCATCTTTGCCGTGCCGGGCATGATCTGCATCAGGCCTTGCGCGCCGACCTTGCTGCCGGCCGTCGGGTTGAACTCGCTTTCCTGCCGCGCCAGCGCAAACACCAGAGGCTTCTCGACGGGCGGTCCGATCTGCTTCCAGTCGGGTAGCGCCCGCACCGGATAGCCCCAGGAATCGATGTCGATGTTGCGCGCGGCGGATGCCTTGGCAAGGCGAACAGCCATGGTGGCACCGCCCGCGGTCCACACGACATCGGCAGCGGCGTTCATTTCATCGGCGTTCTGGAAGCGGTTCGCGAAGGACCACAGGAACATGTAGAGTTCGTTCTTGCCGCCGGCCTCGGCCACCATCTTGAAGGCGCGGACGGCTTCGTCCTTGAACACCTTGGCTTCGGCAGCAGCAGAGGCCTTGCCGCTTTCGATCTCCTCCGGCACCTTGCCGAGGCCGACCTTCTCGCGGGCGAGCTGACCGTAATAGACGGTCGAGTATTGTGCCGCGTTCTTGTAGGCCGACTTGGCGTCGCCCTTGCGGCCCATGGCCTCCAGCGTGCGGCCGGTCCAATATCCTGCGCGAGCCTTCTCGGTCCGCGACTCGGCGATCTCGGCCAGGCGGCTGAAATGGTTCAGCGCCGTCTCGGGCTTCTTCAGGTAGCGCAGTGCAATCCAGCCTGCGAGGAATTCGCCTTCGAGCGCTTCTTCGCCCTTGGCAAAGCCGTGAGCGGCCGAAATCTGATAGGCTGCCTTGGCACTGCTGCGCGTCTTGATGCCGATCGAGTGGCGGGCGACGATGCGGCGCTCGATCCACCAGGCTTCGGCGTCACCCATCTTCGATGCCTCGCCCGGAATGGCTGCAAGGATCGCACGGGCCTTCGTGTAGCTCTCCTTCTTCCGGTAGAAGCGCGTGAGGGCATACTTCATGCCGAGTGTCTCGCGCATGGAAGAGGGCAGCTTGGAATAGGCCTTGTCGGCCCCCGCCTCGCCGCGCAGCAGCTTCTGGGCCACGGCGGCGGCCTTCTGATATTCTCCCGGCAGGCGCTTCGACGCGCGAATGGCGGCGTTGGTTTCTTGTGCATAGACCAGCCGCCACATGCGGCGCTTGTGATCGTCGACCGTCAGGAGCTTGCTGAATTCGCTGGCAATCGACTTCTCGAGTTCTGCGGTGATCTCGGCGTTGGACCAGACCTTCTGCACCTGGCGCCGGGCGCCGTCGCGGTCACCGGTGGCGAGAAGGGCGCGCGCAAGGGCGAGCGAGCCTTCGGATGTTGTCGGCTTGCGCTTGTTGAAGTGCGAAATGATGAGATCCGCCGGTTCGGCGTTCACATAGAGCGAGCGTTCGGCGCGCTTCAGCAGCGACTCGGTCAGCGGCCACTTCGGAGCCGCATCGAGGAAAGCCATGATGCGCTGGTAGCCGGCATCATTGGGGTGATCGCGGAGATAGATGAGTTCGACCAGCTTGATGGCGGCGCCATCACCCGACTTCTGGGCGGCTTGGCCCGCAGCCACGAAATCGCCCTTCAGCGCCAGTTTCGCCGCCTGCACGGCCTGGCCCGAAACCTTGGGTTCGGCCATCACGGTTCCCGTCGTGGAATAAAGCGACGGCGACACGCTCGCGGTGACTGCGGCGAGGGCCAGGAAGCTGACACGCAAAAGGGCGTCTATACGCATGAATCGTCTACTCACTTTCAGACCACGTTGCCGCCGCTACAACCCAAATGTGCCGTTTAGATGGCTCAGGCGGACACCCGTCTCCGCGCTTGCCGCTGCTGGGGCAAACGTCTAAGGTGCCGCACCATTCGAGGGTAGCGGTTTCGTTCCCCGAATTTTAGGCCCCTTATGGTTTCCAAGTCATTACCGGAGTAGATGCCGTGCCGTTCAAAGGTTCCATTCCCGCGCTCATCACGCCCATGAAGAATGGCGAGGTCGATGAACTGGCATTCCGGAAATTCGTCAACTGGCAGATCGAGCAGGGCTCGCATGGCGTGGTTCCCGTCGGCACCACGGGCGAAAGCCCGACGCTGACGCCTGAGGAACACAAGCGCGTCATCGAAATCTGCATCGACGAGGCAAGGGGCAGGGTTCCGGTGATTGCCGGAACGGGTTCCAACAGCACCATGGAAGCGATCGAGTACACGATCCACGCCAAGGAAGCGGGCGCCAGTGCCGCGCTCGTGGTCGTTCCTTACTACAACAAGCCCACGCAGGACGGCCTCTATGCCCATTTCCGGGCCATTGCCGATGCCGTTGACATCCCGATCATCGTCTACAATGTGCCGGGCCGCACGGTGGCCAACATTTCCGTCGAGACGCTGGCTCGCCTCGTGATGGACTGCAAGAACATCATCGGCACCAAGGACGCCTCTGCCGACCTGACGCGGCCCTCGCGCCAGCGGCTGATGTCCGGCAAAGACTTCATCCAGCTTTCGGGCGAGGATGGCACCGCGCTCGGCTTCAATGCCCACGGCGGCGTCGGCTGCATTTCGGTCACCGCCAACGTCGCCCCGCGCCTGTGCTCGGAGTTCCAGGAGGCGACGCTGAAGGGTGATTACGCCGAAGCGCTCAGGCTGCAGGACCGGCTGATGCCGCTGCACCACGCGATGTTTGTGGAGACGAGCCCTGGGCCGGTGAAATATGCTGCGAGCCTGCTTGGCCTGTGCGAGCCGGAAGCGCGCCTTCCCATGGTGCCGGTGGTCGAATCCACCAAGAGGGCGGTGCGCGAGGCGATGATCCACGCCGGGCTCCTGAACTGACATGAGTTCAAAGAGCGGCGGCGCAAAGGCGTCGCGCAAGGAAGAGGGCATCAAGGTTATCTCCGATAACCGGCGGGCCCGCTATGATTACGAAATCATGCAGGCATTCGAGGCCGGGATCGAGCTGAAAGGCTCGGAGGTCAAGTCATTGCGTACTGGCCACACCAACCTGGCCGAAGCCTACGCCACGATGAAGGGCGGTGAGCTCTGGCTCATCAACTCGAACATCCCCGAGTACCGTGAGGCCAATCGCTTCAATCACGAGCCCAAGCGGCCGCGCAAGCTGCTGCTGCACAAGAGCGAGATCAACAAGCTCTCGGCTGGTGTGCTGAAGGAGCATCTCACTATCATTCCGCTCAAGATGTTCTTCAACCCGCGCGGCCGCGTGAAGGTGGACATTGCGTTGGCGCGCGGCAAGAAGCTTCACGACAAGCGCGAGACGATCAAGGAACGCTCATGGGACCGCGAGCGCGCGCGCCTCCTGCGGGACAAGGGGTAACATGGTCTTCATGCAGCATCTGGTGGGCCGGCAGATGCCCAATGTCGATCTCGAGGCCACGTCGGGAAGCCCCGTCAACCTGTCGAAGATCATCGGGCCCGCGGTCATCTTCTGCTATCCCTTCACGGGACGTCCCGGCCATCCCGATCCGGTGAACTGGGATCACATCCCCGGCGCCCATGGCTCGACACCGCAAGCGCTTGCCTATTCAGAGGCTTACGGGCATTTCCGCAGGCTGGGCGTGAAGCTGTTCGGATTGAGCCTTCTTAGTACCGAATGGCAGCGCGATTTCGTGAGCCGCAACAACCTGACTTTCCGGCTGCTCTCGGACGAGGCTCGTGCCTTTTCCTCGCGGCTGGGCCTGCCCTTGTTCGAAACCGGCGGCGAACTCTACCTGCAGCGCCTCACCTTCATCACGCGGGATGGAATGATCACCGCGCTCCGCTATCCGGTGCCGGAACCCGCGCAGGACGCGACCGACGTTCTCGCGATGATCGGTTGATCGCCTTCAGCCGCTCAGAAAGTCCCGGACGCTGCTGAAGACGTTCCTGAACATCTGCGGTGTCAGAACGCCCGTGTTCGTGTTGTAGCGCGAGCAGTGATAGCTGTCGAAAAGCCGCAAGCCCGGCAACTCGTGCGCAGCACCGTGCCCGAAGGGGAAGGCCGCCTTGCGCTGCTCCAGTGCCGTGAGAATGCCGTCATGCGCGATCCGGCCCAGCGCCACGATCGCGCGCAGCCGCGGCAGCGCATCGATCCGCACACGGAGGAATGCGTTGCAGGTCCTGATCTCCGCCGGCGTCGGCTTGTTCTGCGGCGGCACGCAGCGCACGGCGTTGGAGATCATGGTCCGGCGCAGCGTGAGGCCGTCGTGAGGATCGGCACGGTAACTCCCTTCGGCAAAGCCGAACTCGTTCAGCGTCGCGTAAAGAAGGCCGCCGGCAAAATCGCCCGTGAAGGGCCGCCCCGTCCGGTTGGCACCCTGGACGCCTGGCGCGAGGCCGACGATGAGCAGTTCGGCGTCGTCCTGCCCGAAGGAGGGGACAGGCGCGTTGAACCAGTCCGCGTGAAGCGCCCGTTGCTCATGGCGGTACGCGACGAGGCGCGGGCAGAGCGGGCAGTCCCGTCCCGGTTCACTGCACTCCATCGGCTCAGATATCGGCGAAGTCTTCGAAGCTCTCGCGCGGGGCAGGCGGCGCC
>NZ_JBGSOZ010000193.1:0-2780 GCF_041738905.1 Aestuariivirga sp.
CCGACATGGGCGTGTAGAGTGCGGCGCCAAACGCCACGAGCACGCGCGAGGCGGTGAGGAGCGGCAAGGACCAGGCGAGTGCCGACAGGATGGTGCCAAGGCAGAACATCGCCAGGGCGCCCGTCAGCACCGTGCGGCGCGGCAAGTTGCCCGTGATGGCGGCCCCGATGGGAGACAGCACGGCATAGGCGAGCGCGTAGGAGGTGAGGATGATGGATGCATCCGCCTTGGAGACGTGCAAGTCCTCCGCGATCGGCGTGACCACGCCGATGACGACAAAGGCGCCCATGCCGACGACAAAGTTGCCGAGCGCCAGAAGATTGAGGAGGAGGGACGCCTTCGCCTGAACCTGGGCCAAGGCGGGCGTAAGCCGGTCAGACGATGGCAGTGGCGACGTCGCGGATCGACGTCTTGGCCAGCGAAGAATGCAGCGCGCATTCCGCCGCACGGAGCGGAGGAGACAGGATCTTGCCCAGTTGCGCCGCCACGGGACATTGCGAATGAGGGTCCGTCTTGTGCATGCGGAAGACGTTCTCGTCCTCGACCGCGAAATAGACGTCCGCCAGCGTGATCTCTCCCGCATCGCGGTTCAGTTCGAAGCCTCCAGACCGGCCCGCGACCGAGCGCACGAGATTGACCTTCTCCAGTTCCGTCATGAGACGGCGGATGACGACCGGATTTGTGTGTACGCTCTCCGCCACAAGGGCCGAGCACACGGGTCCCTTGCCCGTGAACCGGGCGAGGACACTCATGGCGTGGACCGCGACGATGAATCTGCTGCTGGACAACATAATGGTAACTCCGCGAGTTACATCGGCATGACGACAGGAAAGGTCAAGCAAATATAAAGCGTATGGTGACTGATTGTTAACCGAGTCCGCCGGAATCTGCGAGGAGAATCACCGGAAGACTCCCATGCGCCGCTTCGATTTCGTCGTCACCTGCGTCTGCTGCGCCATGCTCGGCTATTTCGGCTGGCATGCCTTCGAGGGCCCGCGCGGCTATCCCTACCGCGATGGGCTGGAGCGGAAGGTGGCGGCGCTGACCCAAAGATTCGAGACATTCCAGCAGCAGCGGGTGCGGCTTGAGCACAAGGTGGGCTTGCTGCGCCCCGAAAGCATCGATCCTGACCTGCTTGACGAATTGGCGCGCGGTCAGCTCGAACTGGCCCGGCCAAGCGACGTGGTTGCCTTCACCAAGCGGTAATTTTCCAAATGAAATCCGTGGCGTAAACTGAAATCCGGTTAATCCATAAATCTGCCTGCAGTCTCAAGCGTTTAATGCTATGCAAATGGCATTGGTTTCTGGCTGGAGGAAGCGTCCATGGCGGTCAAGTCGGCCTATATATCGCGAAAGCTCAGCAAGGGTGAGAAGACCAATCTCACCAACAGCGGTTTCACCACGGAAGAAGAACTTCACGCCTATCGCGAGATGCTGCTGATCCGGCGGTTCGAGGAAAAGGCCGGCCAGCTTTATGGCATGGGTTTCATCGGCGGCTTCTGCCACCTCTATATCGGCCAGGAGGCCGTGGTGGTGGGCATGCAGATGGCGCAGAAGGACGGCGACCAGGTCATCACCTCCTACCGCGACCACGGCCACATGCTGGCCTGCGGCATGGACCCCAAGGGTGTCATGGCGGAATTAACCGGCAGGCGCGGCGGATTGTCCAAGGGCAAGGGCGGCTCCATGCACATGTTCAGCCGTGAGAAGCAGTTCTTCGGCGGTCACGGTATCGTCGGCGCGCAGGTGCCGCTGGGCGCAGGGCTGGCCTTCGCCAACAAGTATCGCGGCAACGACAATGTGTCGGTTGCCTATTTCGGCGATGGCGCGGCGAACCAGGGCCAGGTTTACGAGACCTTCAACATGGCCTCGATCTGGAAGCTGCCCGTGATCTTCATCATCGAGAACAACCGCTATGCCATGGGCACGGCGGCAAGCCGCTCCACCGCCATGGCGGAACAGCTTGGCGCGCGCGGTGCCGCATTCGGCATACCCTTCGAGCAGGTGGACGGAATGGACGTTCGCGCGGTGCGCGATGCCGCCGAACGCGCGGTCGACCATTGCCGCTCGGGCGAGGGGCCATATATTCTGGAAATGATGACCTACCGCTATCGCGGCCACTCGATGTCGGACCCGGCGAAGTACCGCTCCAAGGAAGAAGTGCAGAAGATGCGCGAGGAGCACGACCCGATCGAGCAGGTGAAGGCCCGCATCCTCAACGCCAAGCTGGCGACCGAGGAAGAGCTCAAGAAGATCGACGCCGACATCCGCACGGTGGTGACGGAAGCCGCCGAGTTCGCGCAGAATGATCCGGAGCCGGATGCCAGCGAACTCTGGACCGACATCTACGTGAATGCCTGAGACCGGCGCTCGCGGCCCCCCATGTCACGGCTTCTGTGCCAGCATCATTTCTGCCATGATCATCGCCGTCCTGATGGTCGCCACGTCCTGAACCCGATGGAGTCCTGATCCATGCCATCAATCCTCATGCCCGCTCTTTCGCCGACCATGGAAGAGGGCAAGCTTGCCAAGTGGCTCAAGAACGTGGGCGACATGGTGAAGCCCGGCGATGTTCTCGCCGAGATCGAAACCGACAAGGCCACGATGGAAGTGGAAGCCGTAGACGAGGGACCGCTCACCGCCATCCTCATTCCGGCGGGCACCGAGAACGTGAAGGTGAACACGCCCATCGCCGTGATCGGCGAGGCGGATGCGGCCCCGGCACCGAAACCGGCGGCGGAGGCTGCCGCTCCCGCCGCAGCGCCGAGCCCCGGACCGAC
>NZ_JBGSOZ010000030.1:0-8816 GCF_041738905.1 Aestuariivirga sp.
ACGACGTGTAAGTCGCACCGCCAGACTCGGCCAGAACCTTGGTGATCGCAGCCGTCAGCGACGTCTTGCCATGGTCAACATGACCAATCGTGCCAATGTTGCAGTGCGGCTTGTCGCGGTTGAATTTCTCTTTGCCCATCGTGGCTCTACCCTGTTCGCCGCGCATGCGGCATTCGCGATTTAAACGTTGGAGCGGGTGAAGGGAATCGAACCCTCGTATTCAGCTTGGAAGGCTGCTGCTCTACCATTGAGCTACACCCGCCCGGAAAACCGTCGTCCGAACTCCTTTTAACCCACTGACGTCAGGCCTCAAGCGATGGTGGGGGAAGAAGGACTCGAACCTTCGAAGCGATAACGCAGCGGATTTACAGTCCGCCCCCTTTGCCACTCGGGACACTCCCCCAGATTCGCTGCCGATTGGCAGAAAATCGTTGCTTGAGCCAAACGCCAAGGAGCCCGGGGATCACCCGGGCCCTTTGAGTTGCGGCGTTATGCAAGGGATGAAAACCCAAGTCAAGGGAATGATTGAGCCTTCGGCGGAAAGCCCGGCCGGCTGGAAGTCCCAGCCCAGCCGCGCCAACCCTGGATGAATGCGATTCACCTCAGACATTGCCTCCAGAGAATTCAGTAAAATACTGTTAAAAGAAGATTTTGTTGCCTTTGCAAGAATTATCGCGAAACCATTGACCTGAGCGGGCGATCGCGCTTCCCTGCGGAAATGGACCTGATAACAACCACCGAATCGCTGGAAACCCTCTGCAGTCAACTGTCCAACGAGGCTTTCGTCACCGTCGACACCGAATTCATGCGGGAGTCGACCTATTGGCCTGATCTCTGCCTGATTCAAGTCGCAGGCGAGACGCTCAACGGACTGATCGACCCGCTGGCACCTGGCCTCGACCTCAAGCCCTTCTTCGACCTGATGAACAATGCAGACGTTCTGAAGGTCTTTCACGCCGCGCGCCAGGACATCGAGATCATGGTCCACCGTGCAGGCATTGTGCCGCATCCCGTATTCGATACGCAGATCGCCGCCATGGTCTGCGGCTTCGGCGACCAGGTAGGCTACGAGGCGATCGTTCGCCGGCTTGCCAAGGCGCAGATCGACAAGTCCTCGCGCTTCACCGACTGGTCGCGCCGGCCCTTGAGCGAAAAACAGCTGGTCTATGCGCTGGCCGACGTGACGCATCTTCGCGTGGTCTACGAAAGCCTCAAGACCGAACTCGACCGTAACGGCCGCGAGCACTGGCTGCGCGAAGAAATGAACATCCTCACCAATCCCGCCACCTATCGCACCGAGCCCGAGGATGCCTGGAAGCGCATCAAGGTGAGGCTGCGCTCGAAGAAGCAGCTTGGCGTTCTGGTCCAGGTCGCGGCCTGGCGTGAGCTTGAGGCGCGCGAAAAGAACGTTCCGCGCTCCCGCATACTGAAGGACGATGCCGTGGCGGAGGTAGCGACACAGATGCCACAGACGCGCGAGGCCCTGAACCAGCTCCGCGCGCTGCCGAGAGGCATGGGCACATCGCGAATCGGTGATGCGCTTCTCACGGCCGTGAAGGCCGGACTTGGCATGGACCCCAAGTCCCTGCCCCAGCCCGACGATGGCCGCGACGACCAGAGCGAGGCAACCCAGGCCGCAGCCGAAGTCCTCAAGCTGGCGCTCAAGGTTGTCTGCGAGAAGGAAGGCATTGCGCCGAAGCTCGTGGCATCGAGTTCGGATATCGAGGCGGTCGCCGAAAGCGACGATGCGGATGTTCACCTGATGAAGGGCTGGCGGCGCGAGCTTTTCGGCGACCTCGCGCTCGCCATCAAGCGCGGCGAGGCCGTCATTGGCTTCGAGCGCGGCCGCGTGCGGGTCCTGTCCGCGGCGCCGGTCCAGAAGGCGGCGGAGTAGCACGGGGCCGAACGGCACGGACGGCGGACACCATAAACCAGATGAGCAAGACCGCCACGGCATGGGACGCCTCCTACCGGCCCGACATCGACGGGTTGCGCGCCGTCGCCGTCCTGTCGGTCGTCATCTTCCATGTGTTCCCGGCGGCCATTCCCGGCGGCTTCGCGGGCGTCGACGTCTTCTTCGTCATCTCCGGCTACCTGATCACCGGCATCATCCTGAGGGAGCGCGCGGCGAAGGCCTTTTCGCTCGTCACATTCTATGCCCGCCGCATCCGCAGAATCTTTCCCGCGCTGGCGCTGGTGCTTGCTCTGGTCCTTGGCTTTGCCTGGTGGTCCGGCCTGCCGCACGAGTTCCTGGCGATCAGCCGCAACACGGCGGCAAGCGTGGTCTTCGCGGCCAACTTTGCCTTCTGGTCCGAGATCAACTATTTCGACCCCGACAAGCTGACCAAGCCGCTTCTGCACCTGTGGTCCCTGGGGATCGAGGAACAATTCTATCTGGTCTGGCCCCTGCTGCTCATGCTGGTGCCGCTCCGCTTCACGCGGATCGCCATGGCGGCCATGGCAGCGGCCTCATTCGCGGCCTGCGTCATCGTCACGGCATCCGAACCGGACACGGCCTTCTACCTGCCCTTCACCCGCTTCTGGGAACTTGCGGTGGGTGGCCTCCTCGCCGCCACGGCACCCTCCATCGCCTTAAGCGCGCCATTGCGCAATGCGGCGTCCGGAATCGGCGCGGCTCTGCTCGCAGCCTCTTTCTCAATCCTCGACAGCAATGCCTTCCCCGGCGCATGGGCACTTCTGCCGGTTGCCGGATCGGCACTTGTCATCGCCGCAGGCCCGAATGCGCCTTTCAACGCCATAGTTCTAGGCAGCCGTGTGCCGGTCTTCATCGGCCTCATCAGCTATCCGCTCTATCTGTGGCACTGGCCGCTGCTGAGCTTTGCCACCATCATCAACCTGCCGCTCGATGGAGTGCTGCCGGGCCTGATCGTCATCGCTCTCTCCATCCTCTGCGCATGGCTCACATGGGTGTGGGTCGAAAGATCCGTCAGGCACCGCAAGGGCCGCGCCGTGGTCGCAGCACTCGTGGCCGTCATGCTGGCGATCGGCGCAGTCGGGCTGCTCGGAGCCACGGGCCTCCTCAAGCCGCGGCTGGCCTCGTCGGACCTGGCGCAAGCCATATCGCGCGCAGCCACCGAAGAGAGCCTCGCCTTCGCGGCCCCGACGGAAAAATTCTTCAGGGGCGAGATCACCCGCTTTCCGAGCCAGGTGGGCGGCGAGGTGGTATTTATCGGCGACAGCAACATGCTGCACTACTTGCCGCGCATCGATGAACTGGCGGCCCGGCCTGATCCCAAGCGGCTGGCCATCTCCTTCATCACGCGCGGCGGCTGCCCGCCGGTCACCGGCGTGGCCAAGGAACGCAACAAGACCTGCCTTGCCTTCCTGAAGGCTGCCCTTGACGAGGTGCGCCGTCCGGAGGTGAAGCGCGTGGTCTTCGCCGCACTCTGGGTGCCACAGCTCGTCAGCAGCGAGTTCACGGTCGAGGCCGATGGCCGCTTCCTGCCGCTCGATCAGCCCGAAGCGCAGGCCAGGGCCCTGCTGAACTTCGAGACGCAGGTGGCCGAACTGAATGCACTCGGCAAGGATGTCGTGATCGTGCTGCCCTCGCCGAACGAGATGAAAGTGATGCAGCCGACCCGCCTGCTGCCGGTCTGCGCGCGGCTCGGGTTCTGCCCTGCCGGACCAAGCCCGACGCCCGAGACCTATGCCCGCGCTGACGCCGAGGCGCTCACCTCCGCCATGCGCGACAAGCTGGTGGAGATTGCCCGGCGCACCGGCGCCCGCACCGCCGATCCATATGACACGCTCTGCGGCGCCGAGCGCTGCCCGCTATCGGAGGATGACGGCACGCTGGTCTACCGCGACGAGCGCCACCTCTCTGCTGACTACGTGCGGCGCAGCTTCGACATGCTGGACGCCTTCACGCGGCAATAGCTGGAGATGTCAGCACCAGCTTCTTTTGAAGCCGTACCATTTGTGCGCAAGCCCCTCGTCGACAAGCATGTCGCCAACTGACCGGCCGTTCTGTCTCAGCTTGCGAAGTTTCCGTCCATACTTGTCGTAGCCTTCTCCGACATCGACGATTTCGAAGCCACCGTGGTTGAGGATCGACACCAGCCGATTGCGGGCGCGAAGGCCGAGCCGCTTTTCCTTCTCGCAACTGGGGGAAAAGATCTCGGGCGCGTTCATGTCGCTGAGCCTGACCTTCTCACCGCGATAGCGGATCGTATCACCATCGATGACACAGGTGTTTGAGCGCGACGTGCAAGCGCTGATGTATCCGGTTTCGACAACCTCCACGATTGCGCTGCCGAAGAAACCGCCGTCTCCAATTATATCTTTGATCCCCAACAGGCTTCCGGCGGGGCTGAACAGAGCCAGTGACAGTGCCGCCACAATCGACCACGCCACAATATTGAGCCTGGTAACCGAGGCGAGAGGCTTTCTGCCCGGCGAAATTCTCGGACGGTGCGGCAAGCGCGAGCCGCGAGAACGGAATCCGTACCGGCGGAACGGAACGATGTTGTTCCTGGACATGCCAAACTCCCCAACGTTCCCAGTTGAGGATCTTGCGTGCATGATTGGAAAGTTCCAGCGTTTGCCAGAAACAGGGTCAACAAATTACAAATTCAGGCCGCGGTCAGCTAATCAGAACCTTGCCCGTCCGGCCCAGTTCGGCGGCGAGGCCGGCAAGGCGCTTGTCGACACGCTCACCGCCGAGATCGGCCAGCTTCTTTGGCAGCGTGAGCACCAGCGTCTTGTTGTCCCCCATCTTCAGGCCGATCTTGGGGAGCATGCCGGGCATGGCGGCGGAGAGGATGTAGGCAAGCCGGAACATGCTGCTGAGAAGATGCGCGCGCTGGTGGTCTTCGTCATCGAGGAGATGGTCGAGGTCGTCGCCTTCCTCACCCTCTCCATCGTAGCGGTAGAACACGGTGAGCGCGAGAAACACACGGCCCGGATGATCGATGCCGACAAAGGCCGCTTGCGAAATCATCGATAGCGAACGCTCGGCGCGATAGTCGGGATGCGCCCGCCAGCCGATGTCGGCCAGAAGGCAGGCGGCATAGCGGAGCCGCCGCTGCTGTTCCGTCTCGGCCAGCTTTCCGGGACCGAAGATCTGGTCGGTCCAGTCGCAGAGCTCCAGCTCATGCTCTGGTGAGCGCGCATAGCGCCTTGCGAAGTCCCAGCACGACGACAGCAACGCATCGCTTTCGCGCTTGCGGGCTGGAAGCTTTGCGTAGAGCAGCCCTTCACGGACACCATAGACCGAAATCTCGACGTTCTTCGCCTCGCTGTGGGCGAGAAGGCGCTCCAGCACCAACGCGCCGAAGGGCATCGTGTCGGAACGGCTCTTGGAAACCTCGCGAATTTCCTTGAGAGACGTGGGCGAAAGCCCGGCCACCAGCCCGGAGAGCGACATGGCCTGCGGCTTCGACAACCGGTAGCAGTGAAGGACATGAAGCGCGTAATGGCTTTGCGCCATGTGCAGCTTGGCGAGATTGCGCCATGTGCCGCCGACCGCGTAGAAGGTGCGGCCCTTCAACAACTTCAGAATTCCGGTCTTGGCGAAGGTCTCGTCGACGATCTCCCTGGCCTTGTCGATCGAACCGCCCGCAAGGTCCATGAGGCGCAGCGGACCCAGGGGCAAGGTCACGCCCTCGCGCAACTTGCCGTCCTTGATGTCGATGAGTTCAAGCGAGCCACCGCCGAGATCGCCCGCGATTCCGTCGGCCTCGGGAATGCCGGCCATCACGCCGAGCGCCGCATAGCGCGCCTCTTCCTTGCCGGTCAGCACGCTGATGTTGCAGCCCAGCGCCTTCTCGGCTCTTGCAATGAACTGCTCGCCGTTGCTGGCCTCGCGCGCGGCGGCTGTTGCCAGCGCATAGACATGCTTGGCACCGATCTGGCGGGCCAGCGCACGAAACCGCTTGAGCGCTGCCAAAGCCCGCGTCATGCCGTCTTCCGCCAGCTTGCCCTTGGTGGCAACGCCGCGACCGAGGCCGCACAGGATCTTTTCATTGAAGATCGGCGAAGGCGACCGGCGCAAACCGTCATAGACAACAAGACGCACCGAGTTCGATCCGATATCCACCACCGCGACCGGGCGGTACTTCGGTGGCTCGGTCCTGAATCCCTTGTGCCAGCTCACGTCTTCGCCTTGGCCTTCTTCTTCGGTCTTTCGATGATTTCGGGCGGCACATTACCCGCGAGCGAGCGCCCGCGTCCAGACAACGACGGGTTCTTCATGAAATAATCATGTGCATTGAAGGGCTCTTCTTCTGGTCCCGGCGCGATGCGGCGCGACGAACCATCCGCCAGCAACTCCCAGCTCTGCTGGTTGTCCATCATGTTCACCATCATGATCTGGTCGAGGATCTGGTCATGGACAGTCGGGTTCTCGATCGGGATCAATGTCTCGACGCGGCGGTGCAGGTTGCGCTGCATCCAGTCGGCGGAGCTGATGTAGACCTTGGCCTTATTGTGGGGCAGCGCATGGCCAGCACCGAAGCAGACGATTCGCGAGTGCTCCAGGAAGCGCCCGATGATGCTCTTCACACGGATGTTTTCGGAAAGTCCGGGAACGCCGGGCCTGAGGCAGCAGATGCCGCGCACCACGAGATCGATCTGGACGCCTGCCTGGCTCGCGGCATACAGCGCGTCGATGATTTCCGGATCAACTACCGAATTCATCTTGGCCCAGATCTGCGCCGGACGGCCGGCCTTCGCGTGCGCGATTTCCGCCTCGATGTTCTCCAGCAGCCGCTGCTTGAGGTTGATAGGCGAGATCGAGATCTTCTCCAGTTCCTCGGGCTGCGCATAGCCGGTGATGAAGTTGAACAGCCGCGCGGCATCGCGGGCAAGTGCCGGGTCGCAGGTGAAGAACGAGAGGTCGGTGTAAACCTTGGCGGTAATCGGATGATAGTTGCCGGTGCCGAAATGCACATAGGTCCGCATCATGCCGCTCTCGCGGCGCACCACCATCGAGACCTTGGCATGCGTCTTCAACTCGATGAAACCGAAAACCACCTGCACGCCCGCACGCTCGAGGTCGCGCGCCCACTGGATGTTGGCTTCCTCGTCGAAGCGGGCCTTGAGCTCGACCAGCGCCATCACCGACTTGCCCGCTTCCGCCGCCTTGGCAAGCGCTGCAACGATTGGCGAGTCCTTCGAGGTGCGGTAGAGCGTCTGCTTGATGGCGACGACATCGGGATCATTCGCCGCCTGCAGCACGAACTGCACCACGACGTCGAAGGATTCATAGGGGTGATGGACGACGATGTCCTTCTGGCGGATCGCCGCGAAACAGTCACCGCCATGATCGCGGATACGCTCGGGAAACCGCGCGATGAAGGGGCTGAACTTGAGGTCGGGACGCTCGTCGAGGATCAGTTGCTTGGTGTCGGAATAGCCGACCAGCCCGGCGCATTCGACGATGGCGTCGAGCGGCACG
Organism: Aestuariivirga sp.; assembly: GCF_041738905.1. GTDB lineage: Bacteria > Pseudomonadota > Alphaproteobacteria > Rhizobiales > Aestuariivirgaceae > Aestuariivirga. The sequence continues at coordinate 7,418 of NZ_JBGSOZ010000030.1, forward strand.
TCGATCTGGTCGGCGATGAAGTCGCGGAGCGAGCCAGGTGTTGCCGCATCGACTTCCATGCGAATGACCGATCCACGGCGGCGGCGCTTCAGCGCGGACTCGAACACCCGCACGAGGTCCTCTGCCTCTTCCTCGATTTCAAGGTCGCTGTCGCGGATGACGCGGACCAGACCCTGCCCCTTCACGTCATATCCGGGGAACAGCCGCGGAATGAACTGGCTCAGCATGTTTTCGAGCGAGATGAACCGCACGTCGGACGAACCCTCGGCAGCGGGCAGCCTCACGAAACGGTCGAGCTGCTGGGGAATGGGCAGCAGCGCGTTCATATGCCCTCCATCCTTCCGGCGCTTCAGTTCGAGGCAGATGATGAAACCGCGGTTGGGAATGAACGGAAACGGATGCGCCGGATCGATGGCGATGGGCGTCACCACGGGAAGGATCTGCTCGAGAAAGCGCTGGTCGAGCCAGGCCCTTTCATGCGGATGAAGATCGCTGCCGTCGGTGATGGCGATGCCGTTCTCCGCGAGTTCACCCTTGAGCCGGTGCCAGCGCCGGTCCTGCTCCGCCATCAGTTCCTGCGCGAGGCTGCGGACGCGTTCGAGCTGTTCCGCGGCGGTCAGTCCGTCGTCGCTCACCTGCGTCAGCTTTTCGCGGACCTGGCCCGCAAGGCCCGCCACGCGCACCATGAAGAATTCATCGAGGTTGTTGCCGGAGATCGACAGGAAGCGCAGCCGCTCCAGCAAGGGGTGCGAGGTGTTCCGCGCCTCCTCCAGAACCCGCATGTTGAAGCCCAGCCACGAAATCTCGCGGTTGATGAAGCGCGACGTCGTATCGAGGGTGATCGCCGGGTGGGTGATCGGAAGTTGCTCGGTCATGGCTGTCCTTCGGAATGTGGCAGGCCGTGTGGTTTCCCGTGCAGTATAACAGCCGGATGACGATCCGGTGAATGCTGAAACATTCCAGTTACTCGGGGAACATTCCGGGTTCGGTCAGATCCAGCAAGACCCGGCTCACCAGCCCCCGTGTCACCGGCAGCTTTTCTACCAGCGCCACCCGGTCGATCTCGGCCACCAGCGCGCGGGCGGCGTCGAGCGAGCGCGGCATCCTCAGCAGCATGTAGGAGACCAGCGCCTCCTCCACCGCGAGCTGCCGGTCGGCGAAGAGCTTCACCAGCACACCCCGGAGCAGGCCGTCATCGGGCGGCTCCAGCCGGGCGACGGGAAGTGCCTTGAGCCGCGAGGCGAGGTCGGGCAATGCCACGGCCCAGTTTGCGGGGTCGCTCTCGCAGGCGATCAGGACATGGCCCGAGGTTTGCCGCGCCAGATTGAACAGATGGAACAGCGCTCTTTCATCGAGGGCAGCGCCCGGAGCGTTGTCGATGGCGAGCGCGCCCGTTGCG